>JAFZDT010000129.1 GCA_017561055.1 Erysipelotrichaceae bacterium
GTAGCCATAAATACAGCACCAAATGCAACACCACCTGTTAATAAGTGGAATACAGGATACCATAAACCAGCACCATGATATAATCCAATAATTAATGCTAATACAAATACTGTACCTAAATAGAATACAGGAACTCTCCAGTCAATGATGTTACGAACAACTAAATATACACCTAAAACTAAAATTAAGATTGTGCAAGTTTCCCCTAAAGCACCATCATGCATACCAGTTAATAAACCGAACATTCCACCGAATTGATCCATGAATTTATCTAATACATCTTGTTGGTTAATAATCCAACCATATGTACCAGCAATAGTCTTAGTTGGAGTAGCACCAGTAACAACATCTTTAGCTAAGCTTGTTGCGAAATAAGAGAAAATTACCGCACAACCAGCAGCTGCAGGGTTGAAAATGTTAGTACCAAATCCACCGAAGAATAATTTAGCAACTACAATCGCAAAGATCGTACCAATGATCACAGGATATACTTGAGTATTTACTGGAACCATTAATACTAAAATAATAGCAGTAACCCAAGGGAAAGAATCACGTAAGTAATCCAATGGTTTTTCCTTAGCTACTAAGATAGCCCATAAAACTTCACAAACAACAGCAGTTACTAATGCGCTACCCATTAAAATTAAAGTATGAATAACATTACCAATACCGTGAGCTGTAAATTGATAGAATAATGCAAATGCAAATACTAACAATAAGCAAACAGTAAGTTCTAACATTACTTTTCTTGTACTAGCCCCACAATGGTAATTAGGAGCTGGATTCAATTTAAATTTCATCACTATTTACCTCCCTTTTTAGGCGCCATTGCCAAGACTTGTTTAGCTCTTCTAATACCTTCAGTTACTTTGATATGAGAAGGACAAACATATGTACACATACCACATTCAATACAACGTGCTACTTCTAATTTTTCTAACATATCAATATCTTTGATACGTCCAGCATTGTTAATACGTACTGGTTGAATACCAGCAGGACAGAAATCATTACAACGTCCACAACGTAAACATCCGATTTCTTTTTCTTCTTTTGCTTCTAATACTGTAACAGCATTCATAGCATGGTGAATTACAAATTGATCATTATTGATAGTTTTACCCATCATAGGACCACCAGCAATAATATGAACGTTTTCTTTGCTATATCCACCTAATTGTTTAATAATTTCCCCAACAGGAACACCAACTGGAACTAAAACGTTAGCAGGATTTGCTAATGCTTCACCAGAGAATGTAACCATCTTAGAAACGATAGGTTCACCTGTTTTCATAGCTCTTGCTAAAGATAAAGCTGTTGTAGAGTTATTTACAACAATACCAATTTCACTAGGTAAACGATCATAACGTTTCTTAGTTACTTGATAAATTAATGTACGTTCCCAACCCATTGGATATACATCAGGAACTTCTTTAATTTCTACACCCTCAACATTTGCTACAGCTTCTTTCATTACTGGGATAATATCTTTCTTAGTTTCTTTGATTGCAATATAAGCAACTTCAGCATCACAAGCTTTTTTCATAGCCGCAACACCTTCAACTAATAAAGCTAACTCAGCTTCAGTAACTTTATAGTCTGCAGTAATATAAGGTTCACATTCAACATCATTAATAATTAATGTTTGAATTTTGTTCGCTGGATTATATTTGACATAAGTAGGGAACCCAGCGCCGCCGCATCCTACCATACCACTATTTTTCATAAACTCAACGATTTCTTCTCTTGTTGCAGTTTTGTAATCTAATGGTTCGATATCAAACTTCTTAGTGTAATTACCATCGTTGGCAATTACGATGTGCTCTACTAATTTCAAGCTACCATGCATTCTTTTTTCAATTCCTAAAACTGTTCCAGAAACACTAGAGAACAATGGAACTGTAAAATGATCATTACGCACAGCAAGTCTAGTACCTACACAAACTGCATCGCCTTCTTTAACAAGTACTTCAAACTTTGTACTTCCCATGCTAATTAAAGGAATATACACTTTTTCACCAGCTAAAACTTTTACGACTTCAGTATGAGCAGTCAATTCTTTTTTACCATCAACATGCTTGCGCATTGGACCTGTAAATAATGACATTACAAATTCTCCCTTCTGAATAATCATATTCTTCAATATTATAGCACTATTCTCAAAAATGTATCACACTATTTTCATTTTTTATTTACATAATTATGGGCATAAAAGATACACATGTGCTATAATGTCCCCGGTGATGAAAGAAATGAAAAAGTTATTCGTATTATGTATTTTATTATGTACACTTTTTGGATGTACAGAAAAAGAACCTGTTTATAACAAATACCCTAAAGTCATCTTAGGTTTTGACACTATGATTACAATGAATGCCTACGCAACAAGCGATGAAGAAGCTCTAACCTATTCACAAATCTTAGAAAATGCATTCAACAAATACAATCAATTATTCGACAAATACAATGATTATGAAGGAGTAAACAACATTAAAACCATTAATGATAACGCTGGAAAACAAAAAGTAACCGTTGAACAACCAATTATTGATTTATTATTACTTGCAAAAGAATATACAGAAATTACCAACGGTACATTTGATATTACTATGGGAAACACTATGGTTTTATGGCACAACTATCGTGATCAAGGAGAACAAATCAATTTAAGCGGAAGCGATGACGTTCCACTTCCTACTACTAAAGAATTACAAGAAAGCGCAAAATACGCTGGTTGGAAATATGTAGAAATCGATGATGAAAATAACACTGTATACATTACAAATGAACATGTATCACTAGATGTTGGTGCAATTGCTAAAGGATATACAACAGAAGTAGTTGCTCAAGAACTAGAAAAAGCGGGTATGTTATTTGGTAATGTCAATGGTGGCGGAAATGTCCGTGTAGTTGGTAATAAAGTTGACGGAAATCCTTGGAGTGTTGGAATTGCTAATCCAAATGATCCTTATGGAGATACTGTCACAACTATTTATACAGGTGGAAATATGTCTGTAGTAACTAGTGGTGACTACCAACGTTACTTCGTTTCAAATGGTAAAATTTATAGCCATATCATTGATCCAGATACATTGTTTCCTGCTACACATCATCGTTCAGTTACTATCGTAACAGAAGATTCTGGTGTAGCGGATATCCTTTCTACTGCCCTATATGTTATGGACTTAGAAGAAGGATTACAATTTGTAGAAGACTATAACAAAACACAAGAAAAACCAGTAGCAGTTGTATGGGTATATGATGTAGA
>JAFZDT010000018.1 GCA_017561055.1 Erysipelotrichaceae bacterium
ATGATTAACTCCTGGTGGGTCTTTGATATAATCTCCATTTTTATATTTCGTTACACATTCTAATTTAAATTCTTTTGAATATTTCATAATAAAAAGTGAACCTCCTTAAGTTAGTTGGTCTAACTTTTTGGGTTCACTTCACTAAAAGGCTTTTTTTATGTATTCTATGATAAGTTTTGCTCCACCACTATTTCCCAGTGCATCATGTATCATATCCTGCACTCTATTCATACTCTCTTTCATACCCGTATCCATCATTACAGAACTTACTAAACTCTTTAATTCATGCATATCATCTAATTTTTTACCAACATCTAGTTTTTCTACACATTCTGCATTCACAAATTGATCCGACGCAAACGGTATAACTACCATAGGTACTCCATATACAAGTGCTTCAGATACACTATTCATCCCACCATGAGTAACAAAAACATCCGCTATTTTTAATACTTCAATTTGAGGAACACGAGTATAGATATGAATATTACTTGGAATCTCTTTAAATTTTCGAATATCAAAATTTCCACAAGACAGAATCACATCTACATCTTCATTTTTAAAACTATCGATACATTGCTTAAAGAACACTTTAGCCCCCTTTACAACTGTACCTAATGAAATATAGATAATCGGTCTTGTTTTAACAAACAAAAATTCTTCATTCCTATCATAAATAGATGGACCCAAAAACGTGTATAAATCGCTAGAAAACTCCTCTAAATATGGTTGATATTCCTTTAATGTGTATACCAAATTTAATCCAGCCGGATTATACACAATTTCATCCAACCAATTATCGGTTTTCATAGAAATATCTTTCGCAATATCTTTAGTAAAAGCTTTATTAATCCATTTACACTTAAAAATAGATAACGGCCCTTTTTCAATAAATCTCTCCATTAATACTTTATTGGTGACAGGTGCTGTAAATATACGAATAGCTGGTTTCTGATATTTTTCAGCTAAATGTTTTCCTAGAAAAAAGAATTGCTCATAAATGATACCATCAAATTGTTCAACAATTTTTTCAGCACTAGCATATGCATTCTTCATCTGTTCCGCTAATTGTTTATGATTGTTATAACCATAAAATGTAGCTTTACTATCTTTTATTTTCTCTTCCCAATCATGTGGTAACATATACGTTACTTCACAGCCTTGCGCAATTAACTCTTGTACTAAACCAATGGTTGGTACCACATGACCATAGTACGGTAAATTAATAAACAACAATTTCATGATGATACCTCCATTCTATGTTAAAAAAGGCATCAAATGCCTTTTCAACTAAACAATTAATGGCAAGATATAACTCACCCACAACCAACTAAGCGGTATAACTAGCACCATGGATACCACCATATCCGCCAATGGAAAATCCTTAATCTTCATCATGCGCAATCCTGTCGCAATGACTAACAATCCACCACATGCTTTAAAATCCGCAAACATACTAGCTGTTACATACGGCATAATTACACCAGACAAAGCAAACAAACTAAGAAAAACGATTCCTTGAGGAATAGCAATCGCACTTACAACCATTCCCAATTGACTAGCAAATATCGCAGCTGTAAAGAAATCCAAAATCGATTTAGAAATCAAAATCGTAGGATCCCCACTTATACCTTCCACCAAACTACCATAAATACCCGTACCACTAGCACAGAACAAAACAATAATCATAACTAGTGTTTGCATATACTCCGTTTCATTTAGTTCACTTTGATTCTTAAACACTTTAGAAATTACTTTTTCTAAAAATCTAGCACCTTTTTGTACATAATCACTAACATGCAATAACATCCCAATAGCAGTACCTAAAATAATACTCATAACTACCACTGGCATATTTTGCATACCCACAATCGATGGAATACCAATCGCAATAGAACTCAAACCAAACAACAAAGTTAATTCAGTTTTAATACGACTTGGAATATATTTACCAATCAAAACACCAAAAATACCACCTAAAAATACAGAACACAAATTAATCGTTATCCCTATCGGCATCTTCCAATTCCTCTACTTCTTTTTGTTTCATCGATTCATCAAACAAACGAATAAGTTCTCTTTCATCCTCTGCTTCTACTGTATATGGATGCAATTTCGCCATAGAATTGAACATTTGTAAATAACGTTGAGCAAGTTCTTTATTTTTATAGTTCAAAACATATTGCGTACGCATTACTGTAACATTATTACGCATCATTTGTAAGAATTGTTTAAAATCAGGTGTCATATAAGAATCCACATTGTAACCTTTTAATAAACGACAATATACCAACTCACAACGCAACATATATTTATGAACACCAACAAAACCTACATTGCGTTGCAATGCATTCTCAATCTCATATTCTACATCATCAAACTCACGCTTACTCATCATACGAATGATCTTAAAATAAATAGCAGCCGCAACCATTTGATTTTGCAATTGATCATAAGGATACTCGATAAACCATTCTTCTGGCACATCTTTTAAGGCAACACCTCTAGCAAGTTGTGCTGTCACCATCATTTGTAACCAATATGCATGTAAAGCCGCATCATTTTCAGCAATACTATCAATCGTAAAACCATCATTAGACATCATATCCAACTTTAATGGCAAACCATTTTGTAAAGTATAAATAAAACCCACATACGCTAATAGATAACAAACCAAATCAATATATACATTTTGAGTAAATAAACTACATCCAACCGCAATTAAAGCAATCACAGTATTGGTAATACATCCACCCCATAAATACAATTTAAATGGCATTTTACCATCCTGTAACATTGGTGGTACCATTAAACATTGACCAGCCGTACCTGCTAAAGAAAAACGTTTATGTTGCAACTTGCCATTAATATTCAACCAAACATGACTCCCTACACGGAAGGATAAAAACTCATATCCACTAATCAATCCAAATACTAAATGTCCCACTTCATGCATGATTACATGAAAAACATTGCACACAATCATACCAAACATTAAACCAATCATAATGGACGCAAAAGAAGCATTTGGTATAAGTGCCATATAAATTAAAGCACACCCAATGCCTAACATCATATTTAATGTGCGAAAAATTAAATTATGCATACTATCAACTCCATATCTATTATATCAAAAAAACAGTTAAGACACACCTTACAATGCATCTTAACTGTCATAAACTTAATTCAACGTTAATTCTGTTGATTACGATAACGAGACAAGAAACGTTGTAAAGATTCTGTTTTTGGATTGCCAAAAATTTCTTCAGAAGTTCCTTGTTCCGCAATCACACCTTGTTCCATAAATACTACACGAGTACTTACTTCTTTCGCAAATTGCATTTCATGAGTAACTACAATCATCGTTAATCCTTCTTTAGCTAAGTCCTTCATAACATTAAGAACATCGCCAACCATCTCAGGATCCAATGCACTAGTAGGCTCATCAAACAACAATACCTTAGGATCCATACACAACGCTCTAGCAATCGCTACACGTTGCTTTTGACCCCCAGATAACTGCATAGACCCTGCATACGCAAAATCCTTCATACCCACTTTATCCAAGTAAAACAAAGCCTTTTCTTCCGCTTCCTTTTTACTACGTTTCAAAACCTTCATTTGTCCAATCATACAATTTTCAATAACATTCTTATTATTAAATAAATTGAAATTTTGGAACACCATACCAATATGTGTACGATGTTGATTCACATCAATCTCACCTTGTAAAACATCTTTACCATCATAATAGATAGCACCAGCATCCGGCATTTCTAATAAGTTAATACAACGCAACAAAGTACTTTTACCACTACCACTAGAACCAATAATCGTAACAACTTCACCTTTATCTAAATGAAACTCTACATCATTTAATACTGCCAACTTACCAAAATGTTTCTTCAAATGTTGAATATCAATTAAATGTCCCATACCTAAGCACCTACTTTCCCAGTCGTATTTGCCATACGTTTTTCAATATAACCTAAAATCTTACTTGTAGGATAGGTTAAGCACAAGTAAATCATCGCTACCACAAAGAATGTTTCCGTGTATTTAAAGACACTTCCAGCAACAGAAGAACCTTGGAAATACAAATCATTAACCGCAATAACATTCAACACAGAACTATCTTTAATATTTACAATAAACTCATTAATAATAGATGGGAACGAATTACGAATCGCTTGTGGAATAATAATATAGAACATTGTTTGTAAATGTGTCATCCCCACAGAACGAGCACCCTCTGTTTGTCCCTTATCCACAGCTTGAATACCAGAACGCACAATTTCAGCCATATAAGCACCCGTATTAATCGAAATAATCACAATACCAGCCACAATCGGTGTCCAATTCAAGCCAATGCTCTTTAAACCATAATACATAAAGAATGATTGTACCATCATTGGTGTTCCTCTAAAGAATTCAATATATACAGTTAATAACCAATCAATTCCTTTTTTACAAATTCTAGAAAATTTAGAACTACGAGGCTCTAAAGAAATTGCACGAATAGCACCAACTACTAAACCAATCATTAAACCAAATACAGTACCTGTAATGGCTAATAATAACGTAATTTTAACACCATTGAAAAATAATACTGAATACTTAGTAAAGATTCCCCATGCTGTATCTAAAAACTGCATGACTATTCCTCACTTGATGGTTGACGATTTGTCGCATCAAGCATCATATTTACTCTATCATCTTCACTAATTGCATCTAATGCACTTTGTACAGCTTTAAAGAAATCACCATCTCTAGTACCTTCTTTTAAACAAATAGAAACTGTTGTATCAATATCAAATCCATAACCATCTTCAAAATAAACGATAGCTAAATCATCATTTGCTTGAGTAGCTCCAATTGCTACTGGTAATTCAGCAGTAATCGCATCAACTTCACCAGTTTGCAATGCATAAATCATTAATGGATATGTTTTTAATGGAGTATGATGATTCACACTAGGAATTTGATCTATAATATCATCATAGTTAGTTCCAATTTGACCAACAACATTTTTACCACTAAAATCAGTTAAATGTGCTTCACGATCCAATGCATCCGCTTTTCTAACAATCATAACCATTTCTGATTCATAATATGGAGTAGTGAAATCCCCATTCATTTCACGATCAGGATTTGCTGTCATCCCTGCAATAATTGCATCAATATCATTCGCTTCTAACGCTGGTTGTAAACCTTCCCAAGCAATCTTCTTAATTACTAATTCCTTCCCCAAAGAATCTGCAATTTTTTGAGCAAACATAACATCGTATCCATCCGCATATCCGCCACCACTAATGGCAATACCATGTTCACCTTGTTCTAATGCTGTCCAGTTAAATGGTGCATAATCACATTCCATACCAACTACAAATTGATTGTCAGTATCCGCACTTCCACCACAACCTGCTAATAAAAATCCTAAAACTAATAATACCGCTAATAATCTTCTCATCTTCTTATCCTCCTATAGACTATTAATGAAAAAAGCCGTGCCATTAAGCACGACTTATACTTCAAAAAGAGTCATACATAATAGCGCCTCTACAAACGTAGGAGTGTTACAAGTATTTCCTGTAACCCCAAATAGATATTTTGCCAAACATCTACTTTCGGCGATGATTACCTTTCCTTTAGTTCATTGCTTGCCAGCTCCCTAAAGTACTCTGATACACCGCTACCTCTATCGGTTTTTTCTTGTATTTTATGTTACTCTTGTATCTTAAAATTGTCAACTATCTTTTTATGATTCTACTTTTTCAATATTTACTGTGTTAATGAGTGCATAAACTTCATCATCTTGAATCTCAACAATTGCATTCACAAGATCAGCCAAAGAATCCTGTTGCTAACAAGACTGTTTATTTGTTAATTCAACTCTATCCACAAACAAATGTGCTCCATTATTATCTTCTACAATAACATTGCCACAAACTAAGCGATAACTATATCCACCAGCACCACGCTCTACTTCACCATATTCAACAATCGAAAGTTTTTTTATTTCTTCCAAAAAAGCATCCTTACTCATATCATCTAAAGTAATCAAATATTCTGTTTTACCATATAACTGCAATTCAATCACAAAAGTAGTATCTTCCAAATAATCTTCTAATACAAATACCGTATCCTTAGAACAACCAACTACTAAAAACAATAATAATACAAAGAATATTTTCTTCAGCATAAATATCTCCTTTCTTCATTTACAAAAAAAGCCGCATTTAAAAATGCGACTTTAATGACAACCACAAGAGCATGTATGTTCATGATGATCACAAACTAAATTTGCATCATCCACTAAATGACCGGCTAAATATTCACGTACACAAACATCCACATCGCCGCTTAAGCCACGAATCACACGAATATTCTTTTCAGCTAAAGCATCAACAGCCCCTTGACCAATACCACCACATAATACTGTAGTAACTTGCCAATCAGCCAATTTAGATGCAATCGCACTATGACCAGCACCATCTAAAGATAATTCTTGTTTATTTACAATCATACCTTCTTCAATATCATAAACCATCATAGCACTAGCTTTACCAAAATGACCAAACACCGCATGATTTTCACAAGGAATCGCAATACGTTCACTATCATTCAATAAAGCTTCTAATACTTTAACAGCCTTAGGCAATTGTACATCCAATTCTTCCAATCTTCCTTCATCACATGCATGTGCAATTTCTGGTTGAATTGGTAATTGAGCTAATACTTCAAGACCATTTTTACTAGCAATCTCTTCAATATGACTTTCACCAAAAATATGTAACTTCTTACCACAATCAGGACAAGCAAAATAACTCATATTTTCAACAATACCCAAAATAGGAACATTCATCATCTTCGCCATATTAATCGCTTTAGTTACAATCATACTTACCAAATCTTGAGGACTAGTAACAATCACAATACCATCCACAGGCAATGATTGGAACACAGTTAAAGGTACATCCCCAGTTCCTGGAGGCATATCCACAAATAAATAGTCAATATCACTCCAAATAACATCTGTATAGAATTGCTTAACCATACCCGCAATTACTGGTCCACGCCATACAACAGGTTTTTCCTCAGAATCCAATAACATATTAATAGACATAACTTGTACACCCATCGCACTAGTATTAGGAAGAATTAAATTATCCATACCATAAGCAGGAGAAGTACAATTAAAAATCTTAGGAATACTTGGACCTGTAATATCAGCATCAATAATACCAACATTATAGCCCTTCTTATTCATATTGATAGCTAATAAACTAGAAACTAGAGATTTACCAACTCCACCTTTACCACTAACAATACCAATTACTTTTTTAACACTACTTTTACTATTCAATTGTTCCTTTTGAATTCCTTTACGTTCACTACAATTCGCTGAACAATTTGAACAATCATGATTACATTCACTCATATTTTTACCTCCAAAAAGAAATAATTCCTTATATATGTTACCACATTTATAAAATATCTACCACAAATATAACTTTTATAGTTGAAAAACTATTTTTACTATGCTATTATATTAAAGCGCTTAGGGGTATAGTACAATGGTAGTATATCGGTCTCCAAAACCGCGGATGGGGGTTCGATCCCCTCTACCCCTGCCATGTAAATTAAAGTTCCTGATATTCAGGAGCTTTTTTTATTAATATTATTATTTCCTGTACAAATAACACAAGTTATTAAAAATTGACAAAAAGTCATTTTTTTACCCACAGTTGTTGTTTTTTTAAACAAATTGCATATAATAATAGTACAGATAGCCCGTAAGGGTAGGGAAACACCGCTTATGCGGTTTTTTTCGTTTACACAAGTTTTTAACTATATTCTTATACCTTTCCTATTTCAATCTTCAGATATTCAATTTGTTCTTTATATTTCATATTATCATCCTTACTTTCAATTATTACTTTTTATAATTATACCACACTAAAAAAAGTGAATAGCTAAAGTATCCTTACTTTAAACATCCACTTCATTTATTAAATTTCTATTTTATCTCTTTGTAAATTTCTAATGGTTCTTCACCTTCTAAATAGTCTTTAATTATATCGATAGTTGTATCCACATACAATGGATATGGATGCTCAGTGATAATTGTGCCATCCTCTAAAACGAATACCGTTCCTTGACTTAACAAGTTTCCATAAGAAACCCTTACAAACTTTTGATTGCCATTCAATAATTGAGAATACGTATCATCCAAAAACTCATATCCTAAACCATAACCATCAAATTCTTTTGAAAAGGCCAATCCTAAAATAGATATCAATTCATCATTCACATAAACCGGAAAATGAAAATTCGTACCTTCATGCACCTCAATATCCTTTGTTGCATCATTTAACTTAACCAATAACAACTTTACAGGTTCAAACAATACAACCTTATCACCAACTGTATAACCTGGACAAGATTCTAAACTAATATCAACCAATTTATCCGCTACTAATTCATCCAAACTTTCCTCTAAATGGATAACATTAACATTCTGATATTCTTCATACTCCATTCCAGCATTTAACGAAGATGAATACTCGATTCGATCATTCGCATATGTTAAAAAACGTTCAGATTGAATATAAGGAACGATATAGCCTGCATTATACTCAAAGGAAACTCCACCATAGACCATATCATCTTCATACACAAATTCAATAGTGAAAATAGGTACATCATCCTTAACTACTTGGTAAATATATGGAAAGACACCTTTTTCCCCTTTTACCTTTTGCAATTCATATTTTGCATTAGTATCATACCCTAAAGAATTTTCAATGAATCCAGTCGCCATTGTTTTTGCACACCTATATACATCATCTTTATCTTGTTTACTTGTACAACCAAATAACATACACAATACAACTAGTAATATACCAAGTTTCTTCATAGTTTCACCTATCTTTCTATACAAATTATAACAAAAAAACAGAACAAAATATGTTCTGTTATTTCTTGGCTTTATAAAACATTCTATTTTCTAAAGAGAAAATACGCGCAGTAAATTCACCTTCTTGAACAGAATCCATAGCTTTGCGCATCATTTCCATTCTTGCATCCAAATTATCAATCATATGCAACACTTCTGCTTCAGGAATCATTGGTAATACTGGAGAACCAAATTCATATTCCCCATGATGAGATAAAATCATATGACGCAATAATAATACAGACTCATCTTCAATTTGTAATTCCTCAGCCACTTTCGCAACCTTCGCTTGCATAATCGAAATATGACCTAACAATTTACCTTCCATCGTATATTCAGGAACTAAGCCATCTGTTAATTCCACCATTTTACCCATATCATGAACTAAAATACCGGCAACTAATAAATCACGATTTAACATTGGATATAAATCACAAATAGAATTCGCAATACGTAACATACCCACTACATGTGTAGCTAATCCACTAACAAATTCATGATGATTCTTAACTGCAGCCGCATGCTTAAAGAATTGTTCTTCATTCTCAATTAATAATGTACGAACTAATAATTGTAAATTCTCATTGGTAATACTATCTACTGCTTCCGCAACTTCTTTTTCCAAATCACTTCTTGCAATTAAGCCAGTAGTCACATAATCTTCTAGATTATACATACTACTATCCGCTTCTTTTACATCCACTACACGCAATTGTAAAGCCCCACGATACTTAATAACTTCAGCTTTCACTAAAACCACACTACCAGGTTTTAATACTTCTCTTTGTACAGGTTTAATATCCCAAAGTTTTCCTTCAATAGAACCAGTGCTATCTTGGAAAGTCACAGATACATAAGGAGCCTTCGCAACCGTAACACCATCTTTAACTTGAGATACTAACATACAAGACTCTAGAGATTGTTGTTCTTTTAACTCATTAATCTTTATCATATTCTTGTTCCACTTCCTCTACTGCATTATAAACATCATCATAATCAAAACCTTTAGATACTAAATAACGGAATACTGTATTACGTAACTTTGTACCCTCATACTTTTGACAATAACGTTTCCAAGCCTTTTGTGCTTGTTTCATTAAATTTGTATGCTCTACATCTTCATCTTTCTCAAATTCTAATAAAGACATAATTTCATTAACTGTTTCTGTTTCATACCCTTGTTGATACAATTTCTTTTGCAAAGAAACCTTTTGCATCTTCATAGAACTATCCGTAGGCTTACCAAGCTGTTTTTGTGCCCATTTCACACCACGATCCACTTCTTCCTCATGATCTTCATTCGCCAACTCATTTTCCACCGTTTCTTGTGGAATACCTTTTTTCACTAACGTACGAACAATCTTATGATTACCAACTTTTAAAGCACGCATAGCTTCAATTTGAGAAATCATATATTGAGCATCATTGATATACCCTTTCTTTTCAAGTTTTTCAATGATTTCATTAACAGATTTAATATCTAATTCAGTTTCATTTGTTAAGAAATCATACATTTCTTTTCTAGTACGATCTTTAGAAGCAATCTTACGAATACATTGCAAATATGCCTTCGCATACTTTTCATGTACTAATAATTCTTCTAATTCCTTAGGCATAATCTTCGCATTAATATGATATTTCTTTTCTAAATATAAGTCCCAAGTAATTGTAACTTTCAATTCATCACCTTGAGAACTTAAAAGCATTTCAACCATATCATCTTTCATACGCAATGCCTGAATATCATACACTTTTTGATACATATCAATCGCTTGTTGATATACATTTAATACTGTTTGACCAAACACACGACTATCATAGATTTCTACTTTCTTAATCGCATTTTGATACATTTTTTCTTTATCTGCTTTATTCATTTCACTAAACGCAATTAATTTATCCGCAAATTCTTCTTTTGTTGTAAATAAGAAGCCAGTTTCATTTTCTAACACTAAATCCGTTAAAACATCATCAGGTCTAGCAAAAACAACCAAACCACTTGCTAAAGCTTCAATAAATGTCATACCTTGTGTTTCAGATAAAGATGCTGACACAAACGCATCAGAGGCATGATAATACGAAGGAATCATTGTATGTGGTTTACGATCTGTAAATACCACATAATCCTCTACATCCAAATTCTTAGCCATTTGACGCAATTCATCCAATTGAGGACCACCACCAACAATAGCCAAACGAATCTTCTTTTGTAATTTCTTAATGATTGTAAATGTCTCAATAACAATATCAATACTCTTTTCAGCCGCAATACGCCCTACATAAACAAGCAAGAACTCATCATCCTTAACTCCCATTTCCTTACGCAAAGCCAAACGCGTTTCTTCATCCGTTTTTTCTGGTTCAAAACGTTCCAAATCTAATCCTGTAGGAATTACATGAATTTGTTTCTTAATACCATATGCTTCCAAACGTTCTTTTGTTTTTGGACTTGGACAAATTAAAGCCGTACACTTTTCTCCATATAATTTACTTAATGAATACACTGCGCGTTTCGCAACTCTATCTACAGACTTTAAATTAAAGATATTTACATAGTGAGTATAATCTTCATACATTGTATGATATGTACTTACCAAAGGAATAGACAAACGACTTGACACAATACGCGCAAAAATACCCACACCAAACTCTGTATGTACATGAATGACATCTAAATTCATCTTTTTAATTTTATCTAACGCTGATAAATGAATTGGACTTGTTAAAACATAACCATAAAAACTATCTAATTCAATACCCGCTAAACGTAAAACACGCTCTTCCACTAAATCTTTTGAAGCACTCGATTTTGTTGTAATAACATACACTTCATGTCCTTCTTTTTCCAATGCATTCTTCAATGTCACAATAGAAGAAACCACACCATTAATATCTGGTGTATACGCATCTGTAAACATACCAATTCTCATACCAAAAACCTCCTAAACAACTTTTGTTTTCGAATTTTGCACTCTTATAAACACAATGGCTCCTACAACTAGTAATGCATGATATGTTGTAAAACGCCATAAAACCATCACACTTGACACTTGAACACTTGATAAAAGCATTCCAAACATCAACATAAAGACACTTTCAGTCCCTCCACTAGCTCCAGGAATGGGAATAAAAGCATTCACATTCATAACAAATGAAGTTAAAGCTATTATAGTTATAACATCTTCGTTTGTAAAAGAAATATCCAATGTCCATAAACAAATACAAGGAATGGAATAAAAAATCAACAAACGAACCATATTCCCTAAACACACTTTAACTAATAACCCTAAATTACTACGTAACACATACATCCCTTTAGAAAATTCAAGTAACTTTACTTCCATCTTATTTCTAGTAATTTCTTCATCTTTAACAAATTTCATTCGATAAAGTACATGAATCACAACTTCCATAATCCACGTATATACTTTACTTGAACAACTACAAAGAATCAGTACCCCAATCACGATCGCATTTACTATAAAACCCAATATAGCCAATAGAAATACGGTATGATTCATAAAATAAGGCATTTTCCATAATAACATAATCAATGATATAAACACCATGACAATTTGATAAACAATAAAATCAATCACCAATATACTCATCGCATGTTCCACTGCAATTCCTTGTTTATGAAACACAAACACTTGCGCAACCTGCCCACCACTAGCACTTGGTGTTATACCATGAAAGAAACTAGCCACCAAAGCATTGATAAACCCTTCCTTCAGTGAATAATCCTTCTTTACTATTTTAACATATTGTAGCAATATCCAACCAACAATTAATTGACAAAACAACACAACTGTAAATACTACAACTACCTTTATAACACTTACCCTTGAAAGCATAGCCAATATTTCCGTTGTATGATCATTCAAAGCCATCCATAATCCCAAAAGTGTACAAATTACAATAATAAGTAAATTATACACATAATTACGCAATATACTTTTCATAATTGCATAACTTTCTCATAGACACCTTTTAATTGTCCACCTACTACCTCAATACTCCTTTGTTCCGCTATTTTATATCCCTCTTCTTTTAAAGAAGGAAACTGTTCTTCAACTACACCACGAATCAATTTCACAAAATCCGTATTACACTTTCCTTTATAACAATTAACACCATCTACTAACCAACCATCATACACTCCGATATCCCGTACAATTACATTTTGATGACTAGCCAATGCTTCTAACACCACAATTCCTTCAGTCTCTTCATAAGAAGGAAAGAAAAAGACATCACTACCACTAAATGCACCTTCCAAAATAGCACCTTTAACATACCCAGGAAAAATCACATTGCTTGGATGGTTTCCTTGTATAACTTCACGAATTTGAGTAGGTATCATTAAACTATGAATAGCCCCAAACCAAATAAATTTATATTCTGGCAAGCATTTCGCAACTTCTATAAAATCTAAAATACCTTTCCTCTCAAAAAACAAACCAACACATAACACAACTTTATCTTTATCATCTAATGAAAAATACTTACGAAAAGCTTTAACTTTCTCCTCATCATACCTAAACCGCTGTAAATCAATACCATTAGATATTGCCTCTATTGGTTGTGAAATACCATATCCCTCTAATAACTGTTTAGAATATACTGTTGGCGTTATAATATAATCTGCTTGTGAATATACATTCATAAGATGCTTTTTAAATATTGGAGCTATCGCATTAGAAAAAATAAACGAATTACGAAAATCCTCTTCCGTAGAATGCGCATGATAAATCACTTTACGCCCCATATCTCTTGCTTGTTTAATTATATGAAGACTATTAGGACCAAAGGTATTAATATGCAAAATATCATAATCATCACTAGGATCACAAGTCCAAGCAATTTCCACAGCATCCAAAGCTTGTTGTTGATGCTTCATAGCTCGACCAATACCAGAACTAGAAATCAACGATTCTCCCTCAAAATACAATAACACTTTCATAGAAAGACTCCTTTTCCACCCAATCCTATTTTCTGGATTACTAAAAAAAGACATAAATCACTGCATATAATCAAAAGAAATTCATAGTTCTACTACACCTTCACTATACACTAACAACTACCAATAACCAAGTAAAAGCTTTGTTAAAGGAAAATCAAAAAATGAAAACACTTTCATTAAAAATCACATATTTTTCCATAATTTCTTGATATTTTCAAGGATATTAATTGGTAGTATATAGTTGTACAAGAAGTTCCCATCCTTGTACAAGTTTTTCTCCTCAATAAATAAGATAAGTATTAAAAGAATAAAATAGAAAAAGGCTTATGTCTTTTTCTTTTTTTATGTTCAAAATAAATTCACATCATTTCACACAATCACACGATATTTCTGCAAACACCATCGTGTATAGTTATACATGTAAACAAAAAGTGTTTACATACGAATCTCTCCCTAAAATAATAATCCCCTATTATTTGATTCGTATTATTCTATCCCCTAAAACAATATGAAACAAGAAAGGTAAAAGGACGAAAGTCCTTTTATCTTGTTTTCTTTTTCACATAATTTCACATAATTATGCGACATTTCTATCGAATGTAAGCGCTATACTAAAGACATAAGCATATAGTAGCTTATACTATACGAACCTGTATCCCTGTAGATATCCCCCTTATCTTTCAGGTTCGTAAAACTTCTATCCCCTTAAATTAAATGGAAAGTACCACATCCCCATGTGGTACTTTTCCTTTTTATGGTATGATAAAGACAAGGAGAATCAATTTATGAAAATATGTGCAATTATTGGAAACGGATTTGAAGAACTAGAAGCAATTGGTTCAATTGCCCTTTTAAAAAGAAGCGGAATCGAAGTAGACATTTATTCATTAGAAAAAGAAATTGTATTAGGTAAACATAACATTGCAATTACCAATGTATTACCACTAAAACAATGCCAAGAAAAAGATTATGATATGTTACTATTACCAGGTGGACCTCATTATGAATTATTAGAAAACAATGTATATGTTATTGAGTTAATTCATAATTTCTACCAAAAGAAAAAAGGTATCGCTGCTATTTGTGCTTCACCTACCATCTTAGGAAAAATGGGATTATTACAAAATAGAAACTATACCTGCTTTACGAGTATGAACGAAGACTTCAAAGGCACATTCTTAGATCAATATGTGGTTAAAGACGACTTTATCATTACTGCAAGAAGCGCTGCCGCATCCATTGATTTTGCTTTTGAAATTATTGAGTATTTACAAGGCAAAGAACAAAGAACAAAAATTGAACAACAAATCTACTATTAAAAAAATGTGACTGAAGTCACATTTTTACTTTCCAGCTCTAAAATTTTCGTATGCTACAAATGCATTAGAAATTTCTGTTACTAAAGTATCGATAGCAGCTTGATCTACTGTATATACAACTTCACTATCCTTACGAATACTAGCTGTACCATTGTCATATACATATAAATAAACCATATCTGCACCTTTTTGTAAAACAACACGTGCAATTGCATTTCCTGCTGTTCCACCTTCTGTAAATGTCATACCATTTACTGCATTTTGAATAGCTGTATAGTAAGAACCATCAATCTTACCTAAATCAGCATATAACCATTCTGGATTACCATCTTGTAAGAATGTGTTATAAGCCGCTTTCATACCACTAGCACCATATTCATTCATTAATGTTACATATGCAGCACTATCAAATGTATCTTTCTTATCATTTGTATCTGCACAAGCCACTAAACTAAAAACTAATAATAAACTTAATAAACCTTTTACTAATTTCATATATTTTTCCTCCACAAAAAAAGATTATATGCTTATTTTTCAAAACATACAATCTCTTTTTCTATTATTATAATTCTTTTTTCCATAAGCCATGTAAGTTACAGTATTCATACACAGCTACTACTTTTTCATTTACCACAAATCTTGCTTCTGGTGCTACATTTGGTTCTAAATACTTCACTTGGAAACCATTTTCTGTTTCAACAATTACAAATTGAATGAAATGTTCTTCAACCATTGGATGATCAACACTACCAATTCTTACAATCACTTCATTTCCTTCAACTCTTACTGCTGGAACATGTTTTTCTTGTGCCGCATCAGTTGTATTCGCTACTAATTCTGTCATTGGTTTTCCACAACATACTACAGGTACCTTAGAATCTACTACCTTTACAATAATATTTCCACAAACATCGCATCTATAAACTTTTAATTCTTTCTTCATATTTTTTATCTCCTTTGGGTAATTCCCTTTAACTATTTTAATTATATTCCTTATTATATACTTTACAAGCAATATGCTCGTCTTTGTTAATATCACACAATTCAAAAAAATTTTAAAATTTTTAAATTTTTCTATTGCATATTAAAAATCACCGTGCTATAATAAGTAAGCACTTGAGGGAAAGACTTAAGGTATACATCGCGGGGTAGAGCAGTCTGGTTAGCTCGTCGGGCTCATAACCCGGAGGTCGTTGGTTCAAATCCTTCCCCCGCAACCAATGGTTCCGTAGCTCAGTTGGTAGAGCAACGGACTGAAAATCCGTGTGTCGTTGGTTCAATTCCGACCGGAACCACCATTGTGTTAAATTAGCACTTATCGAAAGATAAGTGCTTTTTTCTATTTACAAATAAAAAAAGCATCGTATAGATGCTTAATTCATTTCAGTTAAATTCATAACCCATCTTTCTTTTTTTAATAAAATAATCGATAACAACAATTTTACTAACTCTGTACCTCTTCCCAAAGCAAATAACAAATAAATATTTATATTCGTAAAATATGCCAATATACATAGAACAGGTATTGTGAAACCCCACATAAATCCACTATCTAGAATTAATGTTGATTTCGCATCCCCTCCAGAACGCAACACATTGAATGTTTGAATATTTAATGTATAAATAACAAAGCATACCGCTTGTACCAATAACATACTTCTAGCTATTGTTAACACTTCTAAACTTGCGGAAGTATATAAAATAGGAACTACATAGATAGTTAATGCCATAAAGACAGATAGAATTAGAGAAAGCACAGAAGCTACACCAAGCATTTGATAACCATTTTGCTTAGCCTCATCTAATTTATTCGCTCCTAATGGTTGAGAAACCATCACTGTAGTCGCAACTCCCATACCTGAGAACAATGTATAGAAAATATCAGTAAATGTACCACAGATTGCATTACCACTTAAGACAACTCCACCTCTAGTCCCATAAAACTTTAAGATCGTCGCATTTCCACCAGACCATAAAATTTCATTCATAGATAATGGTGCAGCCTTTAAAGCAATTTGACGAGCAAGTGTTCCATCTATATGAAATAATTCTTCCACTCTTGTCGCAAATGGGAAATGATTCATTTTCAATACCAACAATAAAATACACATTTCAATTACACGCGCAATCATAGTCGCTAATGCAGCACCACTAACCCCTAAACAAGGCATACCAAAATGACCAAAAATCAAACAATAGTTAAAAAACGTATTAATCAAAACACTAATCGCACTAACCACTAAAGGAATTTTAGTCTCTCCAATACAACGCATAGCCGATGAAATGGACATCGAAACACCTAAAGGCAAAAAGGTATAACAAGCAATACGTAAATACTGTGTTCCAGAAACAATTAAGTTCGCATCTTTAGTAAAGAAACTTAAAATCGCTTCAGGAAATAATAATGCAATGATAAAAAATGGCAATATTACAACATAAGATGCTAGAATACAAAAACGAAAAGATTCTTTCATCTTATCTTCATTTCTAGCCCCATAAAACTGTGCTAAAAACACCGAAACAGCACTTGTTAAACCAAACAAACCACCATTCAGAATTAAAAAATAACGATTCACTGCCGCAACACCACCAATAGCACCATCACCCAATTGACCAACCATCAAAGAATCCACAAGATTGACACTTGTTGTAATAAGGTTTTGTAACATAATTGGAATTGCTACAACTAATACAGCATATATAAACTTACGATCACCAAAATACTTTTTCATAAAATCACCAGGAAGAATAGTATCACAATTACTATATAACTACAATTCCATTTCTATAACATTTACCACAATGAGATTACATTTTCATTCTTTCTTGAATATGCTATACTATTAAAGAGGTGAATGATATGTTAAAAATCTATAACAAAGACGCTCTAACACGCAATGAACGTTTTCAAAACGCTTGTGTTGTAGGTATATTAACAACTTTAGGACTAACTATTGCTTATGGCATTTTATCCAATGTTTTATTCTTAGAGTTACAAATTCTATATATGGCAATTGGATACCTAATTGGTATGTCTATTCAAAAAGCAGGACGCGGTGTACAAGTTCGTTTCTCCGTATTAGGTGCAATTTGTGCATTTGTTTGTTTCTTTGTTGGAGATATTATTAGTATCTTTGGTTTTTCAGCATTATTCACACCTAGCATGTATGGTATTGTATTACGTTCTGTAATTTCTATGTGGTTAGGTGGAATGGATGTTTCTACACTTTTATCTTTAGCCTTTAGAGTAATAGGAATTTATTTTGCTTATGTCTATGCAAGAATCGTTTAATATGTTTCGTAAAACTTGGATTGATATTGACTTTGATGCTTTAGAATGTAACCTAAAGCATTTTCATCGTGATAATAAAGAACTTATCTTTGTTGTAAAAGCCAATGGATATGGTCATGGAGATTTAAAAGTAAGTAAATTCGCATATCAAAATTGCAATATCAAATGGATTGCTGTTTCTTCATTAGATGAAGCTTATCACATCCATAAACATGTACCTGAATTACATATCTTAGTTTTAGGATTTACTGATTATCAATACATTCCAATCGCAATTGAAAACAACATTACATTAATTATTCCATCTTTAGAATATGCAAAACAATTACCAGAGTCTAGTCATGGTTTGCATGTTCATATAAAAGTGGATACAGGTATGAATCGTTTAGGTTGTAAAACGATAAATGAATTAAAAGAAATCATTGATACTTTATTAGTTAAAGGTGTTATTATTGATGGTATTTTCTCTCATTTTGCTTGTAGCGATCAAAAAGATGGAGATATGAGTAAGAAACAATATAACCAATTTAAAGAAATGGTTATCGCATCAAATTATCATTTCCCAATGATCCATATGGCCAATACAGATGGAACATATATAGAAGATGATTTCTGTAATGCTATGCGTGTTGGTTTAGGTGCTTATGGCTTTAGTTCATTTGAAGCAATTAAGCCTTGCCTTTCTTTAAAAACCCAAGTTATTGCAATTAAAGAAATTGATAAAGATGAAACTGTAAGTTATGGTGCAGTATACCATGCCAATAAAAAAGAATGGATAGCAACCATTCCGATAGGATATGCCGATGGTTGGTTAAGAAGAAATGAAGGACGTACAGTTTATGTAAACAATAAACCAGCGACTCTAATTGGACGCATATGCATGGATCAATGCATGATTCGATTAGATGAATATGTACCAATTGGTACAGAAGTTGAACTAATTGGACCAAACATGTCTATTACAACCATTGCGAATGAATTAGAAACCATTCCATATGAAATTATTACAACATTATCTGATAGAATTCCTAGAATCTATCATTATAAAAACGAAGTCATTGGACATTGTCTAACAAGATTCCCAAGTGTTGATTAAAAAAACATCCAGTTATAACTGGATGTTTTATTTATAATCTACCCAATACTTTTTAGAATAATCCTCTACCATTTCATTATTTTCATAAGTAACTCTACGATATAAATAATCTAAATTAACACTTTCAAAAAGCGTTACTATTTCATGTTTTAGTTTTTCTTCTTCACCTTTTGTATAACCAATTGTACAAATAAGTTCTCCAATAATACAATAATTTTCAGTTAAATGCAAAATCCCAACTCCAACACTAGGCCCAATTACCTCACCGACCATTCCCGGATGATACATTATATGTGAAGAATCACGATATTCAGAGCGATGATACGTATATTTATCAAGAATTTCCAATACTTCTTCATATTCCTTATCTTCCTTAGACAATTTATAAGTTTTACTTTCAGTGATACTACTTGTTTCACCCGTAATTGTAGTAGTTTCAATGCGAATCTCTAATGTATCCTTAGCACTTTTTTCAATTTGATCTCGCAAATTCATTGATCGATATTGAAGCCCCATTGTACAAACCAAAAACAATACACCTATAATTATCCAATTCTTCATTAGAATACCTCCAATAGTTCTATCTAAACAATAAAGTATTATTTCTTAACAATCTTTAACAATTGATTAACAATCTCTTCTCCACTATTTTTATCAAAATAACTTAAATAATATATCTTTCCATCAACGGACAATTTATTAGTCGATGTAATGAATATAGTATTAATACCCATACTATTTCCAGGCCCTGCAATACCATTTCCTTCAGGTAAAAGTGTTTCATATCCACGATAATAATTATACTCTTTCAACAATTTCAAAATCTTAGCATATTCTTCACTAGAAACATCTACAGAATAATCAGTATATTCAATAGGATCTTTCTCATCTTCTAAATCGAAACATGTATATACAATAGATACATGTGGACTTTGTTGTAACTTTTCTAACTTTTTACCAAGATTCATAGGAAAACAATAAATACCTAGCAATAAAACAAGTATTACGACAATACACACTTTTTTCATACCATCACCTACTAATATTATAACAAAAAAAGACTCGATTTCTCGAGTCTTTAAGATATTAGTTTTCAGCTAATTTAACTAAACGGTTGTAACGTTTTTCAGCATCTTTACGACATCTTTCGAACATTTCGTAAGCTGTTTCATTACCTTTTAGTTTCAATAATTGAGCGTAACGTGTTTCATTCAATAAGAAGTTATTGAATTCATCGAAGTTAGGCGCTTTAGAGTCGATAGTTAATGGTTGTTCTTTACGTGGGTCGAAACGATATAATGTTACATAACCGCACTTAACAGCATTAGCTTGAACTCTTTGATGGTTAGCTAAACCACCTTTAATACCATGGTTAGCACATGGAGAGTAAGCAATGATTAGAGATGGTCCATCATAGCTTTCAGCTTCTTTAATAGCTTTCAATGTTTGAACTTTATCAGCACCCATAGAAACAGAAGCAACATATACATGACCATAAGCCATAGCGATTTGACCTAAATCTTTCTTAGCAGTTGGCTTACCACCAGCAGCGAACTTAGCGATAGAAGCTGATTGAGAAGATTTAGAAGATTGTCCACCTGTGTTAGAGTAAACTTCTGTATCTAATACTAATACGTTAACATTTAAATTATTAGCTAATACATGGTCTAATCCACCGTAACCGATGTCATAAGCCCAACCGTCTCCACCAACGATCCATACAGACTTACCAACTAAGTCACGTTCGTAGTCTAATAATTCTTTAACTGCTTCATTTGCACTAGCTTGTACACCTTCAACGATAGGTTTTACTAATTCTCTTTGAGCATCACGGTTGTTACCAGCTTCTAAGTACTTAGCAAATACTTCTTTCAATTCAGGTTCAACAGCTTCCATGTTATCTTCGATAACTTTTAAGATTCTAGCTTCTTTGAAGTTTTGAGCCAATGCCATACCATAACCGTATTCAGCATTGTCTTCGAACAATGAGTTAGCCCAAGCAACGCCATTACCATCTTTATCGTTAACGAATGGAGTAGATGGAGTTGATGAAGAGTAAATCATTGAACATCCAGTAGCATTAGCTACCATCATATCTTTACCAAATAATTGAGATACTAATTTGTAATATGGAGTTTCACCACATCCTGGACAAGCACCAGATACTTCAAAGTAAGGCATTAAGAATTGAGAACCCTTAACAGTGTCTGTTGAGAAGTATTCTGTCTTGTAAGGAACTTCTTTGTATAAGTAGTCAGCAAGAGGTACTTGATCAAGTTTAGCGTTAACGTCAACCATTTCAAGAGCCTTAGCGCCTCTCATACCTGGACATTCAGTAACACATAATCCGCAACCTACGCAGTTGTCAGGTGAAACTTGAACGCGGTATTGTAATCCTTCAACACCTTTACCCATAGCAGGTTTTGTCTTGAATTCCATTGGAGCATTAGCAACTTCTTCTTCAGTTAATAAGAAAGTACGAATTGTTCCATGAGGACATACATAAGAACAGAAACCACATTGGATACAGTTTGCAGGATCCCATGTAGGAACTTGAACAGCAATTGTTCTTCTTTCTTCATAAGCAACGTTATTACGGATAGAACCGTCTAATAAGTTATACTTAGTGAATGCACTAACTGGCATATCATAACCTTCTAAGTGGTTAATTGGAGCCACGTGTTTATCAAAGTATTCATCACCAGTTAATTTTCTACCAGAATCATATGGTAAGTTAGCCCATTCTGGTTTAACTTCGATTTCAACTAATCCACCCTTACCAGAGTCGATAGCATTGTAGCTAGCTTGAACTACATCTTCACCCTTCTTAGCATAAGATTTATAAGCAGCCTTCTTCATTAATTCAACAGAAGTTTCATAAGGCATAATTTGTTCATTTAATGCGAAGAATGCAGATTGAAGAATTGTATTAGTTCTTCTACCCATACCGATTTCACGAGCGATATCTGTAGCATTAATAATATAGAATTTAGCTTCTTTCTTAGCTAATGTAGCTTTTAAGCGGTTTGGTAAGTGATCTTCTAATTCATCCTTAGAGAATGTTGTATTCAATAAGAATGTTCCACCTTTCTTAAGATCTTTAGCCATATCATATTTGAAGATATAAGCATCTAAAGAACAAGAAATGAAGTCCGCATTGTTAATATAGTAAGTAGAACGGATTGGAGAATTACCAAAACGTAAGTGAGAACGAGTTACTCCACCAGCTTTCTTAGAGTCATATGCAAAGTAAGCTTGAGCATATTTTTCTGTATGGTCACCTATTATTTTTATAGCTTGCTTGTTAGCTCCAACTGTACCGTCAGAACCTAAT
>JAFZDT010000019.1 GCA_017561055.1 Erysipelotrichaceae bacterium
ACTTAAAGTTATAGTAGCGATGAGTCATCATGCGAAATTGTTGATTTTAGATGAGCCAACTAGTGGGTTGGATGTAGTTGCTAGAGATGAAGTATTAGAGTTATTACGTGATTTTATGCTAGATGAGGGGCATAGTATAGTGATTAGTTCTCATATATCTAGTGACTTAGAAAGTCTTTGTGATGACTTATATATGATTCATGATGGATGTATTGTTTTACACGAAGATACTGATGTTTTACTGAGTGATTATGCAGTTTTAAAAGTAACTGCTGAGGAAAATGCTTCGTTGGATAAACAGTATGTATTGCGTACTAAAAAAGAGAAATATGGATATCGTTTATTAGTTAATCAAAAACAATATTACTTGGAAAATTATCCTAGTATTTCTATAGAAAATAGTAGTATTGATGATGTGTTGTATATGATGATTCGAGGTGAAAAATAATGAAGGGATTATTAGTTAAAGATTTACGTTTGTTATTAAGCCAAAGTCGTTTTTATATAATTTTATTAATTGTATTATTTGTATCTGGAACAAGTACACAAGCAACATTTGTTTCTGGATATATTGCTGTGGTATTTCCAATGTTTGCTGTTAGTACGATTAGTTATGATGAATATGATAATGGTAATGCATTTTTATTTACATTACCATTTAGTCGTAAAGAATATGTATTAGCTAAATATATTTTTGGTTTATTATTGTGTGTTTTTGGAAACATTTTGGGAACATAATTAGTTGTTATACAAGGTATTATGACACATAGTTTAGATATGGAAATGATGATTAGTAGTCAATTTGGTACAATTCTATCATCAGTGCTAGTTTTGTCTATTATGTTTCCATTACAATTTAAATTTGGAGCAGAGAAAAGTAGGGTTGCTTTAATAGCGGTAATTGGATCTATATTCTTTATAGTTACTGTAGGTGTTAAAATTATTGAGAAATTAAATGTTGAGTTATCTTGGCTAAATGTGTTGTGGAATAATGATTATTTATTATTAGGTGTTTTGGCATTTATAGTCATTTTGTTTATTATATTTTCTATAAAAATGAGTATGAAAATTATGCTGAAGAAAGAGTTATAGTAGGGAAGAAATTCTCTACTTTTTTTGTAAAAAAAACACTTATCAAAAATTTCACAATAATATATTATGAAAACGAAAATTGGAGGAAGAAAATATGAAACGTAAGTTTTTATATACACTAAATAAATGGGTAGTCGCCAGTTGCTAGTCTTACAATTATGCATTGTAAGACTTTTAGGTCATATGAATTAACGATAATAAAAGAATAGTGTACTATAAATTTGCGTTGGAGGATATTTTATGAGATATAAATCTATTAAAACATTATTTAAATTATTTGTTATTATTGCATTAGTTTTAACTACTGCTGCTTGTGGTGGAAATGATCGCTATAATAAATATATGAAAATAGTTAAGAAAGAAGCGAAAGTCTTTGAAGTTATTGGTAATATCCAAGAAGATTCTGTTGTTATGAGTGATGATGGGATATTGACTTTTAATTCTGTAACGAGTGATGGTGTTGTAATTCCTTTTGTTGCGACTGGGGTACGATATGAGAATGGAGTATTGATTTTTACTCCTCAAGGTAAAGTGGATGCTTTAAAGTCTGTTGGTCAAATTTTAGCGTATCATCCAATTGTGTCTGAGCCAGGTGATTATTGGAATAGTTTGGATCTTTATGGTTCTTATACATTTTCAGAAGTTACAGAGGTAGATAGTGTAAGTGTTTTAACATCTTCAACAAGTAGCTCTAAGAATACATTTTCTTATGATGAAAAAAATGGTTTTATAGAAATGTTCAGTTTTTTACCTAATTTTATTGGGCTTAAAGCAGATAGAATAAACAATGTAGATGAATTTACTTTAACAAAATTAAATGTTTACTATACAACGGATACATATACAACGGGGATTAAATATCTTACAGTTGATGAAAAGTCTTTTGTTGCTCAGTTAGATGGTTATTTGTATGATGCTTCAAACGAAGGAATGTTTGATGTTGAAACAGGAATCTTTGATTTCTATTTAGTAGCAGTTCCTGATGTATATGATGAAGATGAGTTTGATCTTGAAAAGATTTTATCAACGGGTAATTATCGTACGGTTTATGGCATTGAAGGTGAAACAATGGTAGTTGGTGATCTTAAGGATGCGCAAGGTAATGTGTTAGATAAGAATCATGCGAAAGTTGAAAAAGGTATGACTTTGGATATTCATTTTGGTGATAATACTCAAGTGCTTTCATTGCCTGTAGTTGAAAGATATGAAAATGCAAAAACTATGAAAGAATTGTTGCCAAATGTAAATTCTAGTTCTATTGGAGATTTGAATGTGTTGGTAATTCCAATTAATTGGAGTGATGAAGAGGCAACGGATGATAAATTACAAACGATGAAAGAAATGATGGGGCGAGTGTCTGAAAATGGTTCTGTTGTGGATTATACAACAGATACAGAATCATTATCTTCTTATTATGATAAATCTTCTTATGGACAATTGCGCATTACTGCTCATTTTACGGACTGGTATCAATCTGAATATGCATTTGCAGAAATGAAGTATGAAAATTTGTCTAAAGAAAGATATGTAGAGTCAAATAAGTCAGCGGAACCAGAAAGAATTACGTATGCACAGGATATTTTCTCTTGGGTGCATGATACACAAAATATTGATAAAGAAGTATTTGATCAAGATGGAAATCAATTGTATGATGCGGTTATTTTTTTGAATGCAGGAGATGTGTCACAGGATGATGGTTATTCACCTTTATCTTTTACTGGTGGCTATATGCAAAGTAGTAATTATACTGGCGTTGGCTTAAGTGATGGTTCAAATTTAGGATTAAATGCGTATGCTAGTATTCATACGGCTCTTGGAGCTAATACTGTTATTCATGAATTTGGTCATTTGTTAGGATTGATAGATTACTATGATG
>JAFZDT010000002.1 GCA_017561055.1 Erysipelotrichaceae bacterium
TACTTCATATCCATACCTAAGCAGTTGTACAATAAGTCAGCTGAGAAGTTACCTTGGAATGCTAAGTTATGAATAGTCATAACATGCTTCATATTTTGGTAACGTTCATCATGCGCATAATGATCTTTACACATTAATGCTAACATACCTGTATGCCAGTCATGACAGTGAACGATATCTGGGAAATAATTAATTTGATTTAACATTTCTAATACAGCTTTTGTAAAGAATGCGAAACGTTCTCCATCATCATCATAACCATACAATCCACCACGTTCAAAGTAACCTTGATGTTCAACGAAATAGTATGTAACACCTTCTCTTACTGTTGTATACATTGTAGCAACTGTATGTAAATTACCAGAATGTACATCAAATGTGCATAATTTTTCTAAATTTTCTTTGTGTTGGTTCACAATCTTTAAATATAAAGGCATAATAACGCGAGCATCATCACCTTTACGAACCAATTCTTTTGGTAAAGAACCAATAACGTCTGCTAATCCACCACTTTTAATAAATGGCAAACCTTCAGAAGCAACAAATAATACTGAACTCATCTAGAACACCTCTTAGATGCGATCTCTACGTTTAATGTAAACTAAACGTTCATCATCACCAACGATTTGTTTAACGTTTTGAATGATAACTTTCTTATCAACTACAGCATGTTTAATCACTGTATCTTCACCAACAAATGTTTCAGGTAAAATGATTGAATCTTTAATCTTACAACCCTTAGAAATTGTAACACCACGACCAATAATACAGTTTTCAACTTCACCTTCAATACGGCAACCATTAGCGATTACACTATTTTCAACTTCTGCATCTTTACCATAGTAAGTAGGAGCAGAGTCATTTGTTCTTGTATGGATAGGCCATTCACGATTGAATAATTCTTTCGCAACTCTGTAATCTGTTAATTCCATATTTGCTTCATAGTAACGTTCTAAAGAGTTAATGCATGCGCAATATCCTTTATATTCGTAACCTTCTACTCTTAATGTAGAAACAGAACTAGATAATACATCTTTGAATGTATATAAAGAACTGATTTCAGCAGCTTGGTTAACTAAGTCCATGAATAATTGTCTAGACATTACATAAGTATCTAAAGAAATATTACGAACTTTATCTTGACCCATATTTGTAGCGATAGCACCAACACGGTTACCATCTAAAGCTAATGCATTGCATCCTAAGAATGCAACATCTGCATTATCCACTTGTTTGTAAACAACAGTAATATCAGCACCAGTAGCAACATGTTGTTCTAATACATCCGCATAGTTCATAGCATTTACTACATAACCTGGAGCGATGATTACATATTTTTCTTTACTGTCTTCAATAAATTGCATATTTTGTACATATGCATTGATATCGTGGTTATAAATACCTGTTGTAAGTTCATTAGACTCACCATAAAGGATTTGTAATTTACCACGTTTAGAGTTGATATTGTAATGACGACCTGTTCCTAAGTGTTCAATTAAAGAACGAGGTTGTTTTTTAACAAATACTTTTAAATTTGAAACACCTGAATTTGTCATGTTAGACATAACAAAGTCAATTAAGCGATATCTACCAAGGAAAGAAATAGCAGGGATAGGACGATATTTCATTAAACCTTCAACTAGAATACCATCATTTTCAAATGATACAATTCCTAAAGCATCTAACATATTTTCTACCTCCTATAGTCTATCTTGCGCAATCAATTCGATTTCGCCATCTTTAGAACCAAGTTTAACACCCTTACCGATTCTTACACCTTCAGCAATGATTACACGACGAACTTCAGCGCCTTCTTCGATTACTACATTAGGCATAACAACAGAGTCTTTAACTTCAGCACCTTTTTCAATTGTTACATCTGTGAAAATAACAGAGTTTTTAACTTCACCAGCGATTACACAACCTTGGTTAATTAAAGAATTTTCTACTTCAGCATCTTCAGTAATGAATTGTGGAGTAGTAGCTACATCTTCTGTATAGATCTTCCAAGAATTATCAGATAAATCTAAACCATTAGCTGTATCTAATAAGTCCATATTAGCTTCCCATAATGAACTAATAGTTCCAACATCTTTCCAATATCCATCAAACTTCCAAGCGTAAACACGTTTGTCTGTATCTAAGAATTCAGGAATGATATTCTTACCAAAGTCATGAGCACTAGCATCATTAGCTTCATCACGAATTAAAGAATCACGTAATAAATTCCAGTTGAAAATATAGATACCCATAGAAGCTAAGTTACTCTTAGGTTGAGCTGGTTTTTCTTCGAATTCAACAATACGATCTGTTTCATCTGTATTCATAATACCGAAACGGCTAGCTTCCTTCATAGGAACTTCTAATACAGCGATTGTTAAATCAGCATTGTTAGCTTTATGATGAGCTAACATTTTTGCATAGTCCATCTTATAGATATGGTCACCTGATAAGATTAATACATATTCAGGATTAAATTGATCGATGAAATCGATATTTTGAGTAATAGCATCAGCTGTACCACGGTACAATCCAAATCCGCTATCTTTTTCACGTGGAGGTAATACAAACACACCGCTATCTTTAGCGTCTAATCCCCAACGATGGTCACGTGCAACATATGAATTTAATAATACTGATTCATATTGTGTTAATACACCAACTACATCAACGTCAGAGTTAGCACAGTTACTTAATGGGAAGTCGATAATACGATATTTCCCACCATAATAAACTGCAGGTTTAGCAATTTTACTTGTTAGGTCGTATAGCCTTGTTCCTCTTCCTCCAGCAAGGATCATGGCTAACATGTTATTTTGTCTCATAGAGTTACTCCTCTCATTCTATTTATTATTATACTATTTTTTTAAGTTTAGAAAAGGGTAAAAATGAAATCGTTTACATTTTTTGTCAACTTATTCACATGTAATGTTTACCAATTATTTTTACAACAAAAAAATCACAGTTTTCACTGTGAAATTTTTGTTATTTTTTAAGATATTTTCCAACTTCATCAGCTGCTAAAATAGCCGCATATACATCTTCAGGAGTTACTGCAAATGGCATATTACCAACTGTATCACCATCTGCGCATACTAATTTCGCAACTTCCATAATTTCTTCTGGTTTTACTTCAGTAACATCTAATTCAGCTAATGTTGTAGGTAAACCAATTTGTTGGCATAAGTATACAACATCTTTAATTTCATTCATTGGTGCATTTTCTAATACCAATTGAACTAAAGTACCGAACGCTACTTTTTCACCATGATAGAATTTATGAGTTTCTTCAATTGCTGTTAAACCATTATGAACTGCATGAGCTCCAGCTAATCCACCAGATTCAAAACCAATACCACTTAAATATGTATTTGCTTCAATAATATTTTCTACAGCTTTTGTACATACTTTATTCTTAACTGCTAAGTAAGCAGAAACACCATCTTCTAATAATGTTTCATAACACAATTTAGCTAATGCCATAGCTGTTTTTGTTGGTTTACCACCTACACAGTTATCTGCTTCACTTAACCAACAAGCTCTAGCTTCAAAATAAGTAGCCAATGCATCACCAATACCAGCAGCTAATAATCTAGCAGGCGCTTTAGAAACTACTTCAGTATCCACTAATACGATATTTGGATTGCTTGGTAAGAATAAGTATTTTTCAAACACACCATCTTCTGTATAGATTACAGATAATGCTGAACAAGGCGCATCAGTAGACGCAATTGTTGGAACAATTACTACTGGATGATTTGTATAGTAACCAACTGCTTTTGCTGTATCGTGAGTTTTACCTCCACCAACACCAATTACAACATTTCCACCTTTTTCTTTTAATACATCAATAACACGATTGATTTCTGTCATACAGCATTCGCCATTGAATTCAACCACATCGTATTTTGTATCACCCATACCAGCTTCAATTGCAGGTAATACAATACCTTTAATGTTTTTATCAACTAAGATAAATAAGTGATCCCCAATCACACTTGCACGTTTCGCTAAATTCTTAAGTTCACCTTTACCTTGAATATAACGAGTAGGGCTTCCAATAATTTTTGTCATATGTATATCTCCTTTAGATTTATTTCCACATCTATTGTACTACTTGTGAAATAATTGTCAATTACTAATTATTTTTTTCACAAATTATTTTATAGAAAAAGAGTGCTATTCACACTCAATATTTTTGAAGATATTTCCTAACGAATCATAGATAACCAAATCCGCATACTGATCAAAATCCGTTTTTGTTTTATTGATTAACACTAAATACTTACCTCTGAAATAACGAATCATTCCAGCAGCAGGATATACGGATAATGATGTCCCTGCCACAATTAACATATCCGCATGTTCAATTTCGTATAAAGCATTATCTATATTCTCTTTTTTCAAATTTTCTTCATATAAAACCACATCTGGTTTAATCATGCCACCACATTCACAATAGGGAACTTCACTATCCAATACTTTATCCACATCATAAAATCTATGACAATCCATACAATAATTACGCAATACAGAACCATGCAATTCAATCACCTTTTGACTACCCGCTTTTTGATGTAAGCCATCAATATTTTGCGTAATAATACAAGATAACTTTCCTTGTTGTTCTAGTTTAGCCAATACTTCATGTGTAATATTCGGTTTCGCATTTGGATATACCATTTTATCTTTATAGAACGCATAAAATTCTTTTGGATGTTCCATAAAGTAATGATGAGATACCATCTCTTCAGGTGTTGTTTGATAAATACCTTTCGCACTACGGAAATCAGGAATTCCACTCTCAGTAGAAACACCTGCCCCACCAAAGAATACAATGCGTTTACATTCTTTTATCCATTGATAGAAAGTATCCATATTACACCCCTTTATACAATCGTTTAGATAATTTAACAATCGGTAAACCTAGAATACTAAATAAAGGAATGACTACCACTGTTTTAATAATACGCATAAAGAAATTGACCATATATGGAATTCCATACATAATTTCTAACCACAATGGAGATAAACATAAATGAATGAATACTTCAATCATAAGTAAACAAAACATCCACTGTAACATTTCTTCATCTTGTTTCTTAGATATCCACAATCCAAGTACTACCATTGTAAGAATCATAAAAATAATAAATGCAATTGTAATACCCATCTTCATTTGTACCGTTAATTCCATATACTTATCAATAAAAGCCACAGAATCTGTATATGTCCATAAATAAATAGTAAATACAATTGTACTTATGATACCTGCCATCATAGAAATCGTTAAGATATTCTTTTTGGAATGTTTATGTTGATACCATAAAGCAGGAATCACACAAACGAAAATATTGTTTAAAGTAAATCCTAGAAAAGGAAAGGATGTTGGATTAATTACCAATCCTAATAAATCATAGATAATCCCCGCAATAAAAGCATAACTTGGCCCCAATAACATCCCTAAACACATTAATGGAATTTGCGATAAACTTAACTTTAAACTTGGAAAACCAAATAAGGGTATCATAATGGAAAAATACGATACCACTAAAGCTAGTACTACAAACAAAGAAGCTAAAGTCATTTCACGCAATTGTAGTTTGATTGGATATTTTTTAAATACAAATAAGCCCAATGCTACTATGACTAATAAACATGCAATTTGTGAGAATAGAACCATTATTGAATCCATCCCCTTTCTTTAAAATACAAGCGAACATCACTAATAAAATATAGTGAACCTGTTATCATAACCATTCCTTGATGATGTTCAAGCGCATACCCAATCGCATCTTGCCAAGGTGTAATCACCTTTACAGGATAGTTGTTCGCTAATGCAGTTGCGGATTTTGCACGATAGAATTCAAATTCTGTCACAATGACATCATTTGTTACTTGTAATAACATTTCTAGCATCGTATCTGTTTCTTTATCTCTTAAAGCTGAGAATACTACTGTAATTGGTACATTTACATTTTTAAGAGTATCAACTAACGCTTGCATACCATGTTCATTATGTGCGCCATCAATATACACTAATGGATTGATAGAAACTTTTTCAAAACGACCTTTCCACATAGCACTACTTAAACCTGTATAAATCGCTTCATCAGAAATAGCTACTCCTAATTTACGAAGTTGTAAACAAGTTTCTAAGACAACAGACGCATTTGACACTTGATATTTAGCTGGCGTTTCCAAATGTACATCATGAAAACTCTTATAGTCAAAGAAAATATCACTACCATATTGTACATTGTACGCATCTTCTAACATGATAAAAGGAGCTTGTTTATCCATACAAGTTTGTTGAAAAACATTCACACAAGCTTGTTTACGTTCAGCTGTGATAAATGGTGTTTTGTCTTTAATAATACCCGCCTTTGCTTGGCTAATTAATTCTAACGTATTACCTAAATAATCCATATGATCATAACCAATATTTGTGACTACAGAAACTAATGGTTTGATAATATTGGTCGCATCTAATTCTCCACCCAAGCCTACTTCATAGATAACAAAATCAACATCATGTTCTAAAAAGTACATAACAGAAATAAACATATCAATTTCAAACATAGTTAATCCATATTGTTCCCATTCTTGATAATAGGTATTCGCAAAACGCACCAAATCTTCATCAGAAATAGATACATCATTAATACGAATGCGATCATGATGACTTTCTAAATGAGGTGAAGTAAAAGTGCCTACTGTATATCCATTGGCTTGTAAAATGGAACGCAAATAGTTAGTAGTACTACCTTTTCCATTGGTTCCTCCTACATGAATACATTGTAATTGATATTGTGGATTCCCCATTTTTTCTATATATTGTTTAAATTCGGATAAACCATAATCACGTTTGGTTCGTTTGGTAATATATTCGATAACTTCATGTGAATTTTGAAACATACTACACCCTCCAATCAATTGGAGTACAATCATGTTGTACTAAAAAATCATTCGTTTTAGAAAAGTGTTTACAGCCAAAGAATCCATTATACGCACTTAATGGCGATGGATGTGCTGCCTTTAACACTAAATGTTTCGGATTATTTAAAAATTGTGCTTTTTGTTGCGCAGGTTTTCCCCATAATAAGAAAACAATTGGTTGATCTAATGTATTCAATTGTTGCAAGATATGGTCCGTAAACGTTTCCCATCCCATACCTCTATGAGAAAAAGCTTTATTATATTCTACTGTTAATACAGTATTAAGTAATAATACCCCTTGTTTTGCCCAATGCATTAAGAAGCCATGATTTGGTATTGGCAAGCCTAAATCACTATTAATTTCTTTATAGATATTTACTAATGATGGTGGTATTTTTACCCCTTTTTGTACGGAGAAACACATACCATGTGCTTGATTGGGTTGATGATAAGGATCTTGTCCTAGAATAACCACTTTCACATCTTTAAGATTGGTATGTTCAAAACTACTAAATACCCATGGTTTTGGAGGAAATATGGTTTTTGTTTCATATTCTTCATGAACAAAAGTCGCTAATTTTTTAAAATATTCTTGTTCAAATTCATGTTTTAGAATTGGTGTCCATTCATTTTGAAACATATGTATCCCTCCTAACAAGTTTCATTATAATATATCAAATAAAAAAAGGGTATAAAATTTATACCCTTACATATGCTTGAATAACTTTAATTTCATTACCATCTAATGAACGAATACGATAGTTCTTCACTGATTCTGGCACAATGAATGTTTCAGCATAGTGTACTTCATATGGTGCAAATGAACCATCTAAACTTTCAACAACTGCACTATGTCCATCAATTAAGTTCAATACATTGACAGATTCTTTTGTACATAATGTTACTTCAGTAGATGTTGTGAAACGTCTTGTTTCAATGAATTCTAATTCATGTAAACCTGTATGTTCTTCTTTGTATACTTCATCATCATGTAATGTAATGAAATGGTTAACTAAGTTTTCTTTTACCCATTCTGTTGTACGGTCAAAGCGAATATTGTGTTTACCATGTTCAACGTGTACTGGACGAGGTAAGCCATCCATTCCTAAACGATCCCAGTCCCATAATTTGAATGTGAAAATATATGGTGTAGCACTAATTTCTAATACCATACAACCTGGTGCTGAACAGTGTACTGTTCCAGCAGGAATTAAGAAGTGGTCATGTTTTTTAGCAGGGAAATTGTTAACAAATTTTTCTGCTGGGAATGAAATTCCTTTTTGACCATCGCGTAATGCTTCAATCATTTCCTCAGGATTTACACCTTCTTTAATACCCAAATATACACTAGCACCTTCTACAGCTTCTAAGATGTAGTAACTTTCATCTTGTGTATATGGCATACCACATAATTTTTGAATATA
>JAFZDT010000130.1 GCA_017561055.1 Erysipelotrichaceae bacterium
ACTTAACGCAATTAAAGAACCATAACCAATATCATTTTTCGCATACACTAAAAAAGAAGAAACTCTATCTTCATATACAACATCAACTTCCAAACCAAAAACAGGATGAATCCCCTCTTTTTCACACAAATTACGGAACAACATATACCCATGCATTACATTATGATCACAAATAGCAATTGACTTATAATCATATCTTTTCGCAAAAGCAACTAATTGTTCCACACGAATTGTACTATCCAATAAACTATAACAAGTACGATTATATAGTAATGTAGGCATACCATCATTCCTTTCTTTCAACTATTTTAACATAATTAAAAGGTAATGAGAATTCTCATTACCCTAAAACTCTTTGTTTTAATAATTCAATCACTTCATCACATTGACTACGTGATAATTTAGAAATACCACTAGCACATAAGTGACCACCGCCACCGAATTGATTAGCGATATCACTAATTGTCATACTATGAGAACGTAATGAAGCGCTATACACTCCATATTCTTCCTCAATAAATACTGCCCATGTTTGAATGCCACGAATTTCTCCAAACACATTTACTTTTGCTTTTGCAGGACCTGCTTCTACATGATATGGTACATAATCTTCTTTATTGATAATTGCATACACAAAGCCTTTTGTATCATAATTCGCAATTTCACGTAAGTGATTTGAAAAACGATATAAATTAACACTCATAGAAAATACTTGGTTATTTAGTTTATTAATATCCAATTGACTTTCTAATAAGTAACTAGCCATTTTTAATGTATAAGCAGTTGTTGTATTAATTGAGAAACGAATCGAATCGGAAATAATACCACAATACAATGGTTCTGCAACTTCTAAAGCTACAGGTTCTTTTTCAAAGGTACGAATAAAATCCGTAATAATTTCTGAACAACTAGCTGTATGTTCATCTACATATTCGTATTCAGTTAAAGAATCCCCTTTTACATGATGATCAAAGAACATACGTTCTTTACATGTATCCCAAATATCTTTACCATCAATACGCGCATAATTACTTGTATCAACAGCGATTGCAAGAGCATTTACACAATCCTCTAAAGGAATTTCTTCAGGATTTGGTAAAAAACTTGGAGCAATACTTGGCTCATATCCACTAGCTACAATTCTCTTTTGAGGATAGTGACGTTGTAACCAACGTGCTAATCCGTATTGAGAACCTAACGCATCATAATCAGGATGAATATGACGCAAAACAATAATTGTCTGATATTCTTCTATTTTCTTTAATAAATCTTCAAAAGACTTCATTATTAGATACCTAATAAACGAACTGTATCGCGAGCGATAACTAATTCTTCATTAGTTGGAACGATCCATACTTGAATCTTAGAATTTTCAGTAGAAATCTTAACTTCTTTACCTCTTGTTTTAGCATTTAATTCAGCATCATATTCAATACCTAAAGCTTCTTTAACAACATCTAAAGCTTCAGCACGAACGTTCGCATCATTTTCACCTAAACCAGCTGTAAATACGATCGCATCAACATGTCCTAATTCTACATAGTAAGAACCAATTGTTTGAGCTAAACGATGAGCATACATTTTACGTGATAAGATTGCTTTTTCGTTACCTTGGTTATAAGCAGCTTCAATATCACGAGCATCACTAGAAATACCAGTAACACCTAAGAAACCAGATTTTTTGTTTAATACATTGATTGTTTCTTCAGCAGTCATACCTGTTTTATTCATAATGAAAGAAATACAAGCTGGGTCGATATCACCACTACGAGTACCCATCATGATACCAGCTAATGGAGTGAATCCCATAGATGTGTTATAACATTTACCACCCTTAACAGCAGCTAATGAAGCACCATTTCCTAAGTGACATGTAATTACATTTACTTCTTCAGGTTTTTTACCTAATAATTCAGCCATACGAGCACTTACATATTTATGAGATGTACCATGGAAACCATATTTTCTTACTTTATAGTTTTCATAGTATTCATATGGTAATGGATATAAGAAAATTTCTGGTTCCATTGTTTGGTGGAATGCTGTGTCATATACTGCAACATGTTCAACACCTGGTAAAGCTTCTTTGAATGCTTTATAACCAGTTAAGTTAGCAGGCATATGTAAAGGACCTAATTCCGTTAAATCAATAATATCTTGTACAACTTTGTCATTGAATACAGCAGAATCACCATAGATTTCACCACCATGTAATACACGGTGACCTACAGCATTGATTTCTGATAATTCAGCTACTACACCATATTCAACTAAAGCTTTTAATAATAAATCTACAGCTACTGAATGGTTTTCAATTGGTTGTGTGAAAGAATGTTTTTCACCATTTACTTTAATAGTAAAGATTCCTTCAGCTAAACCGATACGTTCAACAACACCACTTGTTAAAACTTCTTCTTCCGGCATTTGGAATAATTGGAATTTCAAAGATGAACTTCCAGCATTTACAGACATGATTTTTGACATTAATAATTACCTCCACAATCTATTCTGTATCTATCTTTTCTAATTCACCAACAAGTCGATTCACTTCTTGGTTATTTAATGCAGACAACTCACTATATATTTTACTTCTTTTTTTATAGTTTTCAACTAGATGTAACTTTTTTTCGTATTCATCTAATATATGAGCTGTACGTTTTAATAAATCAAACACCGCAGAACGTGATGTATTTACTTCTTCTGCAATCTCAGCTAACGATAAGTCTTCATAGTAATACAAAGACATACATTGTAATTGTTTTTCTGTTAGAAGGTTTTGATACCAATCCAACAAATCATTCATATATTCCGTTTTATCCAACATCTTCTACACCTTGGGCAATAGAATATAAGAAATCATCAATATCAAATGGTTGTAAATCATCCATTGTTTCCCCTAAACCAACAAAACGAACTGGTAAATGTAATTGATCACGAATCGATAATACAATACCACCCTTAGCAGTACCATCTAATTTTGTTAATACGATACCACTAACTTTTGTTGTTTCAAAAAACACACCTGCTTGATGTAAACCATTTTGACCTGTTGTTGAATCAATGACTAACCAAGTTTCATGTGGTGCACTTGGAATTTCTTTACCAATTACACGATACATTTTTTCTAGTTCTTTCATTAAATTCGCTTTATTTTGCAAACGTCCTGCTGTATCTGCTAATAAAATATCAATATTATTTTCTTTCGCAAAACGACAAGCATCTACCATAACACTTGCAGGATCCGCATTTTCTTTTCCCTTAATACAAGGAATATCTAAACGTCTAGACCACTCTTCTAATTGCATAACAGCACCAGCTCTAAATGTATCACCAGCAGCTGTACATACCTTTTTACCTTGTTTTAAATAATAGTTCGCTAATTTCGCAATAGATGTTGTTTTACCTACACCATTTACCCCAACTACTAAGATTACTGTAGGACCATTTTCGTTATATTTAATTTCTGGAATGCTATTTTTATCATATAGTTTATCCATTTGTTCAACTAAACATTCGATAACATCATCCGCATTACGAATAAAACGATTCTTACCTTCAGTTTGAACCATATCCACAATCTTTTCGCTAGTTTGAACCCCAACATCAGATTCTAATAAAGTTACCATAAGTTCTTCTAAAAACTCATCTGTTAATCCATCAAATGCTCTAAAAATAGAACCTAATTTTTCACCAAATGACTTTCTAGTTTTCTTATAACCATCTAAATAACGGTCAGAATTAGAATCTTTTTTAGTAAACTTATTTTTTAATTGATCTAAGAAACTCATGCTTGTGCCTCACTTTCTTCAGACAAATCAATCGCATCTTTCAATTTCACCTTCAACAATTGAGATACACCTTGTTGAGGCATTGTAACACCATATAATACATCACATTGTTCCATAGTACCTGGTCTATGAGTAACTACAATGAACTGTGTTGTCTCTTCAAATTCACGAATATACTTCGCAAATCGTTCTACATTCCCTTGGTCTAATGCGGCTTCAACTTCATCGAAGATACATAAAGGAACAGGTCTTACTTTTAAAATTGCAAATAATACACAAATGGCAATTAATGCTTTTTCTCCCCCAGAGAATAAACGAATATTTTGTACTTTCTTACCAGGAGGCTGAACATCAATATCAATACCACTATTTAAGATATCACTTGGATCTTCTAAGAATAGTTTAGCCTTACCTCCACCAAATAATACCGTAAATACACCTTGTAATTCGTTATTAATATTATCAAATGTTTCTTTGAATTGTTTTTCCATAATTTCATCCATTTCTGCAATCGCATCAAGGATTTTTTGTTTAGAACTTACCAATTCATCATATTGAGTTTTTAAATGTTCATAACGATTATTGATTTCTTCATATTGTGCAGGAGCTTCCATATTAACATTACCTAAATCTTGAATTTCTTTACGTAACATCTTCACTTCTTCTTTAGCACTAGCTATATCAATATCATGATCTAAAGACATCGCAAACTCAATTGTCATTTGATATTCACTATTTAAACGATTTACATGGAATTCATATTCCGTTTTAGATTTCACTAAATCCATTTGTAAAGCTCGTTCATCTGCTTGAATTGAACTCATTTCACGACGTAATTGCGTAAATTGATTTTCTTTACGATCCAATTCAGAAGAACACTTCACACGACGGTCATTTTTCAAACGAATTTTTGTTGTAATTTCATCACGTCTACTATAACAAGCATTCAATGATTCTAATAATTCATCTGTAAATGATACATCTTCATTTGTATCATTTGGTTGTAATACTTCATAATCTGCTTGTAAACGTTCATATTTACTACGTTTCGCTTCCATAACTGGTTCAATTTGAGCAAATTGAATACGTAATTGAACAATATTTTCATTAAGATTTTCATATTCTTTGCGAATAAAACGATAATCTTGATATGCTTTATCTTGTAAAATTTTAGCATTCTCAATTTGGGTATCCATACCTTGGAACTCTTTTTCCAATAACATGATAGATTGAGAACTTGTTTGTTTACCACCAGTCATAGAACCACCACGATGAACTACATCCCCATCCAATGTCACAATCTTATATTGATTATGTAAACGAGCACTTAATTCATTCGCGTGTTCTAAAGTATCTGTAACCAATACACTTCCTAATAAGTTTAAAGCAATTGGTTCATATACATGTTCATAGGATACAAATTCATTCGCAACGCCTAAAAATCCAGGAGTATTATCACAAACAATCTTTGCATCTTGACGTACATAACTTGGTTTCATTACATTTAATGGTAAGAATGTTGCACGACCAGATTGATTACGCTTTAAGAAATCAATAGCCCCTCTTGCACTTCTTTCATCCTTAGTAATAATGTTATATAAAGCACCACCCAATGCTGTAGAAATCGCAACTTCATATC
>JAFZDT010000131.1 GCA_017561055.1 Erysipelotrichaceae bacterium
GATGTTATCAATTTGTTTTAACCAATCATTTGCCATTGGTAAAACACGTTCATTGGTTAACATTTCTACATCATCATATTCAGGATAATCAATATTTACTTCAATTAAAGCAATGATATCTAATAGATTAGAAATAAGTGGATCTAATAGTTTTTTAACACTACCTCTAATTCCTCGAATGGCCATTTTCGCATTCATTGAATTATTAGCAGTAATCATATCATTGATTGCTTCTGCTTGTGTTAAGTCAATTCTTCCATTTAAGAATGCTCTTTGTGTAAATTCACCTGGATTTGCTAGTCTTGCACCATTTGATAATAAGATAGATAGAATCTTACGAGTAATATAAATACCACCATGACAATTGATTTCTACTAAATCTTCTTTTGTATAAGTTTTAGGTGCTTTGAATACACTGATTAAAACTTCATCAATCACTTCATTTGTATATGGATCAATCAAAGATGTATAGTTGATTGTATGAGATTTACATTTTGTTAAATCTAGAGTTGTACATTTGTTTGCAATTTCAATGGCATCATCACCACTTACACGAACGATAGAAATCGCTCCTTCACTTAAAGCAGTAGAGATCGCCGCAATTGTATCTTTCAACATGTTTTCTCACCTCGCAACCATTTTAACATCATTCTCTTTTTCAAACAACAAAGACATTGAAATAGGGTTAAAAAGAATATAAAATTATAGTAGGTGTGATAACTATGACAAAATATAATTATGAAGAATTAGCAAGAGAAATTGAAAGAATTGCAAAGAATGCAGGGAAAATAATATTAAATAAAGATGAACTTTTAATTGAAGAAAAAACAGATGCAACAAATATTGTTACCAATATGGATATTAAGAGTCAAAAGTATATTGTAGAAGAATGTAGAAAACTTATTCCTGATAGTAGTTTCTTTGCGGAAGAAGAAGGTTTACAAGAATTAAGTGATGAATATACTTGGGTGATTGATCCAATTGATGGTACAACAAATTATGCTTATGATTTTCATCACTCATGCATTTCAATTGCATTATTATATAAAAAGCAAGGGATTATTGGCGTCGTATATAATCCATATTTAGATGAGTGCTTTGTTGGAATTGAAGGAAAACAAAGTACATGCAATGGTAAAGAAATAAGTGCAAGTAACAATGATGCGAAACATGCCATCGTATTCTTTGGAACATCTCCTTATAACAAGCAATTGGCAGATGTTACTTTTGACCTAGCAAAAAAAGTATTTATTCATTGTAGAGATGTAAGAAGAAGTGGTAGTGCTGCTTTAGATTTATGTTATGTGGCTAGTGGTAAGGTAGATGCTTATTATGAAATGGAATTATCACCATGGGATTATGCAGCAGGAAGAATTATCGCATTGAACGCAGGTGCAATGGGTATTGCATTGAATAAAGAAACATTTGATTATTCAAAAAAGATTGGTGTTTATTTCGCTAATCCTGTTTGTTTTGAAGAAATAAGAGAAATTGTTGAGGGAATTTATGAATAAATTATGGGGACATTTTAGTACAATCACAAGTCATAAAATATTAGTTGGAAAATTATGTTTTAAATGTGGCTTATATAAACAAGGTTTATTACATGATCTATCAAAATATTCATGGGTTGAGTTTTCTGCAGGAGTAAAATATTTCCAAGGAAATAGAAGTCCTATTGAAAAAGAAAAAGAAGTTATTGGATATTCAAAAGGATGGTTACATCATAAAGGACGTAACAGACACCACTGGGAATATTGGATAGATGGTAGTTTGCAAGGAATTTTTGGAACAAAAATGCCAGTGAATTATGTCATTGAGATGTTTTGTGACCGTGTAGCAGCTACAATGATTTACCAAAAAGAGAAATATAGAAATGATTCAGCACTTCAATATTTCATGCGTAATCAACACAATTATTGTATGCATGAAGAAAGTAAAGCTTTACTTAGAAGTTTATTAGAAATGTTAGCTGATAATGGCTTGGATTATACAATTGATTATATTCGAAAAGAAATATTAAAAAATAAGTAGGTGAGTTTATGGAATTAAATAAACTATGTAAATTAGGATTTGGAATGATGCGTTTACCAGAGGTTGATGATTGCATCGATATTGAAAAAACAAAACAAATGATAGATGCTTATATGAATGCAGGTATGAATTATTTTGATACTGCATATATGTATCATTCTGGTAAAAGTGAAACAGTGATTAAAGAAGTTTTAGTAAAACGATATCCTAGAGATACTTATTATTTGGTTGATAAGTTTCCTATTTGGATGAACAAGGATAAAGATGAAGTATTTTTAGATCAATTAGAGAGATGTGGTGTTGAATACTTTGACTTATATTTATTACATGGTATTGAAGATGGGAACATTGATGCATATGAAAAAACAAATTGTTTTGAATGGGGAATTCAATTAAAAAAAGAAGGAAAAATCAAACACTTTGGAATGTCATATCATGGTTCACCAGAAGTATTGGATAGAATCTTAACAAAACATCCTGAAATTGAAATTGTCCAAATACAATTAAACTATATTGATATGGATAATCCAATCATTCAA
>JAFZDT010000132.1 GCA_017561055.1 Erysipelotrichaceae bacterium
GCTAGTACGTTGCAATTAAATACCTTAAATGAAGGTGATTGTTTACAAGATTTTGTGGGTCCATTAGGTGTACCAAGTCATGTAGAAGGTTTAAAGAAAGTGGCTGTTGTTGGTGGTGGCGTTGGTTGTGCTATTGCTTATCCGATTGCCAAAAAGTTACATGCTTTGGGTTGTGAAGTACACTCAATTGTAGGTTTTAGAAATAAAGATTTAGTGATTTTAGAAGATGAATTCAAACAAGTTAGTGATAAATATGTCTTAATGAGTGATGATGGTAGTTGTGGTCAAAAGGGACTTGTTACACATGCATTACAAGCATTAATTGATGCGGGTGAACAATATGATGAAGTCATTGCAATTGGACCATTAATTATGATGAAATTTGTTGTAGAAACAACTAGACCGCATAATATTAAAACGATGGTTTCTATGAATCCAATTATGATTGATGGAACAGGTATGTGTGGTGGTTGTCGTTTAACTGTTGGTGGTAAAACGAAGTTTGCTTGTGTAGATGGACCTGATTTTGATGGTTTTGAAGTGGATTTTGATGAAGCGATTTCTCGTGGTAGAAGTTATGGTGATTTTGAACGTCATGCGTATGAGAAAGCGTGTAATTTGTATAAGAAGGAGGTTCAGTAGCATATGTTTAATATGAATCCTAAAAAGTGTGAAATGCCTTCTTTAGATCCTAATATTCGTAATACTAACTTTGAAGAAGTGGCTTTAGGTTATACAGAAGAAATGGCCATTGATGAAGCAAAGCGTTGTTTACAATGTAAGAATCCACAATGTATGAATGGTTGTCCTGTTCGTATTGAAATTCCTAAGTTTATTGCACTTGTGGCGGAAGGTAAATTTGAAGAAGCGTATCAAGTGATTTATGCTTCTAGTGCTTTGCCTGCTGTTTGTGGTCGTGTATGTCCACAAGAAAGCCAATGTGAAGGTAAATGTGTACGTGGTATTAAGCATGAAAGTGTGGGTATTGGTCGTTTAGAACGTTTTGTGGCGGATTGGCATAATGCACATACGGAAGTTGAAGTTAAAGAAATTGTATCCAATGGTCATAAAGTTGCGATTGTTGGTTCGGGTCCTGCTGGCTTAACTTGTGCTGGTGATTTAGCAAAACTTGGTTATGAAGTAACAATTTTTGAAGCATTACATGTAGCTGGTGGTGTATTGGTGTATGGTATTCCGGAATTTCGTTTACCAAAAGCCATTGTACAAAGAGAAATTGATGGATTAAAAGCAATGGGGGTTAAAGTAGAAACCAATATGGTTATTGGTCGTACGATTACCATTGATGAGTTAATGGAAGAATATGGTTTTGAAGCAGTGTTTGTAGGAAGTGGTGCTGGATTACCAAAATTCATGAATATTCCTGGTGAAAACTTGAAGGGTGTATTTAGTGCGAATGAATTCTTAACTCGTGTAAACTTAATGAAAGCCTATAAAGAAAATAGTTCTACACCTATTAAACAAAGTAAAAATGTTGCGGTTGTAGGTGGAGGAAATGTTGCGATGGATGCGGCTAGATGTGCTAAACGTTTAGGTGCTGAAAATGTATATATTGTCTATCGTCGTGGTTTAGAAGAGTTGCCTGCTCGTAAAGAAGAAGTTGAACATGCAATGGAAGAAGGAATTATTTTTAAACTATTAAATAATCCAATTGAATTGCATGGTGATGAAACAGGTACAGTTTCTAAGATGACTTGTGTAGAAATGACATTAGGTGAACCTGATGCAAGTGGTAGAAGAAGACCAGTTGTGAAAGAAAATAGTGAATTTGATTTAGATGTGGATTGTGTCATTATGTCTTTAGGTACTTCACCAAATCCATTAATCAAAGCAACAACTTCTGGTTTAAATACTGAACGTTGGGGTGGTATTATAGTAGATGAAGCAAGTATGACCAGTGTTGATGGAGTATTTGCTGGTGGTGATGCGGTTACTGGTGCGGCTACGGTTATTTTAGCAATGGGTGCTGGTAAACAAGCAGCTAAAGGTATTGATGAATATATTAGAAATAGAGGATAAGTATATGCGTATTGAAAATGGTTGGAAGTTATTAGAAAATTTATATTTTGAACGTTTAGGTGGTACAAGTGAAGAATTAGAAGCGGCTAAACGTATTCAACAAGCATTAAAGAATGATTTAGGATTAGATAGTACAATTGAAGCCTTTGATGTGATTCGTTCAAATATTAAGAAAGTATCATTTGAAGTTTTAGAACCATATCAAAAAACATATCATGCGACAGCATATATGAATTGTGTAGATGTAGATAACTTAGAATTGGATTTACACTATTTTGAAGTAGATCATCCAGTATCTAGAAAAATGGTAAATGGTAAATGTGCTTTAATTAGTGGTTATTTAGGATTAAAGATGTATAAGGCATTATGTGAATCAAAAGCGAAAGCGTTTATTACATATAATGGTGATGCGGATTTTGGTCCATATGATGTAGATGATCGTGAATTGCGCGCATTATTAAAAGAATGTGGTGATTTACCTGGTGTACATATTTCTACACAAGATGCGATGGAACTAGTAGAAAAACAAGCTAGTAAAGTTAGAATTACAGTTGAACAAGAAGTATATACATGTCAATCTCATAATGTAATCTGTGATATTAAAGGTGAAAGTGAAGATTGGATTGTTTGTACTGCGCACTATGATTCTGTACCAAATTCTAAGGGTGCTTATGATAATGCGACAGGCAGTGTTTGCTTATATGGCATGGCTGAAAATTTAAAAGATAAGTCTTTAAAACACAATGTACGTTTTGTATGGTGTGGTAGTGAAGAAAGAGGACTACTTGGTTCTAAAGCGTATGTACAAATGCATAAAGACGAA
>JAFZDT010000133.1 GCA_017561055.1 Erysipelotrichaceae bacterium
GGAGGACCATCATGCAATACAAATGGAGTCTTATCTTCATTTCTCTTCAACATTTCTTGGTACAAATTCATTTCTTCCCAACGAGCTTGATAACCAGGTTCTTTTTTAGGAAGATTGCCACGCATTTCAAATGCAGTATTAGGCATTAATAATGTGTCTTTAAAATCCATTTTATCTATCTCCTTTTTTTAAAATAAAAAACGCCCTAATCTAAGGACGTTATAACGCGGTACCACCTTAGTTCATATAGAAAATCTATATGCCCTCAACTCTTTTAACGCAAGATTACGATATAACTTACTACATTCAGCTATATAGCTCACAAGTGATGTCTACCTATATCTTCCTTGTTGAATTTCCACCAACCATCAACTCTCTAAAAATTCCAATATAGCAGCGCGTCTTGATCAAAGCTTTTATTTTTCTAATTCCTTTTTCGCATCTACAAACGGAGCACGAGTTTCATCAGATAAGTAATCTAAATTAGAAATCTCTGGAATTTGGAATGTTTCCATTAACGCATCCATACTTTGCAATTTAGATTTAATATCCGTTCGCATCTCTTTTGTTTGTGAAGTCAAACGATTAATTTCAATAAATACCATCTTCGCAGAACCCAATGCTTCTTTAATAATTAAGTCCGCATTCCCCTGCGCAGTTTCAATTATAACATTTGCTTCTTTCAATGCCAACCTCGAAATTTCTTCAGCAGCCTTTTCACGCATAGATAATTCATTAATTAACATTTGATAACGTTGTTTTAACATTAACAACTGCTCATTTGCGCTCTTAATTTGGGTTTGATAACGTGTTATTTGTTCTTTAAGCATTTGATTTTCTTCTTTAAGAACATCAACTTCATCATTATATCGAAAACGTTCATAATTTTGACGTCTAGATAAAAAACGACTATCTGACATAACACTACCCTCCCATCTATACGTATTGCTCTACATGCAATAACAAATTACCCTTTTTTGTAATTGCTATTTCTTCTCTAATTTTAAAACGACCAACTTGTCGAATAGAAACGATGTCACCATTATGACACAAATCATTACAATCCACAAGAGAATCATAATTTAATCTTACTAAACCAGCACGAATCATTTGCTGTGCCTTATTTCTAGACATATGGCCAAGTTCACTAACAATCGCATCTAAACGATACGATGAACTAGTAATCTTTAAACTCTTCGTTTTAAATACCGGTTCTAATAATATATCACTTCTTTTAAAATGAATGGAAAATTGATGAATTTGATGTAAATTCGCTTCTATATAATCCGCAATATTCTCTTTAGTATAAATAACTATTTGAGAATCATCTAGCCAAATATCACCAAACTTTTCTTTTTGAATACCAAGATTCATTAATGCACCATACACATCTCGATGCGAAATTTTAACAAAATCTCCACGATACTTTCCAATCAAACAAACAACATCATCATAATCCCCTACTACAAGACAACGCATTGTTGTTTCCTCAAAGTCAGGCACAAAATGATAATCCACTTGTTTACCATAATATCGTTTGACAACTTCAACTTGTGAAGGCGTTAAAAAATCTGAACAAGATGTACGATATGACATTTCATAAAAACGTCGATAATCATCCAATCGTTTTAAAAAAGCGTCTTGATTCTTAAAATGCTCATTCTGCATTATTCTTCATCTTGAGAAATAGAACCATCAACACCAATATTTACAGGTGTACATAAAATTGCATCACGATCGATATGTTTAGTAGCTCCACTTAAACCAAATGTAACACCTTGTAAAAAGTCAATTGTTCTTTGTTTATATTCATAAGACAATTTTCTTAAATTAACAACAGCAGCTCTACGTTCTTTTAAATGTTTAGCAATTTCAACCACTTCATCAAAAGAACGAGGTTCAAACATAACAATATTTGTTTCAGCAGCATTTACACCACGTGCTTTAGGTTTTTCATATTTGCTAATTGATTTAGCTTCTTCTTCATTTACTTCAAGATATTCTTCTTCATCATCAACTTCAGGAGCGAAGAAATCTGTAATTCTATTTTTAATACTCATTGTAAATACCTCCAATTATTAATAATTATAACACTTAACTATAGAAAATGAAATAATACTAGTCACCAAAATCATTTTGATATGCGACAAAGCTACAAGATTTAACACCTTGAATCTGTTGAATTTCAGTAATAATTACTGATTCTTTTTGTACATCTTTTACTTCTAATTCATAAGTCACTTCTACATCTTTACCATATGCAGTTTGAGAACGTAATTTCTTGTTTTTAATTGATTCAACTTTTGCTAACACAGTACTTTCAGCATCCATTGAATATTTAATAATTAATAAATAACGTCTTGATAATCTAAATCCAAATGCATAACATCCCATGTATAATAATCCAACTAATAAACTACCAAAGATTGATGGTAAATACATACCAGCTCCAGTCATAATACCTGCCGCAATAGCCCAGAACATAAATGCTGTATCAAGTGGTTCTTTAACTGCTGTTCTAAAACGAACAATAGATAACGCCCCTACCATCCCTAAAGATAATGCCATGTTAGACGAAATTGTACATGTAATAATTGATGTTACCATGGCTAATAAAATAATACTCATCGCAAATGAATTTGAATATACAACTCCAGTATATGTTTTACGATAAATAAATAGAATAAATAATGCAATGACACAAGCAACTGCTACAGACAATAATAATTCTGGTAAAGAAATTGTGCCATTTAAATCAGCTAAAATCATTTCTAAAATATTTTGCATAACTAACCTCCTACTTTACATTTGCACAGCGTGCAAATTTACTAACAGCTTCTCTACGTAATGGAACCGTACTTAAGATACCAGCAATACTACTTGGTAAATATTCGTTATACTTAACTTCTAATACTTCCAAGCCATCATCTAAGATATCATATCCTCCATTTTCTAGATTCCATAAATTCGTATCATACACACCCGAATGAATCATAGAATCAAAAGTAATTCTAACATCACTAACAGGATGTACAAACGCGGTTCTACGATATCTAACAACTACCGAAGGAACCAATCTTTCAATACGCATAGCCCCTAAAAACTCTTGTAATAAAGGACTATGAGATTTAATTCTTTCATATTGACCAGCAATTAAACAATCCGCAATTTCCTTAGAAATCTTTACTTGTTTTTTACTCGTCATATTGTTATGTTTCATTTTCTTTTCTAAACGAACAAACTCATAATTATCATTGTAATAACGAATACGATATTTACTACGATTTAAAACACCATTCATCTTTTCATAATAAGCAACATTATCAATGGTATCAAAATACAAACTAGTAATGATATAAGAACCATCATCACCACCTGCATTCTTATCCTTATCCAAAAATGCTGATAATTGTTGTTTCAAAGCCAAAGCATCCGTATGACTTAAAATATACTTAATTTCATATCTATACTTCATAATCATCCTCCAAAATATTTTTCATATTCCGCATTGGACAATCCAAAATATGATTTCGCATGCTTTTTAATATATGAATCACGTTTCTTGATATAATTACGCAAACCACTAACTGCATCTTCCCAATAATCATAGGAATGACCCCATCTAGCACGATCACGTTTCATTTCAGGTTTGATTTCATTGTAAATATCGTCTAAACGTTGTAAAACAATGTCTTTTTTCCACGTATTCTTCATGTTATAACTTAAACGTTCTAAGAACATCTGTCTAAATTCAGCATTTTTCATTAAATTCCTTAGAATGGTTGTTTCCCAATGATTAAACGTCATACCACCAGGATCCGTTGTAAAATTAAAGAAATTATAAGAATAATTATAAAATGCAAAATCTAAATCATAGAAAATATAATGGAATCTTCCATCATCTAAATTCGGATTTCTAAACATACGACTATTAACAATGTCATTATTCGTAGTATAAATAACCGCAATCCAATAATCTGCACAGTTTTCAACATTAATCATGTCTTTAACTTTATCATAATTAGCCTTTTTAGACATATCATGAGAACTTACAAAACTACGCAAATTATTATATGCTTTCATATTACCAGACTTATACGTTCTATCAATACGAACAATATCCGTATTAGTAGTTGTTGCTTCTACATTATAATGGTTAGCTACAAAATGTTCATCAACCTTCTCACGAATGAAATAAATACCCCAATACTTCCCATTCATATATAAGATTACAGACTTATATGCTTGCACATCTACATCTGTATAATCATCTACCAAGCTTGTACCAACTAAATCACGAATAACACTCTCTTCTTCATCTTGTGATCCAGTACGCAATACAAAACTTTGATAAAAACTTGTATCACGTTTTTCAAATAAAGGATACTCTAAATGACCAGCACCATATTTTTTCTTAAATACAACTTCATAACATTTTTTAGGGTACCCACGAGCACTACCACCAAACATTTGTAAACCAAAAGGAATTGAAAACTTAGACTCATTATCCTCTAACAATTCTATGACTCCACCACCAACTTCATAGCCTTCAGTCCAAGCATGACTATGTAAATTATTAATTTTACTTTGATCCATACTTAATGATAAAACAGGTAATGTATGATTTTCATTGATGATATAAGAACAGGTCAGTGTTTGACTGACCATTTTATCTTGTTCTTTTGCCATAAATTTTAAAACTGTCGTTTTCGTTAAATGTAAAGGCTCACTATACACTTTACTAGAAGTCGTAGGATTTGAACCATTTGTTGTATAGTAAATGGTACCAACCCCATTTAATGCGACAACAACTTCATCAACACCATTAACTACTAAAGAACCTTGGCTACTACTGGGAGAACTACTTCTAGCAATTGTACCAGCATCATTTTTTGCTTTAGGAGTCGGTGTTTTATAATAGTACATTCCACTTGCATCTTTACCATAGCTATAACCACTTGGTAAATCACCAACAAATAAACTATCAACAACTTTGTTATTTTTCGATAAATAAATACCTTCTCTTCCAGCTAAACCAAAATTCGCATGATAATAAGACTTATTTGTCAAATCTGTATTACCACTAGCCATAATTACATAATAAGCATTTGCCTCTAAAGTAACTTCTGGCAATTGATACTTATTCACTTGATTTAAACTATCAGATAAATAATAATCACTCAATACAATCGCATGATCAGAATTGTTATAAATTTCAATCCAATCATAATAATTCGCACCATTTTGTGCTAAATAACTATAGTTATTGCTCATAGCCTCAGAAATAATTAAATCATTTTCTAAAGCAAATGTAGAATGGAATGCTTTAATTCCTTCTGCACTATTTTCATATCCAGGAGTAGGCTCACAAGATTCAAAATATCCACCTTCTGCATAAACCATACTTACACCATCAGATACATTTTCATAACTATAACTAGCAATTACTTGACCCTTATTGTTCGTTAAAACAACATCACCCGTATTACCTTCTAATTTAAATGAACTATGCAGCACATCATTTTTAAGATTCTTACCAGATGTATAAACAACCAACACTTCATTTGGTTGAATCATAACATTAGGAAACTGCCACTTAAAACTCTCACTTAAACTATTAGATAAACTATAATTATTCAAAGAAATAATTGAATCAGAAATATTCTTAATTTCAATAAAACCATAGAATTGATGATCCATCATAAAATTTCCATCATTACGAACCAAGAATTCATTAATAATTAAACTAGAATCATCTACTGTTTGAATACTTGCTAATAAAGTATCATGCCCTTCAATTGTATTCGCAAAACCAGGAGTAGGTAAATTTTGAATCACCCATTTGCCATCTGCATTTCTTCCCATGACTTGATTCGCTTCTAAAGCTACTGTTTCAACCGCATCAATGACTTTACCACTAGGCTTACGCAAAGAAATAACTTCATTTCCACTACTTGAAATTTTGAAATTCGCAAACATTCCTTCTTGCGCTTGTCCACTACAGAATACTGTTAAATATTCATGTGGTCCAATTGAAGAATTTGCTGGGAATACCCACTTAATTTCTTTTTCACTATCACTTAATCCATAATTATCTAAAACAATTTCAGAATCCGTACCATTGTATAATTCGATATAATCATGACTATTTCCTTGATAATCACTAATTACACCACTACTTGTAGTACAAATTTCATTGATAATTAGTTTTTCAATATGGAAAGACTCATTCGTTAAGTCCTCAGTATCAATTTTAGAAGAATCAAAATTAGAAGATTCAGATAAAATAACAGAACCAATTGCTAAAGCAATCATTAATCCCGCTAATAAAAAGAATAAAATTGGTTTTGTAGATTTACTTTGTTTCATTCTTCTCATCCTCTCATTCCTTGCTAATTGTAGCATATTTAATAAACAAAAAAAAGGTAGTCAAAAATAAAATAAAGAAACAATAATTTCCTTATCTTACCTTAACTACTATAACATCTTTACCAATCTGAATAATATTATCAATCGATATTACAATTTTTACATCATTAAAAAATATACATCGCAATCTTTGAAATAGGTTCTTTGGCTCTTTTACAATAATACTTTCGATACATAAACTATGACTATTCAAATCTAAATCAGTAATAAAACCAATCATTTCACCATTTTGTTCATTCACAACAAATTTCTTTTGTAGTGCAGAATATTTCATAGTATCACCTACACCATACTATGCTCGTTACAAATTTTTCTTTAAACAATTTAACGCATTTTTCTCCATTCTTGAAACTTGTGCTTGTGAAATACCTAATTCTTTCGCTAATTCTGTTTGCGTTTTTCCATCATAATAACGAGCATAGATAATTTCTCGTTCTTTTTCATTCAATAATTTCATACTACTTTGAATCGAAATATGATCATTTAACTTACGTATTTCATCATTACTATCTTCAATTTGATCAACTAATTGAATAGAATCACCCTCATCACTATACATCGGCTCATAAATAGAAACTACACCTTGTAATGTTTCTAAAGCCATATGCACATCATGTTCACTTATTGATAACTCTTTCGCTATCTCTAAATAACTCGGTTCAAATTGATTATTTTGAAGAAATTGTTCCTTCATTTGTAAACATTTATAAATTTGATCTTTTAGTTGTCGAGAAATCTTTATCATTTGTCCATCACGTAAATATCGCTTCATTTCACCAATAATCATAGGAACTGCATAAGTACTAAAACGAACTTCATGCTTCAAATCAAAATTATCAATCGCTTTAATCAAACCAATACATCCGATTTGAAATAAGTCATCTAAATTATCTGTACGATTGATAAATCTCTGTACCATTGATAAAACTAATTTCAAATTACCATTTACCAAGGTTTCTTTACACTCTATTTCACCTTTTTGATACCTTTTAAATAAATCCATCATTTCATGATTGGATAAAACGGGTAAATCAGACGTCTTTAAACCACAAATATCCACTTTATAACGAGACATGTATCTCACCTCGTTATTAGTATCGACATACCAAACATCTTTACACTTGGCAGTTATTGGTATTCTTTCAGACCTATGGTAAAATACTATATATGAAAGAAGTTGATACTATGAATGATTTAGGAATTATTGTTTCCCTTCAAATATATAAAAGTGACTCACAAATTCAATATGAAATGCAAGAACTAGAACAACTATGCAATGCTTGTCATATTGATATCGTAAATAGTTATGTTCAAAAAGCTGATACGATTAATGCCGCTACCTATATTGGTAAAGGAAAAGCCTTTGATATTGCTAGTGATGTACATGATAAAAATGTAACTGTCGTTATTTTTAACCATGAACTATCTGGTTCTCAAGTTCGTAACTTAGAAACCATTATGCAAGTAAAAGTAATGGACAGAACTGATGTTATTTTAGAGATTTTCTCTAAGCGCGCACAAACCAAAGAAGCCAATCTCCAAGTAGAAATTGCACAATTAAAATATACTTTGCCACGTTTAGTACATGATAAAGTACAATATGACAGACAAGGTGGCGGTAGAAACCGTGGTGCTGGGGAAAAGAAACTTGAATTAAATAAACGTCGTATTGAACAAAGAATACATTCATTAGAACGTGAACTAGAACTGGTTAAAAAGAACCGTGAAAATCAAAGTAACAAGCGTAATAAGAATACCATAGGAAAAGTTGCTTTAGTTGGATATACTAATGCCGGAAAATCTTCATTAATGAATGCATTATTACATATCACCCAACAAGAAGAACATAAACTTGTCTTTGAAAAAGACATGCTATTCGCAACTTTAGACACGAATACTCGTCTTATCGAAAATAAGAATTACCCTGCATTCTTATTAACTGATACTGTAGGATTTGTATCAAGCTTACCACATACACTTATTAAAGCATTCCATAGTACTTTAGAAAGCGTAAATCAAGCTGATTTATTATTACATATTGTAGATCGTAGTCATCCAAAGTACAAAGAACAAATGGAAACAACGATTCAAACCTTAAAAGAAATTAAGGCACACAATATACCAATGATTACAATTTATAATAAAACAGATTTGGTACAAGAAGAAATTCATACTAGTGAAATTTGTATATCTTGTAAAACAAAAACAAATCTAAATCAAGTACTAGAAGCCATTACACAACACTTCTATAAAGAATACTATGAACTAGATTTGTTAATACCATATGAAGATACCAATTTCTATCACAACTTACATAAATCCCAATTCATCAATGAAACACTTCTTGATGAAAAAGGATATAAAATTCATTGCTTATGTCATCCAAACTTTTATAATGAACACATGCAAAGAATCCAAAAATATTTATGTTAACTTTCAACTAATTGATCTTTTAACTTCAAAATGATTCGTTTCTCTAATCGAGAAATATACGATTGTGAAATACCCAATTTTTCTGCAATATCTTTTTGCGTTAACTCCTCCATTTGGATACCATAACGCATCATCATTATTTCCTTTTCACGCGGTTCTAAATGCCCTATAGCAGATAAAACCGCTTTTTTATTTTCATTTAACATAAATTCATCTTTAACTAAATCATTAGAAGTACCTAATATATCAGACAACAACAATTCATTTCCATCATAATCAATATTCAATGGTTCATCAAAAGATACTTCCACTTTTTGTTTATTTTTCTTACGTAAATGCATTAATATCTCATTTTCAATACACCTAGAAGCATACGTAACTAATTTAATGTTTTTATCCAAATCAAAAGTTTGTATAGCCTTAATTAAACCAAAGGTCCCAATACTAATTAGATCTTCCATAAAAATCGGATTACTCTCAAAACGTTTTGCAATATATACAACCAATCGCAAATTATGTTCAATCAACTTATTTCTAGCTTGCATATCCCCTTTTTGAAATAACAATAAAGCCTCTAGTTCATCTTCTTTACTTAATGGATGTGGTAAAACATCACTACCCTGAATATAATAACAATCACTCTCATACGATTTACATTGTAAAGCTTTAAGTAACCATAAAAGCCACATAGTTATTTTACCTTTCTAGTAATTGATTCAATAAACATAGATACAAATTTTGAATATCCTTTTCTATATACGCAATATATACCTTTTGTTTTGGAATGTGTACTCCAACTATAGAACCTTGACACACTTCTACTAATTCATTTTGAATAATCGCTATTACTTTCTCTTTAACCTGCAACACTTGTTTATCATGTAAATAAATAATCGGTATCTGCTGATAATTCGCAAAATTACCACTATCCCAATACCCATAACAACGAATACGATGGTTATCAAATTCAATAGTAATCGCATAACAATATTCCTGTAATTTACTAAAAGCACTACAACGATATAACAGAACATATGTAACCATTATCAAAACAAATGAAACTAAAATCCATTGAAAGGAAGTTGTTTTCATATACCAGATTCCATGATAAATAGTACCTTCAAATAGTGCATACATAGCCAAGATAATCATAAAGCGAAGTAACCAATGACAAAACATTAAAGAGACTTTACGCATATACAGAAATATAGATACAACTTCTATAAAGAATACAACATAGATCGAAATATCTGCATACAAAAATACCAAGATACAATTACTAATAATAACAACTATAATCATTCTTCGTTTATCTATATACTGATTAACCATATATGCAGATAATAATGAAGTACATATACACAAAACAACCTGAAACAAAAATATGAATCGGAATTTGATCGACAGAAAAATTACGATGTAATCCTGAATAAAGCAGAAAAAAAACACGTACCATATCGTCTTGTGGCAACAATGGCAACACTCATCCTTATCATCCTGTTTGTTCCAAA
>JAFZDT010000134.1 GCA_017561055.1 Erysipelotrichaceae bacterium
AGTAAAAACATTGAAACATTAAATGCTGAACAACGTCGTCAATTATGTGGTGTTCAAGATGAGTTTTTAAATATTATTAAAAATATTTTTGCTTGTGAAATTTCCATTGATGAAGAACAAATTCTTGCTTTTATTGATGAAAAATATAAAAATGCAATCGATGATGTATTTACACAAATGATGAATTGTATTGAAAGTGGAAAAGAATTAAAGTCTATGGATGTACAAATTATTGCAGAGACTATTTTTAATGGAATTTCTCATGATGTAAATCATTTATATAAAAAAGCAGTTGGAAGAAGTTATGAACATAAATTAATTTATCCAAAAACGATTGGGCAAAAACAATTGTTGGATGCGTTAATGAGCAAGGATATGATCTTTGTTAGTGGACCTGCAGGAACGGGTAAAACGTTCTTGTCTGTTGTTTATGCAGTTACACAATTACGTAATGAAGAAGTTAGACGCTTGATTGTTACGCGTCCTGTAGTAGAAGCAGGGGAAAATCTAGGATTTTTACCTGGTGATTTAAAAGAAAAAGTAGATCCATATCTTCGTCCTATCTATGATGCGTTGTATTTTACATTAGGACAAGTACAAACAGAACGTTTATTGGAAAAGGGAATTATTGAAATTGCGCCTTTAGCCTATATGCGTGGACGTACATTAGATGATGCGATTATTATTTTAGATGAAGCGCAAAATACAACTCCAATGCAAATGAAGATGTTTTTAACACGTATGGGATTTGATTCTAAGATGATTATTACAGGAGATATGACCCAAATTGATTTACCTTCATCTAAAGGATCAGGATTTATTGATGCATTAAATCGTTTGCAAGATATTGATGAAATCGGTTTTGTGCATTTACATAATTCCGATGTAGTGCGTCATCCATTGGTGAAAAAGATTCTTACACAATACGATGACCAAAAGTAAATTTGCTTTTTTATATAAAGTTTGTTATAGTATATGTCATTAAAAGGATGGTGCTTATGTTAGACGTAGACCCGAGTATATGTATTTCAAATAAAAAAACCGTTATGTTAAATGAAATTTATTTAACACCACCAGGTGATAACGATACATATTTGTATTAGTTGTTTTGTAGAAAGGTGGTAATTTAAATGAATGATACAATATTTTTAGTGATATTAACTGCGTGTGTTCTTGGCTCTGGATATTTTTCTGCAACAGAAACTGCATTTTCAACTTGTAATCGTTTCCGTTTGAAGAATATGGCGAATAAAGGAAATCGCAGAGCACAATTGGTTTTGAAATTGTTAGATAACTATGATCGTTTAATTTCAACGATTTTGGTAGGAAATAACTTTGTAAATATTTTAGCGAGTACGATTGCGACAATTTTATTTACGAAATATTTCTTGGATCAAGGAGCGACAATTTCAACAATTGTTATGACGGTAGTCATTTTATTCTTTGGTGAAGTTACACCAAAGTCTTTAGCAAATCAATTTGCAGATACATTTTCTATGTTTTCTGCTCCAATTATTTATTCATTAGAAATTCTTCTAATGCCTTTAACATTTATTTTTGATTTATGGAAAAAATTTATTAGCTTATTTATTAAGTCTGATGAAAATAAAGGTATGACTGATGAAGAATTAATTACTATGGTAGATGAAATTGAAAAAGAAGGAGCTATGGAAGCAGAAGAATCTGAATTGGTTCGTTCAGCAATTGAGTTTAATGACTTGGATGTTAAGGATATTTTAACTCCTAGAATTGATGTTATTGCGATTGAACAAAATGAGGATCTTGATAAGATTAAACAAGTATTCTTGGAAAATCAATATTCTCGTTTACCAGTATATGAAAAGACAATTGACCATATTATAGGATTTATTCATGAAAAGGATTTCTATGCTTTAATGGATAAAGGTCATACTGATATTTTAAAAATTATGCAACCGCCAATTTGTGTTCCAGTTAATTTCTCAATGATGGATACTTTACGTTTATTACAAGAAAATCAAACGCATTTAGCTATTGTTATTGATGAGTATGGTGGAACTGAGGGTATCGTTACTATGGAAGATATCTTGGAAGAACTTGTTGGTGATATTTGGGATGAACATGATGAAGTGGTTGATGAGATTATTAAAGTTGATGATAACACGTATATTTTCACTGGAAATGCTTCATTAGTTGATTTGTTTGATACTTTTGATACATATGAAGAAGATGAAGATGATTTTGACTCTAGTACAGTAGGTGGATGGGTTACTGAGTTACAAGAACGTTTCCCTGAAAAACGTGAAATCTTAACTTATAAAGATTTACGTATTATTGTATTGGATGCGAATGATCGTGTAGTTAAAAAAGTTAAAATTTCTCGCATGGTTGAGGAAAAAGAAGAAAAGAAAGAGCAAGCAGCGTAAGTTGTTTGCTTTTTTAGTAGGGAAAATTAAAAAAGTTGACGTATATATAAGTAGGAGGACTACTTATGAATTGTGGAATCTATTGTTTAAAAGAGTATTTGAAATTGTATGATATTGAAGTTGATTTGAATTATGAAAAACCTGTAATTAGTATGTTGGAAATTGTAAATATATTAAAAGAGATGCAAATAGAGGCTAGTGGATATTATTGCAAACATGTGTTACATGAAGAACCATATATTATTTATTTGCCTAAACAAAAACATTTTATGTTGGTTAAGGAAATAGGTTGGTTTGTGCATTTGTGTGATCAAAGAGTACATAGTGTTTGGTTACCGTATTTCTTGTATTTGTTTATATATCAAGGTTATTATTTGAAGATAGAAAAGATTTTGTTTTAGAGTTTGGATAGTGTATAATAACTTTGTATGGAGGCATGTGTATGGAATTATCAGTAATTAATCAAACAGATGTGAAAGAATTTGAACAATATGAAGAAGATTTTCATGAAATCGCTAAGCGTACTTGGAAAGTATTAGAGAGAAATGATGATGTGAGTTTTGCCGTTATTTTTATTGATGATGAGGAAATTCATGTGATGAATCGTGAGTATCGTGGGGTGGATCGTCCTACGGATGTGATTACGTTTGCTTTACAAGATGAAATGAGTGAATTGGAATCTATGTATGAGGAAATTGAACAAGAGCTTGGTGATATCTTTATTAGTGTTGATACTGCAAAACGTCAAGCTGAGGAATATGGTCATTCATTAAGAAGAGAAGTTTGTTTCTTGTTTACACATGGCTTATTGCATTTGTTGGGTTATAATCATATGACTGAAGAAGATGAAAAAGTGATGTTTGCCTTACAAGATACGATTTTAGATGGTTGGGTTAGTCGATGCTAAAATGGTTAATTCATAAATTTTATCCAGCTTTTGTTGGTTTAAAAGATTTTTTGAGTACGGAACGTAGTGTGCGTATTCAAATCTATATAACAATCTGTGCATTATTTGGTGCATATATCATTGGCTTTGATTATTATGAAATGCTAGTTGTAGCCGTTTTATGTACCATTGTCATTTGTGCAGAGTGTTGTAATACATTATTTGAGTGGTTAATGGATGCGATGTATCCGGAAGTTCATCCTTTGGCGAAACGTATGAAGGATGGAGCTGCTGGTTTTGTATTAGTCGCATCGCTTATGAGTTTTATAATTGGAATGATTATGGTTTTACGTCATATTTTATAAAGAGGAGGATATATTATGACAAAGAATGAATTAGTAGCATTAGCTTTTGAAGCATTAAAGGATTCTTATTGTGTGTATTCAAATTTTCCAGTAGGAGCGTGTGTTTTATGTAAAGATGGTAAAACATTTAAAGGTGTAAATATTGAAAATGCTTCTTATGGTTTAACAAATTGTGCTGAACGTAGTGCAGTGTTTGCGGCATATTCTAATGGTTATCGTAGAGAAGATATTGAAGCGTTAGCTATCGTAAGTAATGGAAAACGTATTTCTGCACCATGTGGAGCTTGTCGTCAAGTATTGAATGAATTGATTGGTAAAGATACTCCAATTTATTTATCTAATGGTAAAGAAGAAGTGACAAAGACAATGCGTGAATTATTACCTATGTCTTTTGATGAGGAGGATGTCTTATAATGGGTTTCGTTAGTGGATTTGTAGCAATTATTGGACGTCCAAATGCTGGTAAATCTACATTGATGAATAGTATTTTGCAACAAAAGATTGCAATTACTACACCTAAAGCGCAAACTACACGAAATAATATTCGTGGGATTTTGACTGAAGAAGATGCGCAAATTATCTTTGTAGATACTCCAGGTATTCATAAACCTCAACACCAATTAGGGGAAGAAATGGTTAAAGAAGCATGGAGTTCTTTAAGTGGTGTAGATTTGGTATATTTCATTGTTGATGTAAGTAAAGAATTTGGTACTGGTGATGAATATATCTTAAAGCAACTTGAATCTAAACATTTACCTGTAATTTTGGTTTTAAATAAGATTGATTTATTAACTAAAGAACAATTAATTCAATATTTAGAGAATTTCTCTCATAAATTTGATTTTAAAGAAATTATTCCTATTTCTGCATTAAAAGAAGACAATATTGATCGTTTGTTAGAAGTGACGAAAACATATTTAACAGATACAATTCAATATTATCCTGAAGGGCAAGTCTGTGATTATCCTGAGCAATTTATTATGGCGGAAATTATTCGCGAAAAGATTTTATTAAATACTCGTGATGAAATTCCTCATAGTGTTGCGATTGTAATTGAACGTATTGTATCGAAAAAAGATAAAACAATTATTAATGCGATGATTATGGTAGAACGTGATTCGCAAAAGGGTATCATCATTGGTAAACAGGGTGCAATGTTAAAACGCATTGGTATGCAAGCTCGTAAAGAGTTAGAAACCATCGTAGGTACAACTGTTTATTTAGAGTTGTTTGTTCGTGTTGAAAAGGATTGGAGAAATCGTAGAGCGAAATTGTTGCAATTAGGTTATATTCAAACGGAGTTTGATGATGAATAATTCGTTTAATGTGTTTGTGCTTAAACAAACAGATTATCGAGAACATGATGTGATTGTACAAGCGTTATCAAAGGAATATGGTGTGATTTCTTTGATGGTTAAAGGTATGAAGAAACAAACAAGTAAATTAGCGTATGCATTTCAGTTGTTTTCTTATACCAATATCAATATAGACTATGTATCAAATGATAAAATACATACAGTTAAGCATGCGAGTGTGATTGATAGTCATCGTATGTTGCGTGAAGATTTGGATTGTTTAGCTATTACTTCGATGATTGCGGAATTGACATTAAAATTTGCGCAATCGCATGATTTGTTTGTTGAGTTCACGCGTTTTGTTAGTGAGTTAGAAAAGCGTTCTCAAAAGTTAACAATCATGAATTTGTATTTGGCTAAATTATTATCTTTAGAAGGAAATACTCCTATGGTTGATGGTTGTGTTATGTGTAATCATCAAAAAGATATTGTAAGTATTTCTTTAGAAGAGGGTGGCTTTGTTTGTCAGTATTGTAATCAAACAATGCATTTGCCGGTTTATGATGTTGATTTATTGCAAGCGTATCGTGTGATTCATAAGGCATCTTTTGATGTGTATGACAAACTAGAAAACTATGAAGTTAATCAATTTTCGTTAACACGTTTGCTTTTGGATGCGTTAAAGATTCATAGTGGTATTTCAACAAAAAGTAGTCGCTTTTTATATGAATATTATAGTCAAAGATAGAGATTCTATTATAGAGTCTCTTTTTCTATTATCGTTGACTTTAATGTCGAAAACGAGTATATTATATAGTGATTATTTATGCGTTCGGTAGAGCGAAAAAATGACAAAAATAGACAGAAATGAGGGGATTAATATGGCAGTAAGTTTCGATAAAATTGTCAGTCATTTAAAACAATCTGGTTTTGTATACCAAGGTTCTGAAATCTATGGTGGATTAAGTAATACTTGGGATTTTGGTCCTTTAGGCGTTGAATTAAAGGACAACATTAAAAAAGCTTGGTGGCAAAAGTTTATTCAAGAAGATCCTAATAATGTAGGTATTCAAGCGGCTATTTTAATGAATCCTGAAGTTTGGGTTGCTACAGGGCATTTAGCAAACTTCTCAGATCCATTATTGGACTGTAAAAAATGTAAATCAAGACATCGTGCGGATCACTTAATTGAAGAATTCTCTGAAGGTAAAGTGAATCCTGAAGGATGGTCTAATGAAGAAATGATGCAATACATTAAAGATAATCATATTGGTTGTCCTAACTGTGGTGCTCATGATTTTACTGATATTCGTCGTTTTAACTTAATGTTTAAAACTTTCCAAGGTGTATTAGAAGATTCTAAGAATACAATTTATTTACGTCCTGAAACAGCTCAAGGTATGTTTGTTAACTTCAAAAATGTACAACGTACTATGCGTAAAAAATTACCATTTGGTATCGGTCAAATTGGTAAGAGTTTCCGTAATGAAATTACTCCTGGTAACTTCATTTTCCGTACTCGTGAATTTGAACAAATGGAAATGGAATTCTTCTGTCAACCTGGTACCGATTTAGAATGGTATGCATACTGGAAAAAATTCTGTATGGATTGGTTATTAAACTTAGGTTTAAAAGAAGAAAATCTTAAGTTTAGAGAACACTCTAAAGAAGAGTTATCTTTCTATTCTGTAGGTACATGTGATATCGAATATTTATTCCCATTTGGTTGGGGTGAATTATGGGGTATTGCTGACCGTACAGATTATGACTTATCTCAACATATTAAACACAGTAAACAAAGTTTGGATTATTTAGATCCAACAACAAATACAAAGTATGTTCCATACTGTGTTGAACCAGCTGTTGGTGTTGAACGTTTATTCTTAGCATATGCTTGTGATAGCTATGAAGAAGAAGTAATTAATGAAAATGATGTTCGTACAGTAATGCACTTACATCCTGCATTAGCACCATTTAAAGTGTGTGTATTACCTTTAACTAAGAAACAATCAGCACAAGCTAGAGAAGTGTATGCGAAATTAGCTAAACATTTCATGGTTGAATTTGATGAAGCTGGAAGTATTGGTAAGCGTTATCGTCGTCAAGATGCGATTGGTACTCCATTCTGTGTTACAATTGACTTTGATACAGAAAATGATGGATGTGTAACAATTCGTGATCGTGACACAATGGAACAAAATCGTATTAAAATCGAAGAAATCGAAAGTATTGTTAGAAACGCGATGGACTTTTAATAAAGAAGGTGATGTAGATGGCGTTCATCAAGGATGAGATTATCCAAGAAATTCGTCGTAAGGCGAGAATTGAGGATATTATTGGACAATATCTACCAATCGAAAAAAAAGGTAGAAGTTTGAAATGTGTTTGTCCTTTTCATGACGACCATGATCCTTCTATGAGTATTTCAACGGATAAACAAATCTTTAAATGTTTTGTTTGTGGAACTGGAGGAAATGTGTTCCAGTTTGTTGAAAAATTTGAAAAGATATCGTTTTATGAAGCAGTAGTTAAAGTAGCGCAAATGGTGAATTATCCATTGGATGTTGCTTTACCTACACAAGAAAAACCTGTTGATAGTCGTTTTAGTGATTTATACAAGGTTTTAAATGAAAGTATTTTATATTCACAGTTTCAACTTGAAAGTGTGGATGGTATCCATGTGAAAGAGTATTTACATAAACGTGGGATGAATGATGAACAAATTAATCGTTTTCAATTAGGGTATTTGCCTGCATCCCACCGTTTACATGAGTTCTTATCAAAAAAGGGGTATTCGGATCAATCAATGATTCGTACAAATCTTGCGATTTTAAATGAAAGAGGTTTGTATGATGTTATGATTAATCGTTTAACGATTCCGATTCATGATATGAATGGTAATCCAGTTGGATTTACCGCTCGAACAATGGATAAACATGATGATCGAAAATATATTAATACTTCTGAAACAGAAATTTATTCTAAAGGGAAGTTAATTTATAACTATCATCGTGCTCGTAATGAGTGTAAAAAACAACAAAAAGTTATTGTTGTGGAAGGTCCTATGGACTTATTTGCCTTTGATCGTGCTGGTATTTCGAATGTTGTTGCGACACTTGGAACGGCTTGTACGAAGGAACAAATGTTATTGCTTAGAAAGTTATCTATGAATATTGTATTGTGTTATGATGGCGATATGGCTGGTCAAAATGCAATTTATAAAGCTGGTAAATTAGCTCTAGCAAATGGATTACAAGTACAAGTAGCGAATAACAAAACAGGTATGGACCCTGATGAGATTATAAATTCATATGGTGCAGATGAATTGAAATTGATGGTACAAAAACCATTGAGTTGGATGGAATTTGTGTATCGTTTTCATCAGTATCATTATGATTTAAGTAATTATAACAGTAAGCGAGAATATGCGACGGTGATTATGAATGAATTACAACAAGTTAAAGATAACTTTGATCGTAATTATTTTATCAATCAATTAAGTCGTGATACGGGATTTGAAGTGCATCGATTACAAAGTTTGGTTGTTCAAACAACTGCGAATGTTGTCAAACAAGTTAGTGTAGCTCCTATTTCTAAAAATATGGATGGAATATTGATTGCACAATATGAGATTTTATCTCAATTATTATTATCCAATGAAGCATTTGGAAGATTTAAAGATGAATTAGGTTTCTTAATTGATGAAGATTGTCAAGCAATTGTTATTCAAATGATGGAATATTATCGTATACATCATAAATTGGAATTAGCTGACTTTTTAAGTCATTTGGAAAAACCGCATTTACAGAAAATCGTAATTGATATTTCTGAGAGTGAATTATTCGTTAAGCAAGTGAATATAGAAGTTTTAGTGGCTGCCATGCAAAAGGTAAAGGATAGCTTAAAGAAGCGTCAAGAAATGGAATTAAAACAACAATTGCAAGCAGTGCAGGATCCACAAATGAAACTAAAGTTGATGCAACAATATATTCAAATGCGTAAGAATAGTAAATAACGTAAGGAAGGAGATTCATATGGCGTATAAAACATTAGATGAATTAAAAGTAGAATTTAAAAAGCAATATGAAGCAAATAAAAAAGTTTTTCAAGCAGATATCTTAGAGGCTATTGAGCATTTAGATATTACAGATACTGAATTAGATGAATTGTATGACTGGTTTAGTAAAGAAAATATTGTAATTAGCGAAGATGAGGATGTTGAATTTTCTGAAGTTGATGTCGTTGATGCGGGTGCAGATGATGTAGATTTAGTTGATGATTCTTTAATGGATGATGATGAAGATGGTGAGAAAGTTGATTTGGATTTAAAAATTTTCCAAATGAACTATGCCGATATTCCAAGTGTTAAAATTAACGATCCTGTAAAAATGTATTTGAAAGAAATTGGACGTGTTCCTTTATTAAATCCTGAAGATGAGCCTGAAATTGCTCGTCGTATTAAAGCAGGTGATGAAGAGGCTAAGAATGTATTAATTTCTAGTAACTTACGTTTGGTAGTATCAATTGCTAAGAAATATGTTGGTAGAGGATTATTATTCTTAGACTTAATCCAAGAAGGTAACATGGGTTTAGTTAAAGCGGTAGAAAAGTTTGATTACACTAAAGGATTCAAATTCTCTACATATGCGACTTGGTGGATTCGTCAAGCAATTACTCGTGCAATTGCGGACCAAGCTCGTACAATTCGTATTCCTGTGCATATGGTTGAAACAATCAATAAATTAACTCGTATTCAACGTCAATTGGTGCAAGATTTAGGTAGAGAACCTTCTGCTGAAGAAATTGCTGAAAAGATGGGTAATATTTCACCTGAAAAGGTTAGAGAAATCCAAAAGATTGCATTAGAACCTGTTTCTTTAGAAACTCCGATTGGGGAAGAAGATGATTCACATTTAGGTGATTTCATTGAGGATAAAGAAGCTACTTCACCAGATGAATATGCAAATAATCAATTGTTAAAAGATGAAATTAACAATGTATTAAAAGGATTAACTGAACGTGAAGAAAAAGTATTACGTTTACGTTTTGGTTTATTGGATGGTCGTACACGTACTTTAGAAGAAGTTGGACGTGAATTTAACGTTACTCGTGAACGTATTCGTCAAATTGAAGCTAAAGCATTACGTAAATTAAAACATCCAACACGTTCTAAACGTTTACGTGATTTCGTGGATAAAAACTAATGTTAACAAAAAGATTACAAACGATTTTGGATGTATTACCAAATGTTCAGTCTGTAGTTGATGTTGGTACAGATCATTGCTTATTACCGATTGCTATTAAAAAGAAGTATCCAAATATGGAAGTAAGTGCTTCTGATGTAGCAAAAGGTCCTTTAGCAAGTGCTCAAAAAATGTTGCAAGAACATCATATGCATGATATTCAACTGTATTTATCAAATGGTGTTCAAGATTTACCTATGCAATGTGAAGCAGTTATTATTGCTGGTATGGGTGCGAATACAATGATTGAAATTCTTGAAAAGGGATTTGATTATTGTAAGGCTTGTAAATATTTAGTTTTACAAGCAAACAAAGATGTGGATTTGTTGCGTGAATGGTTATTTACTCATGGATTTTCTATTGTGGCTGAAGAAATTGTATTTGACTATAAATATTATCAAATATTGGTAGTTGAATATAAAAAGCAAGAGTGGAATTCGTTGGATGTAATGTTTGGACCAATTTTACGTAACCAACATAGTAATATCTTTCAAGAGTATTGGTCACAAGAACTTGATAAGTATCAAAAGATTGTTAAACAATTACCTAGTGATTATCCAAAATTAAAAGAAGCTAATAGTAAGCTTCAAATGATGCAAGATATAGTGAAGAAGGGAAAGTAAATTTCTCTTCTTTTTTTGTTTGCATAAAAAAATGAACCGAATATTCGGTTCATCTTTTCTATTTAAAATTAGTTAAGAGCATTAACAGCCTTGCTTAAACGTGATTTTTGACGCATAGCATAGTTCTTGTGGTGAATTCCACTTGAAACAGCTTGATCTAATTTTGTGTAAGCAACGTTTAAAGCTTCAACTGCAGCAGATTTATCTTGAGCTTCTACAGCTTTACGTACGTTCTTAATAGCTGTTTTTAATGCTGATTTTTCAGAACTAACGATTGCATTTCTTTTTAAGTTTGTCATAGCACGTTTCTTTTGAGATTTAATATTTGGCATAGTGCACCTCCTAAACATTTGTCCGTTTGCAATTATAACAAATTCTTTTGGTAATTGCAAGAAATCCGTAGAAATTAACATACTACTATTGGAGGTTTTTATATGAATGGTAAAAAGAAGAGTTTTAGAACTGATATTGCGTATGAAGAATTGTTTGAAGAAGTGGAAAATGAGGATTGTTCCTATCATGTAAAACGTATACAAGATATTATAGTGAATCATGTAAAAGTACATAAAGAACAAAATTGTTTAGACAAAGTTGTTGGTGACTATATTGGAATTGAATTTAATGAGTTACAAGATACCAGTATTCGTAAACAGATTATTGAAGTATGTACTTCATATTTAAATGATTTGTTAGAACAAATATATCCAATAAAAAAAGTATTGATTGTTGGATTAGGGAATAAGGATGTGATAGCGGATGCCTTAGGATGTAGGACATGTGAACAGTTATTAGTTAGTGCGCATCTAAATTTAGAAAGAAAAGTAGCTGTTTTTACGCCTGGAGTGGTAGGACAAACAGGATTGGATACAGTTCAAATGGTAAAAAGTATAGTGGATTTTTATAAACCGGATGTAGTCATTGCGATAGATGCTCTAGCAACCAAAGATATGAAACGCTTAAATCGTGTGATTCAAATCACCAATACTGGGATTCAACCAGGTAGTGGTATTGGGTATAGTAAAGGTTCGATTGATATGCATACGATGGGAGTTAATGTCATTGCGATTGGTGTTAGTACGGTGATTGATATTGTTTCGATTGTATCGCAAGTCGTTGATGGTGTTGATTTTACGATTGATGAGCAGTGGGATTTGATAGTTACGCCCAAGGAAATGGATTATGAATTGATGTATTTATCGAATATCGTATCGACTGTAATTAATGACAGTTTATTTTCATAAATTAAGAGTGTTCGCATACAGTATTTTGAGGTGATGTTATGTTTTATAAAAATGGATGGGTTTCACTCATTCTATTTTTTAGTTTTCTTTATTTGACAGATTTTTTAGGTGGATTTGTATATATTATGCATGATACTTCAAAAATGATGGAAATGTTATTACGTCCTAGTATTGATTTTTCTGATTTGGATTTTCAAAAACAGTTGGTTATTTTTCATACATATCAAAAAGAAGCGGAGGATAAACATATCGATACAACAGTGGATGATTCTAAAATAGATAAAACAGATAAGAAAAAAGTTTATATCTATAATTCTCATCAAAATGAAACTTACAAAGGTGGTAAAACGGTAGTAGATGCGGCGTTGTATTTAGCTGAGAGGTTAGAATCAAAAGGGTATCAAGTTGTTGTTGAGTTAAATGATTTTAACAAATATGCTAAAAAGAATGGTTATAGTTATGATGCTTTATATGATGTATCAAGAATCTTTTTTAAACAAGCTTTGATTGATTATGATGGTTTTGATTATGTGATTGATTTGCATCGTGATGGTGTTGGAAATGCAAATACCAGTGTTATTTATGAAGGTGTGTCATATGCCAAAATGATGTTTGTGATATCGAGTGCACATGACAATTATGAAGCGCAAACGATGTTTGTTAAAAAGTGGATGAAGATGGGTAATGAAGAAGTAAATGGAATATTTAAAAATATAAGTAGAAAATATTATACTATTTTTAATCAGGATGTTTTGGAACATGTATATTTATTAGAAATGGGTTCAAATAATAATACATTTAGTGAAGTGCAAAATTCTATTGATGTATTTTCTAATGTCTTTGTGAAAGGAGTACAATCATGAAACGTTTTGTATTGGATATTTTAGTTATCTTAGTGATTGTTTCTATTGTATCTGTGTTATCAAGTAATGATGAACAATATGTAAGTTTAGATGAAGAATTAGAGAAGTTTGAATCACAAATTGAAAATGGTTATATGTATCAACCAAATAAAGATGTCTATTTACTACAAATTGAAGAAAATGGTGCTGGGAAATTGGGCAAGGCGTTAAGTACATTTGTGGTATCTATTATTCAAGAGGGTGTTGGTATTGTTAAAGAAATCATGGATGTGTTTTAAGTCTAGATTCCTTTCTTTGTCTAGGGTATAATAATACACAGGAAGTGATAAAAATGAGTAAAGTTAGAACATTATTTATGGGTACTCCTGAGTTTGCATGTAGTATCCTTGAACAATTATATCAAGAAGAAGCAGTTGAAGTGATTGGTCTTGTTTCTCAACCTGATCGTAGAGTTGGACGTAAACAAGTATTGGAAATGACACCTACTAAGAAAATTGCGGTTGAACATAATACGCCTGTTTATCAACCAGAGAAATTAAAACAAGATTATCAAATGATTATGGATTTACAACCAGATTTGATTATTACTTGTGCCTATGGTCAAATGGTACCTGATGCTGTTTTGGAATTACCTAAATTAGGCTGTTTTAATGTTCATGCATCTTTGTTGCCTAAATTACGTGGCGGTGCTCCAATTCATAAAGCGATTATGTATGGAGAAGAAAAAACGGGTATTACTATTATGGAAATGGTTCATAAAATGGATGCTGGTGATATGATTTCACAAAAAGAAATCGTAATTACT
>JAFZDT010000003.1 GCA_017561055.1 Erysipelotrichaceae bacterium
CGTTAGCACGACGAATACCATATTTTGTACGTACAATTACGCATTTAACAACTTGACCTTTTTTAACAGTACCATTAGGAGCTGCTGATTTAACTGAGCAAACCACAACATCACCAATGCTAGCTGATCTTCTTCTTGATCCGCCAAGACAACGGATTACTAATAATTCTTTAGCACCAGAGTTATCTGCAACTTTTAATCTTGTTTCATTTTGAATCATCTAAAGTTACCTCCTATAGTACTACAGCCTTTTCAACGACTTTAATTAAGCGGAAACGTTTTGTAGCAGATAATGGACGAGTTTCCATAATTTCTACTGTATCTCCTAATTTTGCTTCATTAAATTCGTCATGAGCATGATATTTCTTTGAATATTTAACACGTTTACCATATAATGGATGTCTTTTTGATGTTTTTACTTCAACAGTAATTGTCTTGTCCATTTTGTCAGAAGTAACAACTCCACGGTAAACCTTACGAGATGATCTTTCCATCAGTATGATCCTCCTTATTGTGCATTACCAAGCTCACGCTCAGTAATTACTGTTTTGATACGTGCGATTGTTTTACGCACTTGCTTAATGCGAGCAGGATTTTCTAAGTTACCTGTCGCTTGTTGGAAACGTAAGTTGAATAGTTCTTCTTTTAAAGTTTCAATTTCATGTTCCAATTCAGCATTAGTTTTTTCACGAATATCTTTAATTGTCATATACTATTCCTCTCCTTTACGTACAAATTTAGTTTTTACTGGTAATTTGTGTGAAGCTAAACGGAATGCTTCACGAGCGATTTCTTCTGAAACACCAGCGATTTCAAACATAACGCGACCAGGTTTAACAACTGCTACCCAACCTTCAGGAGCACCTTTACCAGATCCCATACGAACTTCTAATGGTTTTTTCGTAATAGCCAAGTGAGGGAAAATTTTAATCCATACTTGTCCACCACGTTTCATGTAACGAGTCATAGCAACACGCGCTGCTTCAATTTGACGGTTACTGATATATGCACCAGTTTCAGCAACTAATCCATATTCACCGAAAGCAACAGATCTTCCAGCTTTTGTTTTACCTTCATAGCTTAAGCGATGAGGTCTTCTATATTTAGTTCTCTTTGGCATTAACATAAACTATTCACCCTCCTTAGCAACTACAGGAGCGCTAGCCTCAACCTTTGGATCGTTACGACGATCGTTACGACGGTTGTTAGGGCGACGCTTACCATCTTTGCCAGCAAACTTTGGAGCTTCAGGTTCTTTAACCATTTCACCACGTAATACTTCACCACGGCAGATCCATACTTTAACACCTAAGCGACCATAAGTTGTATGTGCTTCAGCTAATGCATAGTCGATATCAGCACGTAATGTGTGTAGAGGAACGATACCTTCGCTGTAACCTTCGCTACGAGCGATATCTGTACCACCTAAACGACCAGATACCATAGTTTTGATACCTTTAGCACCAGCTCTCATTGTTCTTTGAATTGCTTTCTTTTGAGCAGTTCTGAATGATGCACGTTGTTCTAATTGTTCAGCAATTCCTTTAGCTACTAAATAAGCATCTAATTCAGGATTTGCTACTTCTAAAACTTTAACATGAACAGTTTTGTTTCCTGTTAATTTAGTTAAAGCTTTCTTTAACTCTTCAATTTTTTCACCGTTTGTACCGATGATTACACCCGGACGAGCAGTACGGATCATAATTTCAACACGGTTTTTAGAACGTTCGATTTCTACACGAGAAACAGCAGCATTCTTTAATTCCGCGAAGATATATTCACGAATTTTAACGTCTTCTAACAAATAGTCAGCGTAGTCTTTTTCCGCATACCATCTAGATTCCCAGTCACGGATAACACCGACACGCATTCCTACTGGACTAACTTTTTGACCCATGTATGTATCCCCCTATTCTCTTTCCGCAACCACTACTGTAATGTGGCTTGATCTTTTTAAGATTTGTGATGCAGAACCTTTAGCTCTTGGCATCCAACGTTTCAATGTTACACCATCATCAGCGAAACATGCTTTGATGTATAATTTTGATTCGTCCATATTGTGATTGTTAGTTGCATTTGCAACTGCTGATTTTAAAACTTTTGCAACAACTGGAGAAGCACCCTTAGGTGTAAACTTAAGGATTGCTGCAGCTTCTTTAGCATCTTTTCCACGAATTAAGTCCAATACTAAACGAACTTTACGAGGAGCTATGCGAACATTTCTAACATATGCTTTTGCTTCCATAATGTCTCCTCCTATCTTCCAGCCTTTTTATCTTCAGCGTGACCGCCGAATTTTCTTGTTGGCACGAATTCACCTAATTTGTGACCAACCATATCTTCTGTTACATATACAGGAACATGTTCTTTTCCGTTATGAACAGCGAATGTGTGTTCTAAGAATTGTGGGAAAATTGTAGAACGACGAGACCAAGTCTTGATCACTTCTTTTTTCCCAGCTGCATTTAATGCTTCAACTTTTTTCATTAAGCTAGCATCGCAGAATGGTCCTTTTTTAATACTA
>JAFZDT010000135.1 GCA_017561055.1 Erysipelotrichaceae bacterium
AAAGTATTGCAAAGAACCACTAAAAATAAATTACAAAATAACATCCGTTTTTCTTTAAATGATTCCCAATTATATAATCATATAAATCATCCATATTTGAATATTTATGTTAATTAAATTCAAGCAAAAAGTTGGAAATAGATTTGAATCATTTAAAAATTCGTATCCTTTGTCTTTTACAAAAGAAGGAAACTTCATTTCTTTCTTTGAACAAATGCAGTCTACTGCTCATCAATTACCAAAAGGCAGTCGATTTGTGGTATCACTAAATAACGAAGGACTAGAATATGCTAATATTAACGATGCACCAATAGTAGTATCAAAAAAAGTACTAAAATCAAAACATAGTGGAATTGCAAATATAATTGACAACTTAGATATTGAACTAAAAAATTCCGTATTGGTAATGGATGGATATGGTAGTAATTTTGGCAATAAACAAGTTATTTTGTACTCTTTAGGACAATATGGTAAACCTGTTTTAGTTGGATTAAAATATCAAAGTTCTAGTGTTCAAGAAATTAAAGTTCATCAAATTGAAACAATTCATCAAAGAAATACATTTGAAAGCACTCTAAAAAATCATTTGCAAAACGGTTCTATTTTCTATTTAAACCATTCATTTGATATTTGGATTAAACAATTCAATTTAGACAAAGAACTTATTTACAAAATCAAAAAAAGAAGTGAACTTGGCACATGGGAACAATCCCCATAGACAAATTCACTATCTGATTGTAATATATCACACCCCTATAATTTGTCAATAGAGTCTAAGTAAAATACATTATCAAAATTTAAGAATTAGTTTATACTATTATGTATAAAAAGAATGGAATGATTACCTATGAAAAAAACATTAATTATTGGTTCTACAACAGTTGATATTATTATCAAACTACCACATTTACCTTCTACGTGTGAGGATATTAATACACCAGCACATATCTATTCTTTAGGTGGTTGTGCATATAATGTTTCGCATATGTTCCATCTATTTGAATTACCATATATCTTATGCACTCCACAAGGTACTGGCCTTTATGGAGACTATGTCAGAAACGAATTAGCCAAAAAAGGTATTACATTACCAATTGAAACAAATGAACCCCATGGAGCTTGTGTGTGCTTAGTAGATGCAAGCGGAGAACGTAGTTTCTTATGCCATCATGGAACTGAATATTTCTTCTATAAAGAACATTTAGATCATATTGATACAACCAATGTTAATCAAGTCTATATTTGTGGTTTAGAAATTGAGGAACCTACTGGGGATAACATTATTGATTATCTAGAAACATTAGATGCGACTATTTTCTTCGCACCAGGACCTAGAATTTTATCTATTCCACAAGCTAAATTAGATCGTTTATTTAAACTATCTCCTGTTATTCATTTAAATGAACAAGAAATAACTTCTTATACAAAAACAGCTTCTATAGAAGAAGCTTGTTTACAATTATCGAAACTAACAAATAACGACATCATTGTAACATTAGGTGAAAAAGGAGCCTACTATTATCATGATTATCAAGGTATCTATATCCCAGGAAATCCAAGCACAGTTGTAGATACGATTGGTGCAGGAGATAGCCATCTAGGAAGCTATATGGCCGCTTTACAAACGGGTTATACACCAGAGAATGCCATTGCTTTAGCCAATACAATCGCATCTCAGGTAGTCCAAATCGAAGGCGCATCTCTAACAAAAGAACAATTTAAAAGAGTTTTCAATTAAGAAAACTCTTTTTATTACCCAGGTAATATTACTTACGCACATATTCAATTTCAACAATCTCTTGAATACCTTCTATATTCATTTTTTGTTCATCCGACAACTTCGTCGTCACCAACAAATCCACTTCATCATACTTACAAAATACATATGAAGAACTTTGTTCAAATTTAGAAGAATCACAAACTACTAAGACCTTTTTTGCTTGTTGCACCACATGTTTTTTAAATCCCAACTCACTATACGAAGTCGTAATCCCCTTCGCATCCTTCAAACCTTCACTACCAATAATTGCTAAATCAATACACAAAGAATCAATCATACTCGTCGCAAAATAATCATAGGTACGCGAACCCGTTTTAATCACATGACCACCTGCAATTAACACATCACAATCATACTGCATACACTTTTGCGCGATAATCAAAGAGTTTGTCACCACCGTAACATCCTTCTTCAACAACAAATTCTCCAACCCCAAAATAACCGTACTACTTGAATCTAAATACACTACTTGTCCATCTTGAATCTGTTTAAACGCATAATAAGAAATTGCCCTTTTTTCTTCCACATGATCAAGTTGTCTAACACCAACAGGTGTTTCATATGATGCATTATACAAACGAACACTACCATGTTCACGTATTAATAAACCCTGTCTTTGCAATTCATCCAAATCCTTACGCAACGTTTCTGGTGTAACCGCTAATTCCTTAGCCAATTCCACCGTCTTCATTTTATGATTTCTAGACAACAAACTACGAATTTGTACATGACGTTCTTGTTTTTTAGACATATATCCACTTCCTTTATCATATTATATTTTGTTTTCTAATATTTTCAAAATATTTTTATTTTATTCAAAACATTTTTACTTTTGTATTTCTAAATTCATCCTGCAATATTGAAACCACAATGATTTTACATACATAATAAATACAGTTGAGGTATATTGTATGAAAAATGTTAAATTAGTGATTTGTGATATTGATGGTACGCTATTTGATTGGACCAATCGAAAACTATCACCCAAAACAAAAGAAATCATTACACAATTAAAACAAAAAGGAATTCTATTCGCATTAGCTAGTGGTAGATCTGTTTCAGAACTAAAACCATATGCGAAAGAATGGGGATTTGATGAACAATTCGATTTCTTAATGGGACAAAATGGTGCAGAATTGTATTTTCCAAAAGAAGATAAGAAATATGAATACTTCTTATTAAAGAAAGAATGGATTAAAGAAATTATTGATTTCATGGAACCATTTGAAACCAATCCATTCTGCTTCTATCATGATGAAGGCATGTTATGCAAAGTACACGATGAAATGATTGATCGTTCCATTGCCACAAGCAAACGAAAACCAATTGTTGCGAAAGATATGAGCGATTTCTGGTCTATCGAAAATGCCAAAATGATGTTTAGAATGAAAGAAGAACTAACACCAGTCGTTGAAAAATATTTAGAAGAACATCCATTTGAATTCTATAAAGGCTTTAAAACCCAATCTACTTTAATTGAATTCATGGATAAACGCATCTCAAAAGGATATGGTTTACAACAACTATGCCAACTAACAAACATTCCATTAGAAGAAGTAGTCGCTTATGGTGATACAACCAATGACAATGAAATGTTACAAGTTGCTGGCTTAGGAGTTTGTTTATTAAATGGCTCTGATGATACCAAAGCCATCGCTGATGAAATTACCAAATCTGTTTGTACAGAAGATGGATTCGCAAATCATGTGGAAGAAAGAATCTTCCCCCTTATAAATTAAAATAGTATTTCCACAAGGAAATACTATTTTAATGTTAACCCATCTTTAAATGCATTACCTACTACTTCACCCAATACTCTGTATTTATGATCTACACCATCATAAGTAATAGGTTCTAATTTACTAACATCAATCTTACCATCAGTAAGAATGCTATCATCTACATTTACATTCACAATTTGACACATCATAAGTTCTGTTTCTTCATCAAAACTAATCAATGTACATTCAAATGTTAAAGGAAGCTCTTCAAATACTGGGGCATCTACCTTTTCAGCTTTCAAAACATGCCATCCTGTTTTCTCTAATTTATTAGGCACATCATTTGCACTAACAACACCCACATAATCACAAGCAACCACTTCTTTTCGCGTACCCATACTTACTGTAAATTCTTTCTTCAAAAAGATATTCTTCATCGTTTTATGTGAATGATCCACACAAATAATTAACTTATCAAAATCAGCGACACCACCCCACGCCGCATTCATCGCATCCGCAACACCATGTTCATCATAAGTTCCAATAATCAATACTGGTTGTGGATAGATACAAGATTTTGCTTTCATACTTTGTCTCATGATTATACCTCCATGCTTTTTTTATATTATACCATGACAATTGTGCTATAATTTTATCAATATAAAGGAGATAAGTTATGAAATTTAGTGAATTTACATATGAACGTATTCCTTATGAACAAGTAGAAAAAGAATACAGTGCATTATTAGAAGAATTAAAACAAGCCAATAATCCAGAAACGTTCAATAAAGTGTTTGATAAAATCAGCGATTATAGAGGACACATTATGACTATGATGTCATTATGCTCAGTAAGACACACTATTGATACAAGTGATGCCTTCTACAAAGGGGAACAAGACTATTGGGATGAAACAAGTCCTAGAATTCAAGTATTTGAAAATGAATTCTCAAAAATCTGCTTAGCATGCCCATTCAAAGATGAACTAGATGTTCCAAAAACATTCTTCATGTTAGCGGAAAATGCAGTAAAAACATTTGATGAATCTATCATCGAAGAATTACAACAAGAAAACAAATTAACAAGCGAATATTCTAAATTAAAAGCTAGCGCAAAAATCGAATTTGATGGTGAAATCTATAATCTAGCATCTATCGCTACCAAAACATTATCAAAAGATCGAGATACTCGTAAACGTGCATTAGAAGCTGCGACACAATATTACGCAGATAACGCACCAGAATTTGATCGTATCTATGATGAATTAGTTAAAGTAAGACATACAATGGCTAAAAAATTAGGTTACGAAAACTTCATTGAACTTGGTTATTTACGTATGAATCGTTTAGATTACAATGCTGATATGGTAGCTAACTATCGTAAACAAGTACTAGAAGATGTTACTCCTATTTGTTCTGAAATCTACGAAAGACAAAGAGTACGCTTAGGCTTAGATAAATTAACAGCTTATGATATTAACTATGAATTTGAAAGCGGTAACCCAACACCTAAAGGTACATCACAAGACTTAGTTAATGCGGCTAGAAAAATGTATCGTGAAATGTCACAAGAAACTGGTGATTTCTTTGATATGATGTGTGATATGGAATTATTTGATTTAGAAACTAAACCAAATAAAGATATGGGTGGCTATTGTACAGACTTCTATGATTATAAAGTACCATTCATTTTCTCTAACTTTAATGGTACATCAGGTGATGTCGATGTCTTAACACATGAAGCAGGACATGCTTTCCAAAGTTATCTAACAAATAAAACAAATCCACATTTAGTACCTGATTGCAGTTTCCCTACTATGGAATCTTGTGAAATCCATTCTATGTCAATGGAATTCTTTGCTCATCCTTGGATGGAAAGTTTCTTCAAAGAAGATACTGAAAAGTATATTTATTCTCATATCGCAGGCGCATTAACATTTATTCCATACGGAATCTTAGTTGACCACTTCCAACACGAAGTATATGCAAATCCAGATATGACACCTCAACAACGCAAAGAAACATTCAGAAGACTTGAAAAGATGTATATTCCAGAAAGAGATTATGAAGGCTTCCCTATTTTAGAAGAAGGTGGATTCTTCTATAAACAAGGACACATCTTCGCATCACCTTTCTACTATATTGACTATACATTAGCACAAGTATGTGCACTACAATTCTTCACAAGAATGTTAGAACAAGATGAAACTACATGGAATGATTACATTGAATTATGTAAACTAGGTGGTACAAAACCATTCTTACAATTATTAGAAAGTTCTCATTTAAAATCTCCATTCACAGATGGATGCTTAAAGAACATTGTTTCTAACATGCGTAATGAATTAAATAAAATTGATGATACAAAATTATAGGGAAGTACAAACTTCCCTATTTTTGTTATACTCAAGTTATCAATAACGGAGGTACCCTATGCATAATTGTGGTTATTGCCAAGGTGGCGAACTATTAGCTAAATTTGGCATCAAAATTTGTGACTTATCAGTAAGTCAATTAATTCTATTTAAAGAACAAAGTCATCCAGGAAGAGTGATTGTTGCTTACAAAGATCATGTAAGTGAACTTGTAAACATTAGTGATGAAGAAAGAAATGCGTATTTTGCGGATATCGCCAAAGCCGCAAACGCTATTCACAAAGTTTTCCATCCTAAGAAAGTAAACTATGGAGCTTATGGTGATACAGGCTGTCATTTACATTTCCATTTAGTTCCTAAATATGAAAATGAATTTGAATATGGTGGCGTATTTGCCATGAATCCAGATCGTGTATATTTAACAGATGAAGAATATGCAGAAATGATTCAGAAAATTAAAGATAATTTATAATTTTTACTACTTAAAAAGGTCGCTACTTAGCATTGTAACATTGCTAGTAAAGCGACCTTTTAACTATATCCAATTTATTGTAGTCTATCAAAATACATACTACTCAACCAAGAAATATTATTATGAGTATCTATTAGAATGTTACTTATATCCCACACTCCAATTCGGTAAGAAATAATTATACTTACTAAAATTTATTCTATGCATATGGTATCACATATGACTATCACTTTTTCACCGCAGTCCACTTTAAATAAAGGGCTTTTTGATACTCTGAATTATTCCCACTCGAAAATTTCAAACCTACTTAAACTATTTTGTTAAGCTCATTTAGTTCTATATATCTCATTTTATACATATTATCCCTAGTATTCAGGTTATCAAAATTTTTAGAGGTCATATTGAGGTCAAAAATATATCCGTAATATGAGGTCAAAAACCTTGTTTCCATTACAATGTCTTTTACAAATAATCATTAACTTCTTCAATTCCCAATAAAATCTTTAATTCTTCTATCTTCTTTTGATAATCAGAATCCTTATTCATTCTTAAATCAGGTCCAATAAATATCTGATGAGGCGATGATGAAGATATTAAGCAAAATAATACAAAATTTTTATGTTCTTTGGCGAATATTTCAATTGTTCTGTCTGTTATATAATCTAGAATTACAATAAATATTGTATTTATTGGATTGATTGCATACGTGCAATCATATTCAAACCCTTCAGCTCCAAAAAACAATCGAGCAAATTCTTCACATTTTCTTTTTAACAATTCATTTTTATAGTTTGTATAACTTAGTTTGTAAACTTCAGAAGTACCAGCATTATAGACAGGAGTATGTATTTTGTAATTATATGACCTATATATTGCAATTTTTTCTTTTGGAAAAATATCACATTCATCAGGATCTTCTTTTGTGAAAACAGTAAGTTTTTGGTATCCAGTAAAATTATTTGTTAAAAACTCTTTATTGAAATCAAGAGTATTAATACTTTTTTCAAATTTATATCCAAGTTTTTTTGCATTCTCACTTATCTTATCAATAAATAATAAATCACTTGTATAATGGTAGTTCAACTCCACATAATTTTTCGTATACTTTTCTAAATCAATAGATTTAGGGTTCGCATCTAAATAGTAATATGAATTTATTTTCCCTTTTCTTTCCATAATAAACCTCTAAAATTATCTAGCACAAAAAACTAAAAGCATTTTGTTGAAACAAATTTTTTGATGGTGTCGGATTCTTATTAGTTCCATTTCTAGTATGATAACTTATATAAGTATACTGTGTATTTATTGCGGAATCTAAAACAGTTGAAAAATAATCAATTCCTCTTTTATTCAGATTTTCTAGTAATTCATTTGTATAATCATCACCAAATTTAAAATTTGCCGAAATTTTAGAGTCTCCGCTATTATCGAATATTATTTTATTATTACCATCAAGCAACGTGCCAGTAACACAGCCAATTGTAATGTCTAAACACGTGCTTGATACAAAGTCTATTAAGGCTTCATCTTCATTATAAGTAGCATCATTGGTAATTTTCGCTTCCATGTAGCCTAAAGTATATGAAATAACATTACCAAACATGATACCACCTAATCCTCCAAAAGAAAATGATACAGCACCTCCTATTGCGGCTCCCAAAACCCCAGAATAGATATTTTTACCCTCTATATGATTATTTATTACTTGTGTCAGAGCTCCAACAACTGCTCCAAAAACTGCACCTGCAACAGCTACTTCCCAAACATCTCCAGCCTCATCATGTCTATGAATAGGATTGTTCGCACAATAAGCATAG
>JAFZDT010000136.1 GCA_017561055.1 Erysipelotrichaceae bacterium
GCGAATGTGTGTTCTAAGAATTGTGGGAAAATTGTAGAACGACGAGACCAAGTCTTGATCACTTCTTTTTTCCCAGCTGCATTTAATGCTTCAACTTTTTTCATTAAGCTAGCATCGCAGAATGGTCCTTTTTTAATACTACGACTCATGTTTCATCCTCCTATTACTTTCCATTACGTCTACGAACAATATACTTATTAGACGCATTTTTCTTTTTACGAGTTTTAACACCCATAGCTTTTTTACCCCAAGGTGTCATTGGAGATTTACGTCCGATAGGTGTTCTACCTTCACCACCACCGTGAGGGTGATCAACTGGGTTCATTACAGAACCGCGAACTGTTGGGCGAACTCCCATCCAACGAGAACGACCAGCTTTACCAACATTTACTAAGCTGTGGTCTTCATTTCCTACTGTACCAACTGTAGCGCGGCAAACAGATAAGATTTTTCTAACTTCGCCACTAGCTAAACGTAAGATGCAGTATCTTCCTTCATTACCAAGGATTTGTGCACTTACACCAGCAGAACGAGCTAATTGTCCACCTTTACCAGGTTTTAATTCAACGTTGTGAACAAATGTACCTTCAGGCATGTTACCTAATTCCATACAGTTACCAACTTTAACGTCAGTTTTTGTACCAGATACAACGATTTGTCCAACTTTTAATCCTTTAGGAGCTAAGATATAACGTTTTTCACCATCTACATAGTGTAATAACGCAATGTTAGCACTTCTGTTTGGATCGTACTCAATAGTTGCTACTTTAGCAGGGATATCATCCTTATTTCTCTTGAAATCGATGATACGATATAAACGCTTGTGTCCTCCACCTTGGTGACGAGTTGTAATTCTACCTAAGTTGTTGCGACCAGCGTGTTTCTTTAATGATTCAGTCAATGAGCGTTCAGGTTTGTTTGTTGTAATTTCATCGAACGCTAATGACGTCATGCCACGACGACCATTTGTCGTTGGCTTATATTTCTTAATCGCCATTTTAAATTTCCTCCATACGCATTTTATCCGGGAATCGCGTAGTTTCTCCCGATATCAATATTTAATTAGTCAAACAAGTTAATTGTATGACCTTCAGCTAACTTAACGATAGCTTTTTTCTTTCCGCCAACTGTACCAACGTAACGACCCATTCTCTTAGTTTTCTTAGGAGTGTTCACTACGTTAACACGTTCAACTTTTACATTGAAGATTTCTTCAATTGCTTGACGGATTTCAGTCTTATTAGCACCCTTTGCAACTTCGAAAGTTACGCAGTTATTTGTGCTTTGAAGAGCCATTGTCTTTTCAGTGATAATTGGCTTAACAATAATATCTCTAGCTTTTGACATTACGCTAATACCTCCTCAATAGTCTTGATAGCAGCTTCTGTAGCAACTACAACATCAGCGTTTGCTAAATCAAGAGCGTTCATTCCTTCAACAGTTGTCATTAATGCATTAGGAATATTGCGGCAAGACAAGAATGCATTGTCCCAATTTTCAGCAGCATCAACAACGAATAATGTTTTTGAATCTAATTTGCAAGCTTCCATCATAGCAACAAAATCTTTTGTTTTTGGAGCTGCAAAACTCATATCATCCATAGCTTTGAATGCACTGTCGATAACTTTTTGAGATAATAATGATCTTAAAGCTAAACGACGAACTTTACGGTTGATTGTATAACCATATTTTCTTGGTGTAGGACCAAATACTGTTCCCCCACCTTTCCATTGTGGAGCACGTGTAGAACCTTGACGAGCTCTACCAGTACCTTTTTGACGGAATGGTTTTTTACCACCACCGCTAACTTCTGTACGTCCTTTAGTATCATGTGTACCTTGACGTAATGAAGCTTGTTGCATTACTAATGCATCAAACATAGCTTGTTGATTTGGTTCGATACCGAATACAGCATCACATAAAGTAATTTCTTTTACTTCAGCACCAGCTTTATTAATCACTTTTACTGTAGGCATGTACTATTCCTCCTCTTTCGCTTCTAAGCTTACCAACTCTTTAGCTGATACAGCTTTAACAGGTTTAACTGTTGTTTTAACAACAACTAAGCCTTTCTTTGGACCAGGCACATTACCTTTAATTAATAAGTAGTTACCTTCAACATCCACTTTAACGATTTCTAAGTTTTGAGTAGTAACGTTTAACGCACCTTCATGACCAGCCATAGCTGTTCCCTTAGTAATCTTACCAGCTCTAGATGTAATACCACCTGTAGCTAATGAACCAATGTGTCTAATGTTTTTAGATCCCCCATGGCTCTTAGGTCCCATTGTTGCGTTGTTTCTGTAAATTGTACCCATGTACCCTTTACCTTTAGAAACACCAGAAACATCAACCATGTCTCCAGCCGCAAATAAATCAACCTTAACTTCTGAACCTACTTCTAAGTTCATCATTTCAGCTCCACGAATTTCACGAATGAAACGCTTTGGAGCAGTTTCTGCTTTTTTAGCATGACCAACAGCAGGTTTTGTTGCTCTTGATTCTTTAACATCTTCGAAACCTAATTGAACAGCTTCATAGCCATCTTTTTCAATAGTTTTCTTTTGTAACACAATGTTTGGTGTTGCTTCAACAACTGTTACAGGAATTAATTCACCATCTGTTGTGAAGACTTGAGTCATGCCAAGTTTACGTCCTAAAATACCTTTCATGATGTCACCTCCATTGCCTATAACTTAATCTCGATGTCAACACCGCTTGGCAATTCCAAACGACTTAATGCGTCGATTGTTTCTGCTGTAGGGCTAACGATCTCGATTAATCTCTTATGAGTTCTGATCTCGAATTGTTCACGAGAATCTTTATACTTATGTACCGCACGTAAAATAGTAATTACTTCTCTTTCAGTTGGAAGTGGTACAGGTCCAACTACTTTCTTAGCACCGTGATCTTGAGCCGCTTTAACGATTTTTTCGCTAGCTGCATCTAAGCTTCTGTGCTCATACGCTTTCAAACGAATGCGTACACTGTTCTTTGCTTTTGCCATGGAAATCCTCCTTTTTTACACTTGTCTACATCCATGATAGACACCGCTCGATGCGAATTACCTGACTGCCACTGCCATGACAACGGTTGTCGGTGGGTCAGCAACCTCGCACGTCCATACGGTCGCTCAAATAATATAACAAAAAGCCACTAGTAATGCAAGCACTTTTTTCACTTTTTTTATAATTTTTTTATAACTTTTTTTCATATGCTTATTTCCTATTTTACATAATAAAAAACCTTATAAATAAAGGCTTTTCTTATACTATATATATTTCCTTATCCATAGATAAATACAACGACATCTATAGAACCACTTGGTTTTCCATTTAGAATTCACCAACAAATAGTCTCCTATAGTTTTTACATATTTACCACAAAATCCTTCTTTCATATATGCAATTTTCTCTAAAAATACCCCATTATTTTCGCATCCATAGAAATTATATGTTGTATATCCCTCATTTGCTGCATACCGCATCATATAATCATGTAAATAGAATTGCCCCTCAAAATCCATATATTCTTTTACATTCCCTCCAAAAACGTGTATAAGCTCTTTAGGCTTATCTAATATATACATTGCCGAACAAACATCCACATAACATTCCATCGCGCTTAAACGTTCTATTTCTTTCTCACACTGTTTTATCTGGCCAATAAGTTCAATCCTCTTATTCTCACTTTTTATATAACTCAGTTTTTTTGTATGATTCTCTATACTCAATTTTAACTGTTCAATACTCTTTTCTACATCTAGTATTAATACAATAAATATTACTTTTTCTTTAAAAACATCATATATTTTTCTAAAATATTCTATAGAACGTATCGAAAACCTACTTCTTTCTGCTGTATGTTGTAATATTTCATAAAATCGTTCTATTTCATTTCTTTCTAATATTTCAACATTCCATACATATCGCTTACTCTTTTTAATCGAACCTTTGTTTCGCTTACCAAACCCTTCATATACCTCTTTATAATTACTTTTCAAGCCTTTCACATAATAACAATTCACACCAACATCTTTCGCATTAGGAACGATTTGTCTTATCGGTACAATCCCTATTTGTTTAAACACATTAGGTTCTATAGTAATATTGGGATCAATAATTAACATAGTTCCTTTTTCTTTTCTTATCCAATCTTTCATATACCAATACACTTCTTTAACTAAATCTTCGTTTTCGTAATCTATAGCCAAACCCTTTTGACTATAAAAAACTTTAAACACTTTCATATATATTTTTTCTAATACAAGCCATGTATAAGTATTATCATTATATCTACACGCAAAGTAATGTGGTTTCCATCCTGTACTAGCTTTTACCTTCGCCCATGCTACAGTTTGTTGAAAGTTCATATATGAATTCTCTTTTTCTAACATTTTATACACATCTTCTGAAATTATTTCTATTTGCATATTTATCACCTAGTACTAGTATTAACAAATATTGGATAAATATGAAAAAAAAGAAGCTTTCGCTTCTTAATTTCCTAATAATTTATGTTTAATCTTTTTCATCTTTTGGTAAACTGCATAAGCTAAGTTGAACATCTTATAAGTGAATGGACTAACTACTAAGTCAAATTCACCAATCAATTCACCAACTTCACCACCAAATCCTCTTTTGAATACATATAATCCATATTGAGAATCTTTATTTTCAAAATCACCAGTAATACCATAGAAGTTATATCTTTGATATCCATGATCAGCCGCATATTTTACCATTTCATAGTGTAATGTATAAGCAGATTGGAAGTTCATAAATTCTTCAAATGTACCACCATTTAAAGATAATACTTCATTACCATAGATTAAGAAACAAATACCACCCATAGTAATAACTTCTCCATATTGTTCTTTCAACTTATCACATTCAACTAATTTATTCTTACAACGATCAATTTGATTTTGAGTTTCTTGTTGTTTTGCTTGGAATTTTGCTTCATTTACATTTTTAGTTTTAGCACGTTTATCAATACGTTCTTGATATTCTTTTTCAAATTGTGCCAACTCTTTCGCATAAGCATCATGCAATTCTGTTGTATTTAATTCCACAAATAAGATTTTGAACATACCATCATCATGCATACAATTCCACATTTGTTGATAGTATTCAACTGGTCTAGTAAAGAATTCTCTACGGTCACCAGTTTTTGCCATGATTTGTTGGAATTTCGCAATTTCATCATATTCAATTTCACGACATTTCAAACCTAAACGCATATTTTTTCTTAATAATTGTCTAGTTTTAGGTTCCATTTGTTTAAATAAATCTTCTTCTGTTTTACCTAATGTAGGTGTTGTGAACATCCATCTAGGTTGCAATGTTTCATAATGTAGATTGTATCCAGCATGATCAAATCCTAAAGATTTTAAATGTTCAACCACTGGGCGATTATCAATACCACCTTCTACAACTTTTCCATATAAATCGCGTTGTTGACAAATTACATATGGGTCGATTTTTAAATACATACAATTATTTGCACGTAAATATTTCTTAAGTTCAGCTACAAATTCTTCTACTAATTCACGGTTTTGATAGTCAATTAAGAAACCTCTTGGAGAGTAGAATACATCTTTTCCTAGCGGTGTACTTTTAGAAAGAAATAATCCGCCAGCCACTAGTTGATCTTCTTTATAATATCCTAATAAATGTGGAACCCATCCTGTTAATTTTTTAAGTTCTCCCCAATTTGTTGTTTGGTGGAAATTTGCTTGTTCATGTTTAGATGCAAACGCATCAAATTCTATCTTTGTTAATTCTTTTATTGCCATACTCAAACCTCTTCCTATAAATATTTTTTAAGTTCGTTTATATGTTCAATACATATATATTTTTCATCAAATTGTTCTTTAGTGCATTTCCATATCGCTAGCATTCCAGCATTGGTTGCTCCAAGAATATCACATCTAAAGTTATCCCCTACAAATGCACATTCATTGTTTGTTACATTCATAGACTTAGCTGCATAGTCAAATATACGAATATCAGGTTTATCAATACCCAATTCACCAGAAACAATCACTAAATCAAATAAATCAATAAAAGGTAACTGATTTATTTTTCTTCTTTGACTTTCTGGATTACCATTACTTACTATACCTAAACGATATTTAGATTTTAAATATCTCAATGTTTCATACACATCATCATATACGTATATAATTTTACCACTATTTTCATTCCAATAGTCATTTAACTCTTTTGCTGTAACATTTACATTGTATGTATCTACATATTGTTGGAAAGTAACTAATCGATGTTGATTTCCATTATTATCCCATTTAATAATTTCTTGAACAATATCCGCAACATTCTCATTATGGTATTCACCAATCTTTTGCATTAACATCTCTTCAAATACTCTTTTACGATCAATTAATGTATTATCTAAATCAAATAAGATGGTTGTTATTGCCATGGAATTACCTCCAATACTTCTTCTATTGTATAAATATGAGGTATGTTTTCTAAAGGACATTTTCTAGAGTCATCTCTCCATATATAAATAGGTGACATTCCTACATCAAAACTACCATATATATCATTTTTAATACTATCACCAACAAAATACGCTTCTTGTGGCAAGCATCCAATCTTATCACAAGCTAATAAAAATAATTCTTTTTGTGGCTTAGCTAGATTGTGCTCTCCTGCAATTACAATAGCATCAAATAAGTAACTAAAATTCGCTACTTCTATTTTGCGTGATTGCATAACAAAAGAGCCGTTAGTTATCATACCAATTTTATATCGTGACTTCAACTGTTTTAGGGTTGATACCGTTTTCTCGAAGACAATTGTATATTCAGGCAAAGTCGCAAACCATAAATCGGTCATATTTTTAACCCATGAATCATCAAAATGATATTCACTGGCAATCTTTTCAAATATCTTAGATTTTGGATATTCTCCATTATCATCTAGCGACCACATCGTATTAAAAACAGCATCATGATCTTCATCTGGTATATTTGAATACTTTAAAATATGTCGATAAGTTAGCTTCGCTGCTTCCATACGATCAATTAACGTGTTGTCCATGTCAAAAAATATGGTTGTTTTATTCATGAATTACTCCTTTATATGCCATAGAAATTATATAATGCACAATCACAAATCTCAAGGAAAAGAAAAAAGCTACTCATAAGAGTAGCTTTAAATTAACATTTAAGAAATATTATTCAATGATTTCTGTGATGTTACCAGCACCAACTGTACGGCCACCTTCACGAATAGAGAATTGTGTACCTTGTTCTACAGCGATTGGGTGGATTAATTTAACTGTCATTTCGATGTTGTCACCTGGCATAACCATTTCAACACCTTCTGGTAAGTTAATAACACCAGTTACGTCTGTTGTACGGAAGTAGAATTGAGGACGGTAGTTAGATACGAAAGGAGTATGACGTCCACCTTCTTCTTTTGATAATACGTAAACTTGAGCTTTGAAAGTTGTGTGAGGCTTAACGCTTCCAACTTTTGCTAAACATTGTCCACGTTGGATTTCATCACGGTTAACACCACGTAATAATGCACCGATGTTATCTCCAGCTTCAGCGAATTCTAATTGTTTACGGAACATTTCTAATCCTGTAACAACTGTTGTACGAGTATCTCTGATACCAACGATTTCAACTGTTTCACCTAATTTTAATGTACCACGTTCAACACGTCCAGTAGCAACTGTACCACGACCAGAAATTGTCATAACGTCTTCTACAGCCATTAAGAATGGTTTATCAACTTCACGAGTTGGAGCAGGTACCCATTCATCAACTGCATCCATTAATTCATCAATTTTAGCTTCCCATTCAGGTACACCTTCACCAGCGTAGAAAGCAGAACCACGGATAACTGGTGTGTTGTCACCATCGAATCCGTATTCAGATAATAATTCACGAACTTCCATTTCAACTAAGTCGATTAATTCTTCATCATCAACCATGTCGCATTTGTTCAAGAATACTACCATCTTAGGA
>JAFZDT010000137.1 GCA_017561055.1 Erysipelotrichaceae bacterium
CACACAACTTTGCTGTATCTTCAATTGATACATAATGGAAAGATAATGGCTTTAGTTTATCAATAACAAACACATTTAATTGTCCATCACTTTTAACACCCATACCTCCATCAATCGAAATCACTTTCTTCTCTACATGAATTCGAGGATTACAACTTGGCATTTCCGTACTATAATTCACAGCCGGCAAATGCCCTACCATTACATACTTTGGTAGCTCAGGTGTTTGAATTTCAAATTGTGAATAAATCAAACAATCTTCAATGCTATTTTGTTCTAAATCTAAATGTTTAATTCCCGCATGTACAAATACCATTGTATCTGTTTCTAAAATGACTGGTAGATTCTTAATCCAATCCAACTCTTCTTGATAATTTTCTTTGATCTTTTCAATCAATTCTTCCACATTGTTATCATACACAAATTGCATTTCTTCTATCATATCCCAAAACAAACTTTCTTTACGAAGTGGTAAATACTTTTTCAATGTTTCAGGATCTTCTAATAAATCTAAAATCCATACTTCACAGTTTCCTTGTACTACATACGCATTTGGCATATGCATTATGTAACGAAGTACTGCTAAATTTTGTGGTCCTTTTTCAACCATATCTCCTAGGACAATTAAGGTATCATCACTAGAAAAGTTTGCTTTTTTTAAGCCCTCTTTTAATAAATCTAAATGTCCATGAATATCACTAACACAAAATACTGGTGTAGATAATTCTACCTTTTGAACTTTAACGCTCACAAGTTACCTCATAAAGCCAATCAGCTTCTTCTTTTGGTAATAGTGGTGATAATGTTTCATAGACGGTTTTATGATATGCATTCAAGAAAGCTAATTCTTCTTTTGATAATAAAGAGAAATCAATCGCATCGACATCAATTGGTGCCATTGTAATCGTTTCAAACTCCATGAATTGTCCATATTCATTTTTAGACCCCTTACGACATACTAATTCATTTTCAATACGAATACCATGGCTTCCTTCAATATACACACCAGGTTCTACAGTAGTTACCATACCTTCTTCAAGTACACAACTATCATTTCTTTCTGGTACAATACGCCATCTAAAACCATTAGGCGCTTCATGAACACTTAATAAATAACCAACACCATGTCCTGTTCCACACTTATAATCAATACCAATGTTCCATAATGGTTCTCTAGCAAGAATATCTAAATTCATACCACGACATCCATACAAGAATTTAGCACGAGATAAATTCATCATACCACGCAATACTTGGGTATAATGCATCTTCCACTCATCACTAATTGGTCCTAAAACAACAGTACGTGTAATATCTGTTGTACCTTCATAATATTGTCCACCAGAATCAATTAAATAGAAACCATGTGGTTCCAAAGTCGCTTCTGAACCCTTTTGCGCACTATAATGCATCATTGCCGCATTCGCATTATAAGCCCCAATTACACCAAAACCACTTTCTAAATAATTCTCTTGTTCTTTTCTACGTTCATCCAAATAATCACTGGCGGTAATTTCTGTAATCTCAAATTTACCAATATTCTTCTTTAACCAATAAATAAAACGAGTAACCGCTAAGCCATCTTTAATATGACACTTACGAAGATTTTCTACTTCTACTTCATTTTTAATAGCTTTCATCAATACTGTAGGATTCTCTTTTTCAATACCACATGCAATAGATTTACCCAATAATAGATTCACTTTATTCGGATCATATAAAACATGACCATCTAATGTTTTTACAAAGTCATACACTTCATCATAACCATGTACACAAATACCTAAAGTATTTACATATTCTTGAATATCCACTAATTTGTTACTATCTACAAACCAATGTACTTCATTTTTACCAACTACACAATAAGATACTACTACCGGACAACTATTAATATCTCTACCACGAACATTCAATAACCAAGCAATATCATCTAATGTTGTTAGAACATGATAATTTGCACCTACTTCATCCATATACTTACGAACACGTGCTAATTTACTACTACATGATTCTCCACACCATTTTTCTTCTAAAACAAAAGCCTTCGTTAATGGTAAAGCTGGACGATTTTCCCATAAACCATCCGCAATATCTTCTTCAATGGCCATAGAAGCTTGTTTACTTTCACAGATTGCTGTTAATTGCTTTCCATACGCACTAGAAACCGTACGACCATCAAACCCTAATGTACCTCCAACAGGCAAACGATTTTGAATAAATGTTAATGTATCTTCGACACCTTCTTCACCCATACGATACAATTCAATACCTGAATTCTCCAATTGCTTTTCTGCTTGGATAAAATAACGACCATCCGTCCATAATCCAGCATGATCTTGTGTCACAATTAAAGTACCAGCACTACCTGTAAAACCACTCAAAAACACACGCATCTTAAAATAATCAGATACATATTCACTTTGATGATAATCTGCAGTACAAACCATCCAAACATCAATATGTTTTTCTTTCATAATAGTTTGTAAAGCTTCAATACGACTACGAATCATAATAACACCCCTATGCTAATAACAAGAAATAGCCAATAACTAAAATACCTAAAATAATACGATAATATCCAAATACCTTAAAGTCATGTTTCTTAATATATGACATAAGGAACTTAATAACTAAAATAGAAACAATAAAGGCTGTAAACATACCTACACCAAGAATCATAAATTCCATAGTAGTAAAGGCAAACCCAATCTTTAATACCTTTAATAAACTAGCCCCAAACATAACTGGAATAGCTAAATAGAACGTAAATTCAGCAGCCACTACACGACTTACTCCAATCATAAGACCACCTAAAATTGTAGCCCCACTTCTAGAAGTACCTGGGAAAATAGCCGCAATCAATTGGAACATACCAATTAAAATTGCATCTTTAAATGATAATTTATGAATATCACTTACTCTAGCTACACTATTTTGATTACGATTTTCAATTAAAATAAATCCAATACCAAATAAAATTAACATTGTAGCCACAACAATTGGATTATATAAATACTTTTCCAAAATATCATCAAACAAAATACCAACTACAGCTGCAGGAACACATGCTACTACAATTTTAAACCAAAGAACCATAATATCCATTTTAATAAATGAACCTTTTTTCTTATTAAAATTAAATGGGAAAATAGAATTCCAATGCATTACAACAACCGCAATAATTGCACCCAATTGAATAACTACCAAAAAGAAATTCCAAAACTCCTCAGAAACATTCATATGTAAAAATTCTTCTAATAAAATCATATGTCCTGTAGAACTAATAGGTAACCATTCCGTAATACCTTCTACTATACCAAAAATAATCGCCTTAATAATTTCGATCATATACCTTCTCCTTTTTTATAACGTTATTAGTATAGCATTTTCACTTATAATTGGAAATACTAACCCTTTTGCTTTCAATTCTAAAATACGTTATACTATACAAAAGGATGTGATGACATGCTAGTACATGAACGCTTAGATACCATTCTTCAATTAGTCAAAACACATGGTAAAGTCATGGTGAAAGACTTAAGTGAACAATTTGAAGTCACTGAAGATTGTATTCGTAAAGACTTAAAAAACTTAGAACTACAAGGCTTTTTAAAACGCATCTATGGTGGAGCAGTCGATGTTAAAAACTATAGTACCGAAAAAAATTTAGAAACCCGTTTAGGAAAAGATGCTGAAAATAAAATGAAGATTGCTACGAAAGCCTATGAATGCATTCAACCTCGAGATACGATTTTCCTAGATATTTCAACCACCAATGTCTTATTAGCTAGATGCATTGCTCAAGGAAATAAACCTATGACCGTTGTCACAAATATGTTAGACATATTAAATACCCTTGCACATTCAAATCACATTAACATTATCTGTTGTGGTGGTATATTATCTACTTCTTTACATGGATTTGTTGGAAGTAGTGCAATCGAAACCATTTCAAATTATAACTTTGATAAAAGCTTCATTGGTTCCGTTGGTATTTCCTTACCGAAAAAACTTATTTCTACTTTCGACATGGAAGATGGTTTAACGAAAAAAGCCATTATCGAACATTCTCAACAAGTCTATGCCGTATTAGAAAACAAAAAATTCTATTCAGAAGGAAATTACAAATTCGCATCTTTAGATCAAATACATACGATTGTTACTGAAGATACACCAGATACTGATGTACAAGCTCAATTAGAAGAAATGGGAGTTGCTCTTTTATAGCAACTCCCTTTTTAATTGTTCAAATACTTCGATATATTCCTTTTCCACATCCATAGGATTCTTAAAAGAAATATCTGGTATATATTCTAATTCTTCTACTTCAATATCTAAATTTAATAGATATTTTAAATCGTAATGACACAAAGCATCATCAATTGCTTTTACACTTTTATGATTCACATACTCTTTAATACCATATTTCTCAAAAATAACTTGTAATAATTGTTCTTCAATTTCTACATAATACGGCAAATCTTTTTTAAGTGGACGTATCACATCCGACATATATGCTTCTGATGCATCATGCAATAAACAAGCAAACTGCAATTCCACACTTAGATTTCTAGCTTTAGCTAATTTTGCGCAATTGATACAATGCTGTCCTACAGAATAGAAATGCTTTACATGTCCATTTCCTCTACACAACAAACTCAACGCATGCGCAATATCTACAACATCAATACTATCCATATCTGGATGCAACACGAAAAATTTCTTTCCGCTATAGGTATTCATATAATCAGCCATTATTTACTCCACAAATCAAACGGATACATTCCAGCATCTTTATATTCTTGCAATTTTTCAACCACCAAAGGTTTATCCTCTTGGTACGTTACTCCAAACCAATTGGCATTTGATTGTAACATTTTTACCTTAATGTTATGAGAAATCAACAATTCCCCAATTGCTGTAGGAATCACATGTTCACACAACATTGGATTTTTCGCATATTCTCTATCCAAGAAATTCACAAACACTTCTTCAAATAATGCAAATACTTCAGGAGTAAATCCCCAATAGTTCATAGATACTAAAGAATTTTCTAGTGGTAACCATTCATCGTCTTTTTCATATTCAGCACCATTACCATTTTTACGAATCTTTTGAATTTCTACAATCTTTTGTAAATATGTGTCTTCCACATCACAAATAGCACGTGTTACACTACCATGTTCGGTTAATGTATTTTCTAATTTATAGCCCATCATCGCAAATTCTTTATTATCTGGATTTGATAAAAATTCATACATAATCTTAAACGAATCTTTACCATAATAATCATCCGCATTAATAATCATAAATGGTTCTTGAATCGTATGTCTTAATGCTAATAATGCATGTGTTGTACCCCATGGTTTTACTCTATCTTCAGGCATAGTATATCCATTAGGTAAATCATTCATATCTTGGAACACATATTCCACTTCCATAAACTGACGAACTTTTTTACCCAAAGCATTTTCAAACGCTTCTTCATGTTCTTTACGAATGATTAAAACGACTTTCTCAAATCCTGCTTCTTTGGCATCATAGATACTAAAATCTATAATACTTTCACCATTACTACCAACAGTATCAATTTGTTTTAATCCACCATAACGACTACCCATTCCAGCAGCCAGGATTGCTAATACAGGTTTCATTTTACTTTCCTTTCTGATACACAATTAACGGTATCATCATTTCATCTTCAGTTAATCCTGCATGTTGTCCAACAAATTTAACATCACCAGCAATCAAATTTACTTTTCCAATTGCACATGCAAAGTAGTCGCCTAATAATTCACGTAAACGAGGATGTTCACCAAATGGTCCTAAATATCCTTCATTAATAAATGCATCTGTTGTATATAAAATAAAATCATTACCAAAATATTGTTTAAATAAACGTTCAAACTCTTCATGTCTTCCTTCTTTAATAAAGAAAGCACTCGCTCTACATTCAACTGAAGGTTTTACACGCATACAATCCATCAAATCTTTATATTCCAAAATATTTACACATTCCGTATCAATTTGGCCATGATCCGCTAAGACAATTAATGTTTGTCCTTCTTCTAATTTAGAACACAAGTTCTCAATGCTCTTATCAATATCTTTTAACATTTGAATCGCTTCTTCACAATCTACACCTTTTTTATGTAATAGAGAATCAAATGCATCCCAATAACAATATGTATATTCATTTTCATGTGACATTCTTTCAAGAATACGATCACACATCTCATCAAATGTTTTAGCACCCTTTTTTCTAAAGGCTGGATAAATCACTTGGCTATGAACACCTTGACGAGTTAACTTAAATTGAATATGATCCAAAGGCAATGTTGAATAAGTAAAATTATCCTTATGGAATGTATAATCAAAATAACTCATATTTAAAAACAAGACCCTATGATCATCAATTTCAGGAAAATAATGTGTCCAACCAGTCCATCCTGTTTTACAAGGAGGCTCTGCTGTTTCAGCTACAACTGTAGCTGCAGCTGTTGTGCTTGGATACACCGTAGTAATTTCTTGTACCATATGACGTCTTAAGAAACTATCTTCAGGCAAATGGCGTTCAATTAATTTAGCACCCATTGCATCAATTAGAAATACACAAATATGTTTTTGTGGTGTAGATAAAAGTTCATCTACTACAGGATGTGTAGGATATACTACATCCCCACCATAATATTTAACGATACTTGTCATAACGTTTAATAAGCCTTGATTGTAATCTGGTTTTACAATTTTCATGATTATCACCTCTACGTACTCGTATTATACCATTTTTCCATTCGATTTCATAACAATTACATGATATACTATAAAAAACGAGGTAACAATTATGACAAAAAGAAAACTATATTTTTTCTTATATTTATTTATACTTCTCGCATTTTATGCGGCAGTCGCTTTTTTAATTCCAAATATTAGTTTGTTACAATACGTATCAATATTATTCACTACAATTTCCAGTGCTTTCTTATACTTTGTACCTATTTTATTACCAAAAAGAGGAAGACACTATGTATGGATGCGTTTTCGTTTATATTTAATTAGTATTTCTTATTTTGTTATCAACCTAGCTATTTGTTATTTCTTTGCATTTGAGTTTACCATGAATGCAAATTTCTACTTCGTAATACATACACTTGCTTTATTTGTTGTATGTCTATTAACATTTGTGGCTTCTTTTACTCCTAGAATTAAGGAAGAAGAAGTAGAAGACGAAGAAACAGAAATCGTTGAAATTTTATAAAAGGAGATTTGAATATGAATTTATCTAGAGATTATTTAACATCAGTAAAAAGTCCATGGACACCAGAAAGAAAAATGAAAGAATGGTTAGAAGACCAAGCCGCAAATGGATGGTTCTTAGATTCTTTCAAATTTAAATTTATGAACTGTTCTGTACAATTTACCTTCCGTAGATGTGAACCAATAGAATGTGAATTCTTCTATTCAACCATGGTTCCACAATTATTTGATAAAGAAGCCTATGAAAAAGATTTAGAAGAAGGATGGTATGTAGTAGCTTATGCTGAAAATTATTTAGCACTTTCTAATGGCAAACCAACTTATGTTTCAGAGGATATCAAATGAGTCTAGTTAAAATTAAGAAATTACATCCAGAAGCAGTCCTACCAACCTATGGTAGCGAAACAGCAGCGGGTGCTGATTTATATGCACTATTAGAAGAAACGTTAGAAATTCCAGCTCATACAACTGTAAAGATTCATACAGGCTTATCTATGGAAATTCCTGTAGGGTATGCTGGCTTCATTTATGCAAGAAGTTCTATGGGTACTAAACAAGGATTAGCACCTGCAAACAAAGTAGGAGTCATCGATAGTGACTATCGTGGTGAAGTCATGGTTTGTTTACACAATCACTCAAATACTACACAATCTGTAGAACCAAAACAAAGAATTGCTCAAATCGTCATTGCTCCATATTTACATGTAACATTTGAAGAAACAGATACTTTAAGTGATACAGAACGTGGTGCTGGGGGATTTGGATCAACTGGAAAATAGAAAGAAGATGACTATTTGTCATCTTCTTTTTGTATATAATACTTTTCCTGCGTATCCAAACAATACACACCCAATGCAAAACCAAACACACACCCACAATCAATAGCAATATGATTATTTTTCTCATATATTTTTCCACGATATGCAGGATCGATCATTACCGTTGGCGTATGTCCAGTAATCACGTATTTATCATCAAAATATTGTCGATCATAATTACAACGTTTAAATATCATTTGTAAACCATAATCATCTAGATTCTTATTTTCATCAAACGGTTCTAACCCTGCATGAACTAAAATATAATCTCTACCATTCACACTTACTTCTTCATATAATGCAAATTCATCCATATAATCTAGAATATCTTGCTTTTCTTCAAAGGATAAAGCTTTAAATTGTTCAATGGTCACATGACCACCATCCTGCATCCAACGATAATACGCTTCCATATCCTCTTCAGTTAAATGATTCTCATAATTATCTTCCGTAATTTCAACAGTTAGTTTACGTAATACACTCATTGCCATGTAATCATGATTTCCAATGATTGGATATACATTATCACGCATCATCATATCTTGTAAGATCTTAATTGGCTCTTTCCCACGATCTACGATATCACCTAGTACATATAATATATCTTCACTAGAAAAATCAATCAGTTCTAACGCTTTGCAATACTCTTCATAGCACCCATGTAGATCACTCATGACATAAATCATACGTATACCTCCAATCTAAAAAAGTAAGTGCAAGATGCACTTACTTCAATTCTATTACTCTATTTTCCTTCAAAGATGCTTTCACATCAATCAAACGTTGATTGGTAGAACCTCGAAATGAAATAGCCAAACTACGTTTTGATAGCACAAATGGCCCATCTACCAAAACATCTATTTTTTCTAATAGTTTTCTTTTACTTGCATCTTCTATTAATTGTTCAAAAACAAAACCTGTATAACACCAAACATTGTAATGTAAATGTTCAATACCATCCAATACCTTTACTAAAGCATCTGGCTGTAAAAATGGCTCACCACCACTTAAGGTAATTCCATCATGATAAGGATATCTCTCAATCCAAGAAATGACTTCATCAATGGAAAATTCATTCTCATAAGCATACTTTTTACAAAAAGCCACCAACGCATCATCACTTAAAGCTTCCATATCGATTCGTGCGGTAAAGCACTCCTCCAGTATGGGATTTTGCTCCAATAGGGCATTAATGGATCTCTTGGTTCCCTCCAAAACAATAATCAGACCACTGCTCTCCTGCTGTAACTTTTTATACAAAGCTTTCGCTGTATCAGAATTTAATGCTCCTGCCTTTTGAATAATCAGGGCACCGTTCTTTAATCCCTTCAGAACTTCATCCACATCTCTTTTGTTTAAAGCTTCTCCTGAAATCTTGGCACTCTTTCCCGAAAAATTACTGTCTGTCAGCCGAAGATCCTTAATCATGCCCGTTGCAAGAC
>JAFZDT010000138.1 GCA_017561055.1 Erysipelotrichaceae bacterium
AGAAGCATCTGGTAGTTTACAAAAGGGAGCAGATGGTTATACATTAAGCAAAAATACACTTTTAGACTATTTGCAATCAGTAAGGGATTCATATGCTGAAACTGTAAAAGCCGCACAAGAATATTATGATAAAGTACTTGTGGCATACAACGAAGGTCGTTTAAATGAGAGCGATTTAAACTCTGCAAAACAATCATTGGAAAATGCTTTAAATAATCAGTTAGAAGCAGAAGTTGTTATCAATACATTAGAAAGAACTGATTTAATTGAAGAGTTTACAGAAAAATTGGAAAAGCAATCTGATGCTCTTGAAGACCAATTAGATAAATATAAAGACATTGTTGATATACGTAAGGAACTTCTTGAAACTTATCAAGAAGAACTTGATTATCAGAAGAACTTAGCGCAAAAGCAAAAGACAGTTGCTGATTTGGAAACAAAACTTGCTATTGCAAGAATGGATACTTCAGCATCTGGTAGAGCAAATGTTAGAGAACTTGAGAGTGAATTAAGAGAGGCTCAAGAAGATTTGGAAGAATATACACTAGAAAAAGCAATTGAGGATTTGAGTGCTCAATTAGATAATGAATATGACGAATATGAAAACTTTATCAACGACCAAATTGAATCGATAACAAAAGCAATAGAAAATGCTGCTCTTATGACAACGGATGCAATTAGAGAGGCATTGAGCGGCGGCACCTCTATTGAAACACACCATACTGGTGGATTTGTGAGTGGCGCACAACTTGATAGCCATGAAAGATTCGCAAAGCTTTTGAATGGCGAGTTAGTCGTAACACCAAAACAAATGTCAAGATTTATGAACAAAACATTGCCTGGAATAACTACGCAAGGCGGTGTTGTTAATTATAATTCACCTCTTATTACAATACATTGTGATAATGTGGATAAAGAGTCACTTCCAGAATTAGAGAAAATCGTCAATACAGCCGTTAAAAAGGTTAAAGAAGAGATTGATAAGACAATTAGTAGAAGTGGCAAATCAACAAGCGTAGATAAATTTAAAATATAACCAAAGCACCGCTAAACAGTGGTGCTTTTAATAATAAAAAAGGAGGAAGACATATTGAATGCAATCTATGTAACTTACAATGGTGTATTTTCGGCACAATATGGGCTTAAATTAGGTTCTTTTGGTGGCAACGACTCAACAGAAGAACGAACAATATTTGACCATAGTATTTCTACGCAAAAAGCCAAGAATATGAAACATTTTTATATTACTAATATCGTAGAAGAAAATGCTCCAGAAGTAGAGATGACATTAATTAGTGATGCTATTATTCACGATATAAATAAAAGAGAAATATTAGCATGGCTTAATAGTGGAAGCGAATTCAAAAAACTGATTATTCATCGTCCTGAAACCGAAGAATTTTACTATATGTGCAGGTTTAGAGAAATTAGTGAAATTATGGTAAATGGTTTCTGCGTAGGGTTTAAGATGATAGCAGTATTAAATTCTCCATACCAATATGGTGTTGATACTATGGTAACACTTAATGATGGCAACTATACTGATAAGTTAATAAATATTTTTAATAAGTCAGATATTATTGATGATTATGTGTATCCTCTTATAAGATTTACAATCACGAGTGGAAATAGTATTCAAATTACCAACATGAGCGATGATGAAAATAGAGTATTTGAGTTGGTGGACTTACCACAAAACAAAGAAATCACTATTGATAACGAATTAAAAATTATAGACGGCGACGGAGTGTTCTTAGCTAACTTTAACAAGCATTGGCTTAGATTAAAAAAGGGAAAGAATATTCTAAAAATAACACTAACAGGCAAAATTAAAATAACCTGCCCACAGTTTGTTAGTGTAGGATTCTAGGAGGTATATATGGACATAAATTTTGATAAACATAATAAATATGAAATACCTAGTATATACCTCTGCAATCCAAATAAAAAGCAACTTTGCACTGTTCAAGGCATAAATAGCAATTGTATCTTAAGATTAAATAGTTTATCCGAAATATCACTAGAGGTTAGAAAAACTATACAAAATCTTAAAGGAGAAACAATCAAGCAACCTTGCTATGATTTACTTGAAGGCAGAAGGCTTTTGTTTGTAGAGGGCATTGGTTATTTTGAAATCAAAAAAGTAGTTGAAAATGATGATGACACAGGTGTTTATAAAACTGTTACTGCTGAATCACATCAGGTAGTTTTACAAAATAAAAACATTAGTACAGAAGAAAAGGTTTATTTATTCTATAATTCTGCTGACCCACTAGATGAAAACTATAATCCTGATGATGCTAGTTCAGTACCATCTATTGTAGGGCAATTATATCAACAACTTGGTATAAAGGTTGAATTGCAAGACCAAGATAATGCTACTACACAAGACAATGATGTTTGGACTATCACATATATTGATGATGAATTAAGATATGGTGATGGTGATGCAGATGGCGTTTATCGTTCTTTCAAAGAAAACACTACAAACGGCTATGATTTTATGGTCAACGAAGTAGAAGCTGCATATGAAGCGATTTGGATATTTGACTATATGTATCATACAATTCAAATTAAAAAAATAAAACATATAACGGTTCCAACCGATATTTATTTATCATTTGACAATTTATTGAATACTGTTGAAGTAACTGAAGATGCGTCTAATATTGTTACTGTACTAAATTGCAAAGGCTCTGATTTAGACATTAGAACTGTCAATCCTATGGGTACAAATTATTTAGTTAATTTTGACTTTTACAAAGATGCAAATGGTAAGTGGATGTCCGAAGAGCTGATTGATGCTCTTGATGAATGGAAAGCAATATATGATTCTAATGTTGAAATTTATAAAGAATTGGTTTTACGACTACGTAGCCAATACGGAAAACAAACTGAAAATAACAGAGTAATTCAAGAGTCTCAATTAAAGATAGATGAATTGTCGCAAGCAAGAGACCAATATATAATGAATTATCCTTTGTTGGCAGAAACTGTATATCAATCTGAAATAAGTGCGGATATATATTCAGAATTCCATGCCGAAGTTTTAAATGTAAACAAGGTTTATACTTGTTACAAAAAATCACCTTCGGTAGAAAATCAAAAATATATTTTTAGCGGAACAAGCAGGATAGGTAGTTTATTTGAAAACTATGAAAATGAATATTTTTATTTTCAAGATAATGATACCAATACTTATTGTAAGATTATTAAATCCGAAGATGGTCGCTATGGTTATGAAAGATATGGTCAGTATGATAAAATTATTGAATGGTGTGACTGTTCAGAAACAAATGGAATAGTAATTGCCGCAGAACAAGTAAAGGTAGGATGCGCAAGCTTACTAGAAGGCTCACAATTTTATAGCGAGGCATTCAAAAAGAACTTAATGCAAGATTTTACTTGTTATGACAGTGCGCCAATTTATAAAGACGGTAATTTCCAATTCGATGAAAATACACCTCACGTAGTAGGAACATTAGATGAATGTGGTTACGATAATTACCTTTATTTTATTGATGTGTCGGGCAAAAGTTATTGTAAAATTGACATGGCTGCAGAGGTGATAGATGGTAAAGAGCAATACTATGCTAGTGGATTTACACGATTTGCATTAATAAACGAGGTAACGCCATGGATTGATTTACATGAACAATATAATGGTTTAGTCACAAAAGATAACGAATATATACAAAGTATAATTGACGACATTCTTGTTGACATGCAAAATATTCATTTAGTATGTAATGTTCAAAAATATATCAAATCTAAAGATGCTACACACAAACTTTTAAATGAACTTGAAAGTTATTGGGTAGAAGGCGATTACGAAAATACTAATCTCGCAGTTTTGGATGATACCACAATGGAAGAGGTACTTGATTTAGCATCAGAACTTAAAGATGATGGTGAGAAACAATTATCTCGAGTATCACAACCTAGTTTTTCTTTTACAATAAGCGCAATAGATTTCTTTAAACAAATTAAATTTAAGAAATTCGCAAGTCAGTTAAAATTAGGTAGAGTAATCACAATTGAAAAGAGCGAAGGAGTGTTTTATACTCCAGCTGTTACCGAATTTGGATTTAACTTAGATAATGGAGAAGAGTTAACATTAACATTTTCTAATTCCGCTAGATTAAACAGCAATGACTTTACTTTTGCAGATTTAGTAGTTAGTGCAGCCAAAGTAACTAAAAGTGTAACATCGAATTGGCAAGACTTAATTGATTATACAAAGCACAAAGAAGAAATTAGTTCCTTGATAGCAAACCCGTTAAGTAGAAGTTTAAGAGCTGGGTTAACTAATATGGCTAACCAAGAGTTTACAATTGACCATACAGGTATTCTTGGCAGAAAATATACAGACGATTCAAAAATTGCGTTTTCCGACGAACAAATGCGTATTATGAATAATACAATCTTATTCACGGACGATAACTGGTCTACTATTAAAACTGCACTAGGTAGAATATATTATGACGATGATAGTGGAGTTGAAAAGACGGCGTATGGTTTAGTTGCTCAAACTATTATTGGTAACTTGATGATGAGTGAAACTTTAAAAATCACTAATGGTGATAGCTCAATTCTATTAGATGAAAGTGGTTTATGTATTAAACACGATAATGATATAGTGTTCAATGCTGACACAACTGGTAACGTTAGTCTAGTTGGACATATTGAGGCAAAAAGTGGTTATATCGGAACTGAAGAAAATGGTTTCTTAATTAATGAAAACTTCATTTCGCATAATTTAGGAGACGTATCTACTAGAATTTTAATAGGAACGGGTGCAGACAATACACGATATACTATTACAAACCACTCCGTTAATCATTTGATGCTTATGGCGGGTGAAAACTTTGGTGTTACAAGAAGTGGCGATTTATATGCAAACAGCGGTTATATTGCAGAACTACAATTAAAGAAGGCAGTATATACATCGGTTGGTGATGGAGAGTATGTTAGGATTAATGGTGAATTAGTGTTATATTCTAGCTTAGACAAATATCTAAAAGTATATTCAACCGATGAACATGGTGATTATGTAATTATCAACGGCGAATATGTTTTAGGTTCTACATTAAATGTTTACAATGCACAATATATTAAAACGGAAACTAAAGGCGCTGGAGAATACTTCTATATCGGAAGTCAATATGTGTTAGTTTCAAGCGTTACGAGATATCACCTTGAATACATAAAAGATAGCTCGGGCGATTATGTTCTTAATAATGGTCAGTATGTGCTTAAAGATAGTTTAAAAAGGTTTGATGAAAAATATGTAGAATCAGAAGATGGAGAATATGTATTAGCTAACGGTAATTACATATTAAGTACTTCGTTGCCACGATATTCTAAAGAATATAATGAAGCTAGCGATGGTATTTATGTATTCGACGGAGAATCTTATGTAGAATATGCTGAATTAACAAAGTATAGTTTAGACGAAGAAACTGGCGAATATGTAGAAGATGTTGATGGTGAATATATCAGTATCAATTCTGAATATATTCTTTTAAGTGAAGCAACCAAATATAGTGAAGTTTATACCGAAATAACCAATGGTGATTATGTATTAATTAACAATACATATATTTTATATGAAAACTTGCCTCATTATAGCAAAACATATGAAGAAAAAGAAAATGGCTTATATACGTATATAGATGGCAATTATGTCTTATATGCTAGTCTTACATTCTATAAAAAGCAATACGCCGTAACATCTGATGGCGAGTATATCTTAGTAAATAGAGAATATGTTTTATTTGCCGACCAAGATACTTATGATTATTATTATGATGTAATTATTGATAACCGTTTTGTGCCATATTCGAGTTTAAAGAAATATAGTCTAAACTATGAATTAAACGCTAACGGTAACTGTGTGTATATAAACAACAAATATGTTGACGGCGAAGAATTAGCGAGATATAATGCAGACGGAACTTCTACCACTGAAAGTGCTACAACGCAAGGTATGTATGGCGATGGTTTTAAAATAGAAACATCTCTTGCAAGTGCAGCCGATGAACAAGGAAGCAGTTTATTAGCCTTTTGGGATGAAGATGAAAACTATCCAGAAACAAGAATAAGTAGTTCTGGTATTCATGCAAAGGAAGGATATTTTGACTTGTTAAATGCCGAAAATATCAATGGCGAAAATATTAAAACACAAGCTGGTTTAGTTATGAGTGGTAAGAGAATAAGTAATATTGACCCTGTTGTTGGCGATAATTCTTTTATTGAATTTGGTTTCGTAGTAGGCGGAACTTCCTACTACGCTAAGTTATGGTGGGATTGGTATTCAAGAATATTAAACCTTAATATATATGACCAATGGGGAAATAGTGCAAAAAATACTGGAACAAGCAATTTAACATTTGTTGTTAATTATGCGGTTATTTGGGGAGGAAATAAAACGTGGTATGCTACAGTATCTCCTGGTAGTAGCGGTACAACAAAAGATACTAATGCTTTCTGGGGTATTGACTATGCTACATTTAGTTCACCAAGCGTAAGTAAAAACAATAGAACTTATTGGTTTACTCAAGGCGGAACAGCTGGTCAACCTACAATTGGCGTGCAAGGTAACCTTATGCCATACGGTGATAATAAATATAACTTAGGTACAGACAGTAGAAGATGGCAAAACGTTTATTCTGCTCGTGGCGTTACAACTACATCTGATAGAAAAGCAAAAAATACAATTGAAGATTTAACAGATAAACATTCTGAGTTCTTTGATTTATTACGCCCAGTAAGTTTTAAATATAATGAAAATACACATAACAGAACACACATTGGTTTAATCGCCAATGAAGTGAAAGATGCTATATTGGAAGCTGGATTTACGACACAAGAAATTGGTGCGTATGTTGGGTGGACAGATGAAAATGGCGAAGAAGGATGCGGTCTTCGTTATGGCGAATTAGTATCTTTAAATATATATGAAATACAAAAGTTAAAAGCACGTGTTTCAGAACTTGAACGCATCATAGAAAATTACAAAAAATAAAGAGGCTACATAACGTAGTCTCTTTTTGATTATAAGGAGTAAAATTATGCAACTTAAAGAGTTAGTAAAAGCAATAAGGACTTTAGAAACTGTTCAATATGAAAAAACAGATATTAGTTTTTCATACAAACTAATGAAATTTATGAAGGCAGCAAAGGACGACGTAGCGTTCTATGATAAAACTGCCAATGAAATTATAAATAAATATGCTTTGAGAGATAAAGACGGCAACGTTGTTTATCAAGGCAATAATATCCAACTCGATATATCTAAAAAAGAAGAAATGGATAAAGAAATCGAGAAACTTAATACGACAGAAATTGAGTTTCCAAATATTAAATTTAACATCGTAGATTTCCAAGGTCTTAAATTATCCGTATTTGACCTGATGAATCTCGAAAATTTTATAATAGAGGAGGAATAAAATGGCATACGATTTAACAGGCAAAGCCATTCAAAGATTAGAACTTGCTGTAACTAACAGCGGTTATAACTCGCTTGTTAAAGTTATTATGGCAAAGAAGAACGACATCAACTCTCGTTTCTTACACGTTATATTACACGATGCTAAAAGCAAAATAAATTGTGCTAATTGCACAGTTCAATTTAATGCTACATTACCAGATGGAACCCCTTTAGTTTCTTATGGTGAATTAATAAAAGACGAAATATATGTAAAGATACCTGGAAATGCCTTAAAGCAAGTTGGTAGGGTTACATGTGATATTTCTGTAATTGGTGCTTATGATGAACTTTTTGCAGGAGTAGGTGAGTCTACTGGTATTAATGGAGTAGAAGTAGATAAAGAAAGCTTTAGCGGAATGATACAAGAAGGTGGTTATTACACTTTCATTTATAACGAAGGCGTGTGGAAATTAGATGGTACACCTATCAGCCTTAGCAGTTATGGAATTAGTGTTACGGGAACTGCTGTAGAGGGTGATACTGTTGTTGTTGATTACAGCACTTCTTACACTTTAACTAGTGAATCATTCTATCTTTTAGTACAAGAATCAAATTATGATGAAGACGCTGAACTTGGTATTACAGATTCAAGCTTTATGGATTATGTTAAAGCTCAAATGGGAGATATCAAGGGCGAAATATCAGTCATTAAAGCAATATCAGGTACAGACTTGTATTTAGATATGATTGATAACAAAATCTATTTAGTAAATAGTGAAGACCAAATTATTGGCAATGGTATTACTTTACCAGCAACAGTAAATGGCTTCGTAACTGAAACCGATGAAAATGGAAACACCTATTTATATCTTGCGTATGATGGCGAAATCATCGGCGATGGTAT
>JAFZDT010000139.1 GCA_017561055.1 Erysipelotrichaceae bacterium
GATTGCTGGTCGTATTATGACAAAGCGTGAAATGGGTAAAGCTGGTTTCATGCATATTCAAGATATTGATGGTAAAATCCAAATCTATGTTCGTAAAGATGCTTTAGGCGAAGAAATGTTTGAAGTATTCAAGAAAGCAGATATTGGTGATATCGTTGGTATTGAAGGTACAGTAATGAAGACAAATCATGGTGAATTGTCTATTAAAGCGGATGTATATACACACTTAACAAAAGCGTTACGTCCATTACCTGAAAAGTTCCATGGTTTAAGTGATGTTGAAGAAAGATATCGTAGAAGATATGTTGATTTAATTATGAATGAGGATTCTAAACGTATTGCATTAATGCGTCCTAGAATTATTCGTACAATTCAAAAATACTTAGATTCTCAAGGATTAATCGAAGTAGAAACTCCAGTATTACAACCTATTTTAGGTGGAGCTGCTGCTAGACCTTTCGTAACTCATCACAATACATTAGATATGCCTTTCTATTTACGTATTGCGACTGAATTACCTTTAAAACGTTTAATCGTTGGCGGTTTAGAAGGCGTATATGAAATTGGTCGTTTATTCCGTAATGAAGGTATGGATAAAAACCATAATCCTGAATTCACAACAGTTGAAGCTTATGTAGCTTATTCTGATATGTTAGGTATGATGGATTTATGTGAAGGTTTATTTGAAACAACAGCTAAAGAAGTTTGTGGTACTACAGACTTAGAATGGAATGGTCATACTATTTCATTAAAAGCTCCTTTCAAACGTTTACATATGGTAGATGCAGTTAAGGAATATGCTGGTGTTGATTTCTGGAAAGAAATGACATTGGATGAAGCTAAAGCTATCGCAGCTGAACATCATATTGAAGTTGAAAAACATCATACTGATGTTGGACATATTATCAACTTATTCTTCGAAAAATATGTAGAAGATAAGATTGTACAACCTACATTCATTTATGGTCATCCAACAGCGATTTCTCCTTTAGCTAAGAAGAATCCTGATGATCCTCGTTTCGCTGATCGTTTTGAATTATTTATTGATGGTTCAGAATATGGTAATGCCTTCTCTGAATTAAATGATCCAATTGATCAAAAAGAACGTTTCGAAAATCAATTAAAAGAAAAAGAATTAGGTAATGATGAAGCTAATGAAATGGATGTTGATTATGTAGAAGCATTAGAATATGGTTTACCTCCAACAGGTGGTATCGGTATTGGTATCGACCGTTTCGTAATGTTATTAACAGGTCAAAGCACAATTCGTGAAGTATTATTATTCCCTCACATGAAGAATAAATAAGTTTAAGTAACCCGGTTGTAGAATCGGGTTTTCTTGTATTTGAAATGGGGTATAATGTGTAGAAGAATCATATGTTTGATAAGTAGTAATATTAGAAATTAATTTGTATGTTGAAAATCTTGTCAAATGTAATTGAAAAGAGTATTATTAAAAATATTTGTAGTATAGAGGTGTATTTTATGATTATTGGATGTACAAAAGAATTAAAGAACCACGAATATCGTGTTGGTTTAATCCCGGATAATGTATATACATTTGTTAAAGAAGGACATAGTGTATATGTTGAAACAAATGCTGGTGTTGGTGCTGGTTTTACAGATGAAATGTATAAAGAAGCGGGAGCTATTATTTTAGATACTGCTAAAGAAGTATATGATATTGCGGATATGATTATTAAGGTTAAAGAACCAATTGAATGTGAATATGATTTATTAAGAGAAAATCAAATTTTATATACATATTTACATTTAGCACCAAACGCTCCATTGACGAAAGTATTAATGGAAAAAGGTGTGAAAGCAGTAGCATATGAAACAATTACTGATAAAGAAGGAAATCTTCCATGCCTTCGTCCAATGAGCCAAATTGCTGGGCGTTTAAGTGTGCAACAAGGTGCTAAATATTTGGAAAAGAGTTTTGGTGGAAGAGGAATTCTTTTAGGTGGAGTTCCAGGTGTTGAAAGAGGTAAGATTGTAATTATTGGTGGAGGAGTTGCAGGTACCTATGCAGCAAAAGCGGCTGTTGGTATTGATGCTCAAGTAACATTATTAGATATTGATTTAAATCGTTTATCATATTTAGAAGATGTTTTTGGAGCAAGTGTAACTACTTTATATTCAACGGAAGCGAACATTCGTAAATGTCTTGCGGAAGCGGATTTAGTAATTGGATCTGTATTGATTCCTGGAGGGAAAGCTCCAAAATTGATTCGTAGAGAACATTTGTCTATTATGAAAAAAGGTGCAGTTATTGTAGATATTGCGATTGACCAAGGTGGTTGTTGTGAAACAAGTGAAGTAACAACACATCAAGAACCAGTATATATTGTGGATGATGTTGTTCATTATTGTGTAGGGAATATGCCTGGTGCAGTACCTTATACTTCTACATTAGCATTAAATAATGCGACATTTAAGTATGCACGTATGATGGCTAATTATGGATTTGAAAAAGCAATTAAAAAGGATGCTGGTTTGGCAGATGGTGTAAATATTTATGCACACAAATGTGTAAATCAAAATGTAGCAGAATCATTGAATTTGGAATATACAGAACTTGATACAGTATTAGCTTAGAGCATGAAATTCATGCTCTTTTATATTGGTGGATAAGTAATAGAAAAAAATTAAAAAAATTTTAAAAAAGTTGTTGACAATATATTTTTATGGTGATAATATAATAGGGCTGCTTCGGGAAGAATGTTCCTAGGTGGCTAAGAGTTATCGAATAGTCGGTATTTCCTAAAGCTGAGTAACTAGATCCTAAGGCGCAAGCTAAGGAGATGAGGTTGTAATTCGTAAGAATGAAGGCTTCGATGCTATGGTAGCTACTGTGAAGCGAGATGGCGTACGGTGAAAGGAATTGCAGTAGGCTGAGTACCAGAATCGGATGAAAAGCATGGCAACAGGCTGGACGGAAGATGAAGATATGCACCGTGTTAACCGCTACTTGGGGAAACGGGAAGAAGGGAAAAGAAAGGTAGAAAGCTGAGTAGTCAGAAGCGTACTGAAATGGACGAAAGAAAGTCGAAGGTAAGCTGAAAGGCCGAAAGCGTAAGCATGAGGCAAGCACCTGTGGAACAGCTGTGGGAGTGAAACAGGGAAGGATGAAAGGAAACAAACAGAATGCCAAGTACTAGAAGCCGGAAGGTTCGCATGGGAAACTAGGTGAATGATACGGTGGAAATCGATGAGTCTGAAAGGATGAATCGTAGCACTGGAAATGCCACTGTGAGGCAAGACTAGGAAGAAGGGAACGGAAGAAACAGAATGCTGAGTAGTTAGAACCTAAAACTGAAGCGGACGAAAGAATGTGGAAGAGGAAGGGGAAAGGCCGAAAGCGCAAGCATAAGGCAAGCACCTGTGGAACGGCTGTGGGAGTGAAACGGGGAAGGCTGAATGGAAACAAACAGGAAGCTGAGTTCAAGAACCTGGAAGTAAGGCATAAGAGATTAGGCTTGAGAGAAGGGGGAAATCGTGAAGGCGAGAGCTAAAACGAGCACTGGTTCAACCACTATGAGGTGAAGCTGGGTAGAGTGGAAAGGAAGAAATAGAGACTGAGTAGTGAGATGCTAAAGCGGATGTGGACGAAAGGAAGCGGAAGTCATGTGTCTGCCCTAACAAGAAATTGGAATGGGATCGCCTGTGGAACGGCTGCGGGAGCGAAGCAGGGAAGAACGAAAGGAAACCATCAGTAGTGCCAAGTACAAGAACTAGGATGGAATACATGAGAAATCAGGTAGGAAAGAATGGGGAAGCGTAAGAAGTGAAAACGGAGGACGTGCACTGAAGTAGCCGCTGTGAGGCGACATCAGGAAGAACTGGAAAGGAAGAAGCAGAAAGCTGAGTAGCTGGAAGTTGAACAGAAGCGGACGAAAGAATGTGGATGGGAAATGGAAAATATGGAAAGTGAAAACTGGAAGTAAGCACTTGAGGAACGGCTGTGGGAGTGAATCAAGGTAGGGTGAAAGGAAACATACAGTGATGCTGAGTACCGGAAACCAAGAAGGTATGCATGAGAAATCAGGCAGAAGGGAATGGGGAAAACGCAAGAAGCGAAAGCGGAAGGCGAGCACTGAAGAAGCCACTGTGAGGCGATATCAGGAAGAAAAGGGAAAAGAAGAAACAGAGGCTGAGTAGTCAGAATCCAAAACTGAAGTGGACGAAAGAAAACTAAAACAGCGGAGGTCAGAAAGTTGAAAGGAAACGATGTATGTCGTGGAATGGAAGGCCTAGAGAAGTTGGATACGAAAGTTGATAACAAGGGTGAGTCGGAAGAAGCAGCTGCAGAGATTGAATCCGATGGAAGATGAAAGGAAATTGCAGACGAAGAACAATATGAGTCTCAACTGAAAAGTTGAGGCTTTTTTTGTGTTATAAAGAAGTGTATAGATAAAGACAATATAGTTAGAAAAGTGCTAAAATAAAATTGTAATAACAAATCATGTATTTTAGAAAGGGAATGACATATGGGTAGTAATAAAAGTATTAGTATCTTAAGAGATGCGCCTGTTGGAAAGGCTTTGTGGTATTTATCGTTGCCAGCTGTGCTTACAACACTGGTTGGTACAATACACAATTTAATTGATGGTATATATGTTAGTTCTCTTAATGATAATGCAATGATTGCGGCAACAACAGTAGCTTTACCGGTAATTGTTGTTTCTGAGGCGATTGGTGAAGGAATTGGTGTTGGTACTGCTAGTTATTTAGGTAGACTTTTGGGGGCTAAAGATGAAAGTAAGGTTGAACGATTAATTGCGACTTCTATAACTTTAATGTTTTTAGTTTCAATCATTTTGTTAGTGGCGACAATTGTGTTTTTAAGACCGGTTATATCTTTCTTTACTACCGATCCAATGGTTATTAAGCATTCATATGATTATCTTTTAATCTTAATGTGCTCTTCTATTTTTACAATTTCAAAACAAGTAGTTTCTAATATGCTTCGTGCTGCTGGTGATGTGAATTATCCAATGAAGATTATTATTGCTAGTATTGTAGTTAATATTGTTTTAAATCCAATATTTATGTTTGATTTTGGTTTTGGATTAAAGATTAGAGGTGCGGCTATTGCGACAGTTTTAGCTGAAGTATTTGCGTCTTTTGCGATGTTTTATCGTCTTATTTTTAGAGATGATGTAATTAAATGGAGATTAGGTCATTTTGTACTTTGTATAAATTCCATAAAAGAAATTATTAATGTAGGTATACCAGTATTCATTAGAAATGGATTATCATCAATATCTTATGGTCTATTTGCGAAATCATCTGGTATGTTTGGTACAGATTTCTTAGCTGCGAGTGGATTGTCTAGAAAAGGTGAATATTTTTCTCGTTTTGTAATTATGGGAGTTGCGCAAGGATATCAATCATTTGCGGCTTATAACTATGGTGCTAAAAATAAACAACGTCTTATGGATGGCTTGAAGATGGCATTGAAGTTTACAATTGGGTATGGCTTCTTGATGGGAGGGTTCTTCCTATTCTTCCCACATGTTTTCATGCGTATATTAACAAGTGATGCGAATTTGATTGCGCTTGGTAAAAATATGTTAATTGGATATGCGATTTCTGTTCCGTTTGTTGCGATTTATCAAATTTTAGCTTACAATTTCCAAGCATTAGGAAAAGGTAAATTATCGTTTATTACTTCAGTATTAAGACAAGGAATTGTATACTGTCCTTTAGTAACTATATTACCTCGTTTATTTGGTATGACAGGAATGATTATTGTACAACCAATTTGTGATTTATGTAGTGCTTTGGTTGTCTTGTTCTTATCTAGATCTATCATTAAAGAAATACAAGCAATGGAATAAGCATTTCAATAGCATCTTATCTAAGTTATTCATATAATATGAATATGGAAAAGATAGATGTAAGAAGAAATGAAAGTTTAAAAAAATATACAACATTGCATATAGGTGGTAATTGTAAGAATATTTATTTCCCTGGAAATGAAGAGGAAGTAAAGAAAATTTTAAAGGTAAATCCTATTATATTAGGTTGTGGAAGTAATGTTCTAATTGATGATACTAGAGAATTTGAATGTGCTATGGTATTAACAAAGTTTAATCAAATTAGATTAGAAGGAAATACCATCATTGCGGATGCAGGAGCTAAATTAATGGATGTATGTCTATTTGCGCTCGAACATGGTTTGACAGGGTTGTAATTTGCGTATGGAATACCAGGAAGTGTTGGTGGAGCTATTGTAATGAATGCTGGTGCATATGGTGGCGAAATTAAGGATGTAATTGTTGGTGTGAAAACGGATAAACAGTATTATGAAAATGAGGAATGTGATTTTGGATATCGAAATTCAAAATTCTCAAATTCAAAGGAATGTATATTAAAGGGATATTTTCAATTACAAAAGGGTGATAAATCAATCATACAAATGAAAATGGATGATTTATTACAAAAAAGAATGGATAAGCAACCATTAGATAAATACAGTGCAGGATCGACTTTTAAAAGAGGAACTGATTTTTATGCTAGTCAATTGATTAGTGATTGCGAGTTAAAAGGATATCGAGTAAATGATGCGAGTGTATCGACTAAGCATGCAGGATTTTTGATTAATGATGGTAATGCATCCTATACGGAATTTATGCAATTAATAGAAGATGTGCAACGTATTGTATATGATAAAACAAATAAAAAATTAGAATGTGAAGTGAAGATAATAAAATGAGATTGACTCTAGTCAATCTCATTTGTTGTTATAGAAATTCCAAGCAGTTTGAATTATTTCATGAATATTTGTATATTTTGGATTCCAGCCTAAGATTTCTTGGGCTTTTTTGTTACAAGCAACTAATTTAGCAGGATCTCCTGCACGGCGATCACAATAGATAGTTTTAATTGGTTGTTGTGTAACTTCTTCAGCAGCTTTAATAATTTCTAGTACGGAATAGCCTTCTCCATTACCAAGATTGATTATATTTGATGCATGTCCATCCATTAGATGGTGAATGGCTTTGATATGAGCATCAGCTAAGTCACATACATGAATATAATCTCGAATGCATGTTCCATCTTTGGTTGGATAGTCTGTACCAAATACACTAATAGCATCACGTTGTTTTAAAGGAACTTGTAAAACTAAGGGAATAAGGTGTGTTTCTGGATTGTGTAATTCTCCAATTAATCCATTTGGATGTGCGCCACAAGCATTAAAGTAACGAAGCGCTATATAATGCATGTCATAAGCTTCTTCACACCATTTCATCATTTTTTCCATAGCAAGTTTAGTTTCGCCATAAGGGTTTGTAGGTATGGTATCAAAATCTTCTAGTATTGGTACTTCTTTTGGTTCTCCATAAGTAGCTGCAGTAGATGAAAATACAATATACTTAACATTATGATTTTTCATAGTTTCTAATAAAACCATCATTCCATATACATTGTTATGATAATAGTCTAACGGCTCTTTCATACTTACACCAACTAAAGAATTAGCCGCAAAATGAATAACTCCTTCAATATTTTCTTTTTCAAAAACACCATTTAAGAAAACAGAATCACGTAAATCACCTTTATAGAATTTTGCTTTTGGATGAATTAATGATTCAAATCCCGTTTGTAGATTATCGACAATAACTACATCATGATTTTGGTCGATTAATTCATATACAGTATGACTTCCAATATATCCAGCACCACCTAATACTAAAATGCTCATAGAGATTCCTCCTGTTTCTTATCATAATTTGAGTATATAGAAGAATCATTATAATTGCAAATATTGAGATACGATTGCTTTGTTTTAACTAGGCATATATAATGAAATTACAATAAATTAGAAATCTATAATAAGTAAACTGACTCTAAAAGGAGGACGGTGTATGATTGAAGTAATTGAAAAAAGGAATAATGGAATAGAAATCATTCGTCTTAGTAATAATTGTTTGGTTGTTGATGTGATGAATCTTGGTTGTACCATTTTGAAGTTTAAAACAAAGGACAAAGATGGAATTATGCAAGATGTTGTTTTGGGATATGAGCATCCTGAAGAGTATTTACAATATGATGGATATCTTGGTGCAATTGTAGGTAGGGTTGCGAATCGTATAAAATGTGGGAAATTTGTATTAAATGATGTTGAATATAATTTGCCAATTAATAATGGTCCTAATTCTTTGCATGGTGGTAATCAGGGTTTTGATAAGCGATATTTTAATTATGAAATACATAATGAGCAATTGATCTTTCATTATCTAAGTAAAGATATGGAAGAAGGATATCCTGGAAATGTATCACTTACAGTAATTTATGAATTGGAAGATGATAAATTAATTATTTCTTATAGTGCGACTACAGATAAGGATACTATCATTAATGTTTCTAATCATTCATATTTTAATTTAGATGGATTACCAACTAATATTGGTGAACATGAACTTAGAATTGATGCGGATAGTATTGCAAAAATTGATGCGGATGTATTAGTGACTGGGGAAATATTGAATGTGGAAAATACACCATTTGATTTTAGAGAATCAATACAAATAAAAGAACATTTATATAAAGAATATGAACAGTTATCATATGCATTGGGTATTGATCATCCATTTATTTTTACATCTACAGAAAATCAAGTAACATTATATTCCAGTAAAACAGGAATTGAATTAATTATTTCCACAGATTTGCCGCAAGCGCAAGTGTATAGTGCGAATTATTTAGATGGTAGACTGGGTAAAAATGGATTACCAATGGCTGAAAAGAGTGGTTTGTGTATTGAAACCCAAATGATGCCGAATGATATTAATTTTAATCCAAATTCGAAAACGATTCTTAGAAAGGGAGAACGATATGAGTCTAAAACTTCATATCAATTGAGGGTAAGAACATGAAAGCAACAACATTATTAAAACAATTTAAAGAAAATGCATTCCAAGATAGAATTATTGATTTGTATGAGGATGAGACATTGCTTAATTATCAACAATCTCGTTATTGTACTGCTATTGGAAAATTTATAGATTTATATGGTGATTTAGATGTTGAAGTTTATAGTGTCCCTGGTCGTTCTGAAGTAGGTGGAAATCATACAGATCATCAACATGGTCGTGTTTTGGCAGCGAGTGTTAATCTTGATGCGATTGCGATTGTTGCGAAAGATGAAAATGTAGTTAAAGTTGTATCGGATAATTTTGATATTAAAGAAATTGATATTTGTGATCTAGATAAGAAAGATGATGAAAAAGCAACTTCAGAAGCCTTGATTCGTGGTGTTTTAGCAGGTCTTAAGAAAGAGGGAGCTAATATTGGTGGTTTTAAAGCCTATATTACTAGTGATGTATTAATTGGTGCAGGATTATCTTCTTCGGCTGCTTTTGAAGTGATGATTGGTACAATTGTGAATGGTCTATATAATGATATGAGTGTTGATAAAGTTACAATTGCAAAAATTGGACAATTTGCTGAGAATGTATATTTTGAAAAACCTTGTGGATTAATGGATCAATGTGCTTGTTCAGTTGGTAGTTTAATTAGTATTGATTTTAATGATCCTGCTAGTCCAATTGTGTCTAAGATGGATGTTGATTTTTCTCAATTCAATCATAGTTTATGTATTGTAGATACTAAAGGTTCTCATGCGGATTTGACTGATGAATATGCGGCGGTTCCAGCTGAAATGAAGGAAGTCGCTGCTTTATTTGGGAAACAATTCTTACGTGATGTAGATGTGAATGAATTCTTTGGAAAGATTAGTGATGTTAGAGAAAAAACGAATGATCGAGCAGTGTTGCGTGCGATTCATTTCTTTGAGGAAAATGAAAGAGTGGTTCGTTTAGTCGCTGCATTAAATAATAAAGATTTTGATAATTTTAAACGTGAGATTACGAATTCTGGTAATTCAAGTTATAAGTATTTACAAAATGTATTCTCTACTAAAGATGTGAAGAATCAAAGTGTATCAATAGCATTGGCTATGTCTGAACATATTTTACAAAATCATGGAGTATGTAGAGTACATGGTGGTGGTTTTGCTGGTACGATTCAAGCGTTTGTTGAAAATGGATATGTAGATACTTATAAAGCGGAAATTGAAAAAGTGTTTGGTAAAGATAGTTGTCATGTATTGAAGATAAGAAAATATGGTGGAGTAAAATTTTAATAAGTAATTTGAATTTAATTTTTGAGGTATATGTATAATGCATATACCTTTTCATTTTGGTTATGCTACAATAAAAACAATGAAAGAAGTGTAGAAGATGGAAAGAAAGAGAAATGATTTTTCTAAAGGTCCTATATGGAAATGTATTGTTGCGCAAGCAATTCCTTTAACTGTGGCTCAATTAGTACAGCTTCTATACAATGTTGTTGATAGAATTTATTTAGGTCACTTATCTGATGCGAATAGTTTAGCATTAACAGGTGTTGGTTTATCTTTACCAGTAATTACCTTAATCATGGCATTTACAGCTTTGTTTGGTGTTGGTGGTGTTCCTTTGTTCTCTATTGAAAGAGGTAAAGGGAATGAAGATAAAGCAAGTCGAATTATGGGGAATTCTTTTGCATTATTATTAGTAAGTGCAATCGTACTAATGATTTTTGGATATACTTTTTGTGAACCTATTTTGTATGCGTTTGGTGCTAGTGATGAGTCCTATGTTTTTGCTAGTCAATATTTACAAATCTATTTAATGGGTACCATGTTTTCTATGATGAGTACAGGTATGAATGGATATATTAATGCCCAAGGTTTTCCTAAAATAGGTATGTTTTCCATTATTATTGGTGCTGTCATTAATATTATATTAGACCCTATCTTTATTTTTGTTTTTGATATGGGTGTTGCTGGTGCAGCTATGGCTACTATCATAAGTCAGTGTTGTTCTGCTATTTGGGTATTGTCTTTCTTATTTGGTAAGAAGATTAGTATTCCATTACAATTAGAAAAGATTCGTATTAAAAAGGATATTACCTTGAGTATTCTTAAATTAGGTACTGCAAATTTTATTATGCAAGGAACGAATTTCTTTGTACAAGTTTCTTGTAATACAATGTTACAAAGTTATGGTGGAGATTTGTTTGTTGGTATTATGACAGTAACGAATAGTATTCGTGAGATTGTGATGTTACCGATTTCGGGAATGATTCATGGTTCGCAACCTGTATTGGGATTTAATTATGGTGCTAAGAAGTATGATCGAGTAAGAGCGGGTATTCGTTTTAATACTTTGGTTGGAAGTATCTATATGATGATTGCTTGGTTATTGGTGTTTGTATTCCCTGAGTTTTTCTTTGGTATTTTCTCGGATGATGTTGCGATGTTACAACATGGTGTAGAAGCGATTCATATTTACTTCTTTGGTTTTGTGTTTATGGCATTTCAATTGACTGGTCAATCAACATTCCAATCAGTTGGTGATGCGAAACATGCGATTATGTTCTCATTGCTACGTAAAGCTATCATTGTTGTGCCTTTAACTTTATTATTACCAAGATTAGGTTTTGGAGTTATGGGTGTCTTTATGGCAGAACCAATTAGTAATGTTATAGGTGGTATTGCTTGTTATACAACCATGCGTATGACGGTTTATAAACAATTAAGTGTGAATGCAGAGGTAGTATCATGAAGTGTCCTTGTTGTAATGAAGAAATGGAAAAAGGTATGATTGAAAGTGGTCGTGAAGTCTTTTATTCTACTAAACTAAGAAAAGGAAAGTTTTTCTTTCATGGTGCGGGTGGAGATGTACGATTAACAGAAAAGAATTGGACATATCCACAAAGAGAAGCTTATCGTTGTGTAAAGTGTAAATATGTTGTCGTTCCATACGAGGATAAAGATAGACGCTAATTATAGGAGGATGAATTTATGAGTTTACGAATTGAAAGATGTTTAGAAGAAATTAGAAATGCACATTTAGATGGTGTAGTCTATGCACAAGGAGCTAATTTTCAATATTTAAGTGAATGTACTAGTTACTTTTGGCAACGTCATAGTATGAATAATATTATGGGTAGATTTTCTGCAAAGGTATTACCTGAAGTATTGATTTATATGAATAAAGAAGGGAAACGTACAATTGTTAGTATTCCTCAATATCGTAATTGTTTTGAAGGTCATGATGTTGTTATTAGTTATATGGACCAATGGGAAGATACATTATCTAAAATTATTGATGGTAAGAAAATTGGTATTGGACATGATTGTCATGAATTTTTAGAAGCAACTTTAAAAGAAGTGGATAAAGAAATTGAAGTAGTTGATGCGGAACCATTATTTTTTGAATTAAGAGCATGTAAAGATGAAGTTGAAATTGCACAAATGCGCAAGTTAGCGAAGTTTACTGATGATGCTGTAATGTATGTAGTCAATAATTTAAAAGAAGGTATGACACAATATGATGCAGAGAAATTATTAATGGATTATGGTATGTTCCATGGTATTCAAGATTTCTCTTTTAGTCCTACTTGTGGTTTTAAGACTAGAGGAACTTTTACACCTGAACAAAATTTTGAATTTCCTAGAGATAGTAAATTAGTTAAGGGTACGGGTATTGCTTTTGATGTTGGATATATGGATAAAGGCTATTGTAGTGACTGGGGTAGAACTGTGTATTTTGGTAAGGCTCCTGAACGTGTTAAAAAAGCATATGAAGCATTACAGGCTGGACAACAATATATGGTCAGTAAGATTGTACCTAATCAAACAAATGTGAATGAATTGTTTGATTTAGTATATGAAGAAGTAGAGCGTAGAGGTTTTGGTGATGTTTTACGTCATAAAGAGTTGGGTATGTTAGGACATCAAATTGGTATTGATTGTCATGAATTCCCAATGTTGAATCGTGCTACTGATGCTGTATTACGTCCAGGTATGATTTTCTGTTCAGAACCTAAGATTATGATTGAAGGCGAATGTTTTATGCGTGTTGAAGATATGGTTTTAGTTACTGAAACTGGAGCAGAATTTTTAACAAACTTTGATCGCACATTATTTGAGGTTGGAAATGATTAATTTTTATACGTGTAGAAATTTACAAGAAACTGAAGAGTTCTGGTTGAAGATGGGATTGGAAGTATATATGAGACAACCCAATACTATTATCTTTGATTCTAAAGAAGGTATGGTAGGATTTATTGAGTCTAAAGAACATATGATTCCGAAGTATTCTTGTATCTCTTTGGTTGTTAATACAAAAGAAGAAGTGGATAGAAAATATTGTGAATTGAAAGAATATGCATTGGATAAACCGAAGGTTCATCCAACTGCACCAGTCTATTCATTTTTCTTGATGGATCCTAATGGTTATAAAGTAGAATTTCAACAATTTATTTAAGCACTAATAATAGTGCTTTTTTTGTGTGCAATAGATGAACTTTTGATGAATATGAATTATTACCTATATATTAATCTTGGTAATTATGTATAATAAAACTAACAAGAGATTGTCTGAAGGAGGTCAAATTATGAAAAAATTATTGGTAATCATGATGGTTTTGGGGTGTTTGTTTGGTTGTAACAAAAACAACAATATTGAAGGAAATGAAGTATTTGTAACTTTTGATGGTTATGGCCTTCATAATGGTATGTTGAAAGTAAATACAACTACAACAAATGAAGAAACAGTTTCTATTGATTTGGTATCTATGGGAGGAAATGAAACGGTTTCGGATATTTTAAAAAAGAATGAAGTCACAAGTATTGAAGCGGTAAATGAAAATGATATATTTGAAGGATGGTTAATTTTTAAAACGACATATACTGCTCAAGAGGATGGTACTGATTTAGTTTCTCATACATTATTATCTAACACACTATATACAACAGAAGAATTATTGAATTATAAAGTAACAGATTTCAATATTACGGTTGTGGCTAAATGGGCTACTTTGGATTCTAATTTATATTTTGTTGAAGATGATATGATGATTGATAGCGATACAACTGGCGCATTTGTTTTTCATGCTGGGGATGGTACGATTAAATTAGATGTGACAAATGATAAGGGATTATCTGAGACGAAACAATATACGTATTGGTTGGAAGATGGTCAAAGTATTGCGGACTTATTAACAAGTGATATGTGGCAAAGTTTCACCAATGTAGAATGTGAAGGAAAAACTTTCAGTGGATGGCAATTGTATGAGGCTACTGCAGTTCGTTGGAATGAGAAAAAATCAACAAGTTCAATTGAACAATCTTTTGAGTATGATGTGGATAACGTGGATTTTAAATACATTATCTTAGAAAATTGTACAAGTGTTGATGGATTGAAAACCACTGAAGATGTAGTGAATATGAAAAACTATAGTAAAGTGTATTATGCTGTAGCTATGTGGAAATAAACTAAAAGATAGAAGTTATTACAAGTTGTAGTAACTTCTTTTGTGTATATGATACAATTATGCACAGGTGATACAAATGTACTATAGACAAGATAAATATGGAAATGAAATATCTTTATTAGGATTTGGTTGTATGCGTTTTGCTAGAAATGCAGTTGGTAAAACAGATATTGAAAAAACAGAACAACAAATTCTAGAAGCAATTAATAATGGTGTAAATTATTTTGATACGGCGTATATCTATCCTGAGAGTGAAAGTGTATTAGGAACGATTTTAAAGAAGAATCATGTTAGAGAAAAGGTAAATATTGCGACTAAGTTGCCTCATTATCTAATCAAGAATAAAGAAGGTTTGGATAAGATTTTTAATGAAGAATTAAAAAGATTACAAACGACATATGTTGATTATTATTTAATGCATATGTTAGCTGATGTAGATACATGGAAACGATTAGTGGATATCGGCATTGTTGAATGGATTGAAGAGAAAAAGAGTAAAGGTATTATCAAACAAATAGGATTTTCATATCATGGTAATTCTGATATGTTTTGTAAGCTAGTTGATGTATATGATTGGGATTTCTGTCAAATTCAATATAACTATATGGATGAACATACTCAAGCTGGTAGAAGAGGGTTGCAGTATGCACATAGTAAAAATCTTGCGGTTATTATTATGGAACCATTACGTGGTGGAAAATTAGTCAGTCGTTTGCCACAAGAAGCATTAGATATATTTAGTAAATATCCTAAGAAACATACGGCTGCTCAATGGGCTTTTAAATGGTTATTCAATCAAAAAGAAATTACTTGTGTATTGAGTGGTATGAATTCGATGGAAATGGTTAAAGATAATATTCATACGGCTTCTACAACAAGTATTAATGAACTAACAGTGGAAGATGAAGCTATGTTACAAGAAGTAGTAAATGTGTTAAATCGTAAGATGAAGATTGGATGTACTGGATGTGCGTATTGTATGCCTTGTCCAAAGGGAGTGGATATTCCAGGTAGTTTTGCGGCATATAATAGGATGTATACGGAAAGCAAATTCTGGGGATGGGCTGAGTATATGATGTGTACAGCTTTGCGTAAAAACACAACATCAGCTTCTAATTGTATTGAATGTGGTAAATGTGAGAAACATTGTCCACAAGGTATTAAGATTCGAGAAGAATTAAAGAATGTAAAGAAGATGGAGAATCTACCATATAAATTCGTATTAGCGATTAAGAAGGTTATTAAGTTTTAACCTTCTTTTTTAATCGAAAAGAAAAGAACACTTTTGAAATGTGTCCTTTATAACTACTATTTATATTTTAACTATCCAATAACCTGTTTTATTCGAACCGACTCTCTCAATTATATTTTTCTTTTTTAGAGAATCAATAATTCTTTGAATCGTTCGAACATTTCGATAAGCTATTTTAGACAAAGAAGCACGTGTAATACATGGATTGGCTTTAATCTCATCTAATACTAGTTTTTCTAATTCAGAAAGTATTGGCGAATTGTCATTGGTTATGTAATTAGCAGTTGTACTTTTGATGACTAAAGGAAAATTTCTTAAGAAATAAAACCAAAAACCATCATATTCTTTTTCATAATATAGTTTAATTGCATTTTTATTACACAAAGTATAGGTTTTTCTAAAACCAGTACCCCATGTTTCTACAGCATTACACTTAAATAAAACCTCACAAATTAATTCATTTCTAACCTTAGAAGATAAATTTTTATTTACAAAATCTTCAGGAGTATATCCATCAGGAAAAGAACCCGGATTATATATAGCGATTTTGCTAGGATGTATATCAATTTCATGTTTACTTAAACTAAGATAATTAGCGTGGGCAAAACTATTAATCAATATTTCGCGAAGTGCATCTAAGGGTATCTCAGGAGTTTCTATTCTTTCAAAATTTACAATTTTAGCTTCCCAATTCATATGCTTTTTTATGTACTTTTCACATTCTTCAATAAGTATAAATATATTACCTTTTATAGGATTGATATCAATAAAAGTTTGTTTTTCATTAGTAGCAAAAACTGCTAATTTAATAGTAATTGGATTTTTATTAGAAAATAAAAGTTTTCCAGCATTGTTTAAATGTATACCATCATCCGCAATCAAATGAAGTCTAGATAATAATTCCACTTTATCATATTGCATATATGGTAATCTTCCAGAACTTATTGATTTAGCATGAAATAACTGTAATTGGTTTTCGTCGATATCATCTATGGTATTATCAGATGCTTGATTTTCCCAATTCGTATAGTTTGTAGATAGAATCATTTCTGTAAGTTCTGATGGAGCAACTTTTCTACTTTCGTCCGCAACCCTTTTGTAATATCTTCCATCAGCTGAATATGGTTTTTGATTACCATTAAAACATACTTTAATTACATTTTTATCTTCAATTCGCATTATTTCAATTGTTGGATATATTTGTGGTTTGATTTGTTCATAGATTTTTCGAGAAACATCTCGAGTGGTTGATTCACTAATATCCATTCCGCAAATATCACCATTATTTCTAACTCCAAAATATAGTGTGCCTTTTCCGTGCTTATTCAACATTGCAGTTATATCAATGATAGCTTCATTGAGTTCGGAAGTAGATTTTTTAAATTCTAATAATTCGTTTTCAATGCCTAGATTCATAGTTTTCCTCCTTATTGAATATATAATATTGTTAAAATGTCATTATAAATGTCACTATAAATGTCACTATAAAAACTATTTTTCTTTAGGATTATTATACTATAGACAAAAATGAGGAAAGCATAAACGAGAAGTGGCTTCTAGATGCTAAAAATTATTTAACAATCGTATTTCAAGAGTTATAAATAAAATAATCATAGTATATAATGATTCTACGAATATAACATGGAGGTATAGTCTATGAAATTTATACATATAGCAGATCTTCATCTAGGGAAATATGTACATGGTTATTCTATGATAGATAATCAAGATCAAGTATATTGGATAGATGAATTTCTTAAGTTAGTGGAAGAGGAAAAAGTAGATGCAGTATTGATGGCTGGAGATATCTATGATCGTAGTATTGCGCCTAAAGAAGCGATTAAGTTGTTTGATTATTTTGTGACATCTTTAGTTAAGTTAGGTGTGGAAGTGTGTATTATTGCTGGAAATCATGATAGTGGTGCTAGACTTGCGAGTATGAGTTCAATTTTAAAAGAGCATAAAGTACATATTGTAGGTGATGTAACCAAAGAAGTTGAAAAAGTGGTATTTGAAGATGCATATGGAAAAGTAAATGTGTATTTAGTTCCATATCTTTTCCCTGTGGCTGTTGAACAGGTCATAGGTGGTAAATATAAAGACTATAATGAAGCGATGAAGGCTTTATTGGATGTGCAAGAGATAGATTATTCTATGCGTAATGTTATGGTATCTCATCAATTAGTAACTGTGATGGGTAATGAGCCTGAAAAAGGTGGTTCTGAAGAAATGGTTGGTGGAGTTGGTGGAATTGATGTATCTGTCTATGAACCTTTTGATTATGTTGCTTTGGGACATATTCATGCCTCACAAAAAGTGAAATATGATCATATTCGTTATGCGGGTTCGAATTTATGTTATCACTTTGATGAATTGAAGAAACCTAAAAAAGGTCCATTGGTTGTTGAAATTAAAGAAAAAGGAAATATTAATATTCAACAACGTGAAATTCAACCATTGCATAGTTTGCGCCAAGTAGAAGGAACTTTGGATGAGATTATTGAAAATGAAAAGAATATCACAGAAGGTAATCAATACATTCATGTTGTACTAAAAGATGAGTATGTACCAGTAGGAGCATCAAATAAGCTTGAAGCATTATTTAGTAGTAAGAATAGTATTCTAATGGATACAGTACATGCGCCTAGTCGTATAGTGAATCATGGAGTAACAAGTCATGAACATATTGAAGAGTTGAGTGTACATGATGCATTTATGGAATTTTATAAAGAAAAGAATGCTGGTGAGTATCCTGATGATGTAGATAGTAAAATTATTGAGTTTATTTGTACACAAATTGAAAGTAGTGAAGATGGTAAAATCGATGAAATGTCTACAGATCAATTAGTGAAGTTTGTTATGGAAATGGGGGAAGAGTAAGATGAAACCATTGAAATTGACAATGAAAGCTTTTGGAGCTTATGCGGATGAAACAGTAGTAGATTTTGATCAATTGAAGAATGGATTATTCTTAATTACTGGAGATACTGGTGCTGGTAAAACCACTATCTTTGATGCGATGGTTTTTGCATTGTTTGGTAAAGCGAGTGGTACCAATCGTGAGTATCGTATGTTCCATAGTGATTATGTAGATAAGGGTGTAGATACAGAAGTTACTTTTACTTTTAGTCATAATGGACAAGTATATGAGGTGTATCGTAATATCCACTTTGCTAGAAGTGCAAAAACGAAAACCTATAGTGATAAACCAGAAATTACGAAACAATATTTAAAAGAAGGAAATAGCGAAGCTATTGAGAAAAATATTACAGAAAGAATTGAAGAGTTAATTGGATTGAATGTAGACCAATTTCGTAAGATTGTAATGTTAGCACAAGGAGAATTCCAAGCCTTCTTAAAAGCAGATAACAATAGCAAGAAAACCATTTTAGGTAATTTATTTGATAGTTCAGGTTATGTTAGTTTTCAAGATAGATTAGAAGAAGCTGAAAAGAAATTACGTAGACAAAATGAGTTATTAAATAATCAATTATCTACAGTGATTAATAAAGATACATTTCCTTTACCAGATACTATGGATGAGATGGAAAAACAACAATTCCATCCAAATCATCCGCATGTGATTGAAAATATTGAAGAATTAATAACTAAAGAAGAAGTTGAAATTAAAGAATTGGATACGTTTATTAAAGAGACAAATGAACAAATTCAAATTTTAAATACAAGATTACATGATGTACAAAGAAAAAATGATGAATTGATTCTATTGGAAAATTTACTAAACGAGAAAGTCGTGTTAGATTCTAAAAAAGAGGAAATGTCTACTAAGAAACAAAATCTAGAACAAGCAGAACTAGCGTATCGTAAAGTGTATCCACTAGAAAAAGAATATCAAAGAGTGCATGGAGAATATGATAAAGCGAAAATATTATTAGAAAGTAATTCTTCTTCATTAAAGAATAAAGAACAAGAATTACAAGAAAAAGTAATGATTGTCGAAAAGAATATGCCTTTGTATAAGGATGTTCAAGTGTATGTGACAAAGATGCATGATATTGAAAGTAAGCTTGGTGAATATGAACGTTTAGAACAATTGCGCACGCAAACTAATGCTTTATTAACTACAGCGGAAACTTTAGATAAAGAAATTGTTGAATTAGATGCAAGAATTGTTAATGGGAATGCTTTAGTAGAGTCTAACAAAGAAAAGATGGTTACATTTGAACAAGTAGTGAGTACAGCTGATACTTGTTATAAAGTGTATAGTGATGCATCTAATCATGTAGATGTTGTGAATGAATATCGTAAGAATGTGGATAGTTTAATTACTGAAAACACTAAGTATGAACAACATTGCAAAAGATTGAATGAATTAATGGATAAAGCAAAGATTCAAAGTGCAACATATTTACAACTATATCAACGCTTTATTGCAGGGCAAGCAGGCATTATTGCGAAAGATTTAGTAACTGAAATTGAATTGCATGGAGAAGGAGTATGTCCAGTTTGTCATACACATTTGGTATCGAAGGATGTTACACATTTAGCTAGTTCTGTCATTGATGTTTGTACACAAGAAGATGTGGATGTAGCGAAGAATGCTTTTGATACAACGGATCAATTGCGTAGAAATGAACAAGTGAATGTAGATACAGTAAAAGCAAAAATAGAACAAATCAAGGAAGCATGTTTCTTGTTAGTTCAAAAATTAGGATTATCTAATGATGATAAGATGTATACGAAAGATTGTGTTATAGCTGTTCAATCTGAAGTTATAAAAGCATATGAAGAAGCGAAAAAGAGATATGAAGAAACTATTCGTGCTAAAGAACAATTGGAACAATTAAAAGTAGATCAAGAAAAGTATAGTAAAGCAATACAATCCTTAGTTGATTCTAAAGAAAAAAAAGTACAAGAAAAACAAAAAGTGGAAGTAGATTATGCACAAAGTAAGACAGCATTAGAGTCTTTAATGAATACTTTGCCAGAAGTTTCTAAAGAAATTGCTGAACAAAAATTAGCAGTATTGCGAAAAGAGAAAGAATCTTTAGAAAAGAAATTATTACAAGATGAACAAAATCGTGATGTTGTTAATAATGTAGTACAAGAGTTACGAGGAGTTGTTCAAGGTAATCAAGTACAAATTGATACTTTATTGACACAAATGAATAGTGCAAAAGATATATATGGGCAAGTTATTAATGAATATTTCTCTACAGAAGATACGTATCATACATGTTTAGGGTATATTGATACTATACAAGGTGCAGATGCTTGGATCAAACAAATGAATGATATGCTAGTGAATTATCAACATAGTGTTATGGATAATCAGAAACGCATTGAAGAACAACAAGAAAAAACAAAAGATTTTGTGAAAGAAGATACGACTGTACTTGAAAGTGAAATTCAAAAATTACATGATGCATTGGAACCTAAAGTCGTGTATCGTACAGCATTAATTGGTAATAAGAGTTTACATACAGGTGTTTGTAAAACGATGAAGGGTTATAAAAAGCAAATAGATCAAATTAAACCTGCATATCATAGACTACAAAGATTAAATGATATTGCGAATGCGAAGAGTAGTTCTGAGGGTGGAAAGTATAACTTTGAAAGTTATTCACTTGCGAATGCATTTAAAGAAATTCTTCAAGCTGCGAATGTTCGATTAAATCACATGAGTGGTGGTAAATATGAATTGGTTCATGAAACGAAGACAAATCGTAGTAATGCACTAGCTGGTTTTGATATCAAAGTATTGGATGCTTTTACTAATGAAATGCGTGATGCGGCATCATTGTCTGGTGGTGAAACATTTGAGGTGTCAATGTCTTTAGCTTTAGGATTAAGTGATGTAGTACAAGCGCATGCGAATGGTAAAAAGATTGATGCTATATTTATTGATGAAGGTTTTGGTTCATTAGATGAAGCATTATTGATTAAGGCTAAAAATGTATTAGAAGATATTGCTGGTGATAGTAAGCAAATTGGTATTATTTCACATGTAAGTAAATTGGATGAAATCATTCCACAAAAGATTGTTGTTAAGGGAAGTAATAAGGGTAGTACATTGAGCATTAAAATCTAAATAAAAAGAAGTTTTCTTTTGAAATGAAAACTTCTTTTTTTGTTTTTATAAACAAACAAACTTTTACAAATAATTTACGTTTGAATCTTTTAATTTCATGGTAAAATTTAAAAGAGGATGATGCTTATGACAACAAAACAAAAGAAGGATTTTTTAATTGAGGTAGTTTTTGTTTTATTTATTCTTGCTGTTGTATTTTTGCTTTATAAATACATATTACCAATTACTTTACCTTTTATTCTAGGATTATTGGTGGCGTGGATCGTTGTTAAAATTACAGATCGTTTTCATACTAAGAATAAATGGTTACGTGCAGGAATTGTTATTTTGATTTATGTAATCTTTGCGGCTGTTGCTATGGTGGTATTAGTTGCATTTATGACTTGGATTGGTGAAAAAATTGTAAATGTACCAACCTTTGTACAAGATGTGTTAATTCCAACGGTTAAGTCATTTCATAAAGATATTTTGCATCCGATTATTGAGAGTTTAGATCCAAGTATTCATACCATTCTAAGTAGTGTGTGGAATAGTATGGTATCTTCTTTATATAATACAGTGACTACAGTAACGGAAGTTGTTGTGGCGAATGCTTCTAGTGCTATTGCAAGTATTCCAACTATATTTATTAGTATATTGATGATGTTAGTGTCTACATTCTTCTTTGTTGTAGATTATGAAAAAATTGGTATTTTTTATGAAAAGTATATGCCTGAAAAGGTAAAGAATACAGTAAGTACAATTAGAGAGTATTTGATGAATACCTTGTTAATTGTTATTCGTTCATATGTTATTATCTGTACATTAACTTTTACAGAATTATCAATTTTATTCACTATTTTTGGTATTCCACATGCCATACCTCTTGCTTTCTTGATTGCTATTTTTGATATTTTGCCAGTACTTGGTACAGGTGGTATTTTAATTCCTTGGGGGATTATAGCTGCTGTGTTGGGACATCGTATTTTAGGTGCTAAAATCTTGTTTATCTATGTAATAGTTACTGCAATTCGTAATTATGTAGAACCAAAGATTGTTGGTGCACAAATGGGGTTACATCCAATTATTACATTGGTAAGTATGTTTATTGGTTTACAGTTATTTGGTTTTATTGGAATGTTTGGTTTCCCAATTATGATTTCTTTCTATTGGAAGAATCGTAAAGTAGAAGAAAATATGAATACAGATATTAAGGAATCGTAATGATTCCTTTTCTTTTACCGTGCTATAATAAATCAAAGAGATGGTGATAATCATGAAACATATAGTAATCGTTGCGACAGGTGGAACAATTGCAGGTATTGGTGAAAAAGGAAAAACAGTAGCGTATCATGCAGGAGAAATTTCAATTGATGATATTTTGGTGTCAATTCCTAATGTGAAAAATGTGGCTGAATTAGAGATTGTACAATTTATGAATGTGGATTCAAATGAGATGAATATGAATACATGGATTACATTGAGCAATACCATTAATGACATTATTGTAAGAGAAGATGTAGATGGAATTGTGGTTACGCATGGAACGGATACCATTGAAGAAACAGCATATTTTCTGAATTTGACGATTGGTTCTAATAAACCGATTGTGTTAACAGGAGCAATGCGTCCGGCAACGGCTACTAGTGCTGATGGTCCTTATAATTTGTATCAAGCAATTGCGTTGGCTGCTAATGAAGAAGCAATAGGTCAAGGTGTGATGGTATTGTTTTCTAATACGATTTATTCTGGTAGAGATATTCAAAAAGTTAATAATTATAAGATAGATGCTTTTGATCAAAAGTCGTTTGGTTGTTTGGGATATATGCAAGATGAAAAAGCGTATTTCTTTTCTAAGACATTTAAAACGCATACATGTGCATCCATGTTTGCGGGTAAACTAGATGTGTTAGCGAATGTGGCTATTGCTTATTATTATGCAGGTGCGGATAGTGATATTTTGAAATATCTATCACAAAATCATCAAGGAATAATTATTGTTGGTAGTGGTAATGGTAACTATTCAAAAGAGTGGTTGCGAATGATTAATTACTGTTATGAAGAGTATGGAACGATTTTTGTTCGTGCATCAAGAGTTCCATTAGGAATTGTATTTAATGACCATGTATTTGATCCAAATGAGTATTGTATTGCTTCAAATACGTTGAGTGGACAGAAAGCGCGAATTCTTCTTTCTTTAGCATTATCTAAGACTACAGATATTCAAGAAATCAAAGAAGTATTTAATCAATATTAGTGTATAATAAAATTAATTAGAGGTGAAAACTATGGATGCAAATTTAATGAATATTAATCAAGAACGTAACTTAACAATGTTGATGGATTATTATGAGCTAACTATGGCTAATGGGTATTATAAATTAGGACTTAAAGACCAATGGGTGTGTTTTGATTTATTCTTTAGAAAGATACCTGAAAGTGGTGGGTTTGTAATTGCGGCTGGTTTAGAAAGTGCTATTTCTTATATTAAAAATATGCATTTTACAGATGGTGATATTGCCTTTTTAAGAGATAAAGGAATCTTTGATGAAGGGTTCTTAGAATATTTGCGTAATTTTAAATTTAGTGGTGATATTGATGCAATTAGAGAAGGAACTCCAGTGTATCCACATGTTCCGCTTGTTACTGTTTGTGCTCCATTATGTGAAGCGCAATTAGTGGAAACAATGTTATTGTTATCTATAAATCATCAAAGTTTAATTGCAACAAAAACGAATCGTATTGTAAGAGCTGCGGGTGATCGTGTAGTTATGGAATTTGGTGCTCGTCGTGCACATGGTTATGATGCATCTATTTTAGGAGCAAGAGCTGCTGCTATTGGTGGTGCTAAAATGACAGCTACGACCATTGCGGATGAAATGTTTGGTTTCCCTGCAACAGGTACAATGGCTCATTCATGGATTCAATTCTTTAATGATGATTATGAAGCATTTAAAAAGTATGCAGAAGTATATCCAAGTAGTTCTGTATTCTTATTAGATACCTTTGATGTATTAACTAGTGGTTTGCCAGCAGCGATTAAGGTTGCGAAAGAGATTATTGAACCACAAGGATATCGTTTAAAAGGGGTTCGTTTAGATAGTGGTGACTTAGCATATTTATCTAAAAAAGTTCGTAAAGAATTGGATAAACATGGTATGCAGGATTGTACAATTGTTGTATCAAATAGTATTGATGAATATTTGATTCAATCATTAAATATGCAAGATGCGAAAATTGACTCTTTTGGAGTGGGTGAACGTTTAATTACTTCAAAAGCAGAACCTGTGTTTGGTGGTGTTTACAAATTGGTGGCTGTTGAAAATACAGAAACACATGAGTTTGAACCTCGTATTAAAATTAGTGAAAATGTAGAGAAAATTATTAATCCTGGACGTAAAAGAGCATATCGCGTTTATGATGAAAATCATTTATCAAAGATTGATGTGATTGCGTTATATCATGAAGATTTGAGTATTGGAAATCTTAAAGTGGTAGATCCTAAAAAGTCTTGGAAGGTATATGAAGTAAATGAAGGAACAATGGAAGAATTGCTAGTACCAATCTTTAGAAAAGGTGAATTAGTTTATAAAGTTCCTACATTAGAAGAAATAATTGCTTATAGTAAGCAACAACAAGAATATGTAATGGAAGAAGAAAAACGTTTTAATTATCCACATAAGCATTATGTTGATTTGAGTTATGAATTGAATGAATTGAAGATTCAAATGTTGAAGGATAATGGAGAATGGCAATGATAGGGGTATTTATTGGTTCTTTTAATCCAATTACCCAGGGTCATGTATATATTGCAGAAAGTATATTACAGCATACAGAGTGTACACATGTGATGTTTGTGCCTGTATCGGATTTGTATGGTAAAGCTAGTTTGAAAGTAGAAGATGATCATCGTGTACAAATGATTCGTTTAGCTATTTCTGGATATGAGAATATGTCAGTGAATACGATTGAGATTGAAATAGCAGAGCAGCTTGGTAGACAAAATAAAACGATTGAAACTATGTGTGAATTGCGAAAACAATATGATGAACCATTAGTATTTATTATTGGAGCGGATAATGTTGCGAAGTTACATACTTGGTATAAAGCTGAGGAATTAGTATCTGAATTTGGAGTGTTTGTTATTTCTAGAGATGGTATTGATGTGGAAAAACTCATACAAGAAGATGAATGGTTGAACAAGAATATCTCGTATTATGATGTAGTAGATGAGGCTGTAAATTCTGCTAGTTCTAGTGAGATTCGTGAGAATGTAAAACAAGGATTATCGATTGATGGTTTGGTTTGTGAAAAGGTGAAACAATATATATATGAACATCAATTATATGTGGAGGAATGCGTATGACTTTAAAAATAGCATTAGGACAATTATTAGTTGAAAGTGGACATCCAAGTGTGAATGTTCAAAAGATGAAGAATATGATTGCACAAGCTAAAGAAGATGGTGTGGATATCATTGTTTTTCCACAAATGTGTGTCGGTGGTTATTTTTTAGCGGATAAATGGTATAGCAGTGAGTGGAGAAAAGAATTACTTTTTTACAATGAAGAAATTGCTGGTTGTAGTGATGGTATTGGTGTTGTATGGGGTAATATCTATGAAGAAAATGGTATTGTATTTGATGCTGGATATTATGCACATAATCAGGAAATTACATACATTCAACCTAAACAAAATCTACAACAAACAGGTGTGTATAATGATGGACGATATTTAACAAGTCAAGCATCGAATTGTGCCTTTGTATTTGAAAAAGATGGACAACAACATATTTTGGGAATTGTTGTTGGTGATGATTTGTATAATGATAAGGTCATGGAACGATTAGTTGCATGTGATTGTATTTTACATATTGAAAGTAAACCATGGACATTAGATGATGAAAATAAAAAAGATGAACGTGTCGCAACCTTGTTACCTAAGGTATATAGTGTAAATGCAGTGGGTATGCAAAACACAGGAAAAAACATTGTGATGTTTGATGGTAAGAGTTGTGTTTATGAAAAAGGTATTCGTGTATGTACCTTAAGAGATGATTTTACGGAAGAGTATGCGGTATGTGATTATTATGATCATAGTAAGAAATATAAATTATTGAATTGTTTGGTTCGTGCAATTCAAGAATTTGATCGTCAAATCATGGGCTATAATCCTAAATGGATTATTGGATTAAGTGGTGGATTGGATAGTAGTGTAACTGCAGCGTTATTAACCATGGCTTTAGGTAGTGAAAGAGTTTGTGGATATAATTTAGCTACGAAATATAATTCACAAAAAACAAAAGATAATGCACAAAATGAAGCGGATGCCTTAGGAATTAAGATTCGTAATGGATATATTAGTGATATTCATAAGGCTACTACTGAAACGATGCATATTTATGGATATAATGATGAACAAATGCCAACATTGGTTCATGAAAATATTCAAGCAAGAATTCGTGGTAATGTATTAAGTACTTTCTCTCAAATTGAGAATGGAGTTATCATGAATAATGGTAATAAGATTGAGGTAGCATTAGGATATGCGACATTATATGGTGATAGTATTGGAGCAATGAGTCCTTTAGGTGATTTAACGAAAGTACAATTATTTGAATTATCTCGTCAAATCAATGCGAAATTTGAAAAAGAAATTATCCCAGAACGTTTATTACCAGTGGTTACTGAGAATGAGTTACTATGGGAAATGGCACCTAGTGCTGAATTAAAAGATAACCAATATGATCCTATGAAGTGGTTCTATCATGATTGGTTGATTTCTAAATTAACAGATAGTAAATGCAATGTGGAAGATATTATGGAAGGTTATCTTGATGGTTCTTTATTGCAATCTGAAGTTGGTAGATGGATAAAACATTATCATTTAGATGAACCAAAAGCATTTATAGATGATTTAGAATGGGTATTACGTCAAATGCGTATAGCAATCTTCAAACGTATTCAAATGCCACCTATTGTTATGGTAACCAATAGTGCATATGGTTCAAATCATTTAGAAATTCAAGGAACTTGGGATGTCACAAGACGTTATCAAGAATTAAAAGAAAAAATCTTAGCTATGTAGAAAATAAGGAGTATAAGTATGGCAAATAATAAGAGTTTAGATTTAAAAGACATTATCAATGTAGCGACTGCTTTATCACAACAAGAACAATCAAATAATAAGAATCAATCAATTAAGATGGTTTCTGCGTTAAGTTCACTTGTGAAAGCGCCTGAAAAAGAAGAAGAGGAAGAAGAAAAATCTGTTTCATCTTTATTACAAGCTGCGAAAACAGATGCAAAGGATACAAATATTATTTCTAATTTATTAGAAAATCTTGGTTTGAGTAAGAGTCAAGAAAAGCAAGAAGAAGAGGAATTGATTGCTTTATTAGAAAGCAAGGGATACAGTGTTGATAAAGAATCAGCAATTGATACTGGTGCTGTTTCTGCAGCATTAGTTGCTTTAGCTGCTTATGCAAAAGAAAATGACTTGTTGGATAAGATTGCGGATTTATTTGAAGAAGAAACTAAGAAAAAGAAAAAAACAACTAAGAAAAAATCAACGACAAAGAAATCAACAGCTAAAAAAACTACAACCAAGAAGTCAACAACTGCTAAAAAATCTACGGCTAAGAAATCAACAACAGCTAAAAAGACAACAGCTAAGAAGAGTACTTCTACTGCTAAAAAATCTACAGCCAAGAAGAGTACAACTGCTAAAAAAACAAGTACAGCCAAAAAGTCTACAACTACAAAGAAATCAACTACAGCTAAAAAGACAACAGCTGCAAAGAAAACTACAACTAAAAAATCTACGAAGAAATAACAAAAGCCCAGATATCTGGGCTTTAATAATTTTTCATCTTATCTATTAATTTCGAATAAATGCGTTTAACAAACCATGGTTCACTACATTTAGTCGCAATATCATTTACATGAATCCAACCAACAGCACTATTTTCATCTGGTTTAATGCGAATAGGATCATTAGGATTAGCTTCAAATAAATAAGTAACATTTAAGTGCAAATGACTGGATACATATTTACCTTTTTTCTCATGTCCGTCTACACATAGCGTTTCTAATGACACAATATTTGGAGTAAGTAGTACTAAATTTGTAATACCACTTTCTTCTTCAACTTCTTTTCTAGCAACTTTCAATAATTCTTTTTCACCATCTACATGACCACCCATCCATGCCCAAGAATTATATAAGTTATGATAAATCATTAATACCTGTTGTCGATCTGGTGATACTACCCAAGCAGAGACAGTTAAATGTGCTGTTTCGTTGTCTCGAGTATAGATGTCATATGGACTTTGTAGCCATTGTAAAAGTATTTTTTTATCATTTTCTTCTTGTGGGTTAATAGGAATGTAGTTTTGAATTTGTTCTAGTAATTGCATAAAGAAGTCTCCTTTTTTATATTCTACCACAAAAAAAGAATCGATTAACGATTCTTCTCTTGTTTGCGTTTGTCATTAATAATTTTGACATGTTCTTCAGTAATTAAAGTTACATTGTTTTCTTTTGCCCAATCAATACAACCATTTAATACAGTTTTTAAGAATGGACGAGGCACTTTCACAAAACACATAAGTGCTTCATCAGTGAATTTGATTGTACCAATGAAACGTCTAGCAAAACCAACAGAAGTTGGTGAATTATTCGCATTCTTAGGTAGCGATGAATCAAGTTATATTACCGGTGGTCAATTTGTTATTGATGGTGGTAGTACATTACCTGAAACAATGAGTATGGGTACAAATTAAAAGGTTCTTAATGAAGTGAACCAAAAAAGTTAGACCAACTAACTTAAGGAGGTTCACTTCATAACGAACCTTTTTTCTATATAAATGATGTAATAAATACTAAGAAAATCGCAAGTATAAATCCACCAAGTACATCTGTAGGATAGTGATGTCCTAAATACATTCTAGAATATGCTACTAAACATGCGGTTACTAATAGTGCATAACCTAGAATTGGTATTTGTGGAATAAATAAGAATGCTGTGGTAAATGTAATGCAGGTATGTCCTGATGGGAAGGAACGATCTTTAGGTCGTTTAACTAAAGGAATAATTTCAGGACATGCTTCAAATGGTCTTTGTCTTTTTAATCCTTTCTTTAATACTACATGCACAAGAATAGCTTGCAATCCTAATGCACACCATAAACGGACACGAAATTCCATTGGTAAAGGAAGTAGGGTTAATAGTGCACAAAATGGTAACCACATTTTAGAATAACCAATTTTCGTTATATACCACATGATTTTATTCATGGGTTCTGTTCTATGCTTTTGAAACCATAATAATATGTTATGTTCCATATAATTCTCCTTATTTTACTTCTAATAATTGATCTTCTTTATCATAAACTAATTTCATGGTAAAGAAATCATTTGTTTCTAATAATTTAGGTAAGAAGTGTTTATCTCCTTCCCAAAGGTTTAAGTCTAATACTTTATCTTTATCTATCCACTGTAATTGTCCTTCATTACATTCTTTTAAGGTGCCTTCAAAGTGATTTGAAGTGTATAAGAATGTAAGTTCATTTTCCCATTTTGGTAATATGAATGTTAAGATTCCACGTAATTGTGGTTGAATATGTAATCCTGTTTCTTCATATACTTCTCGAATAATGCATTCATCTGGTGATTCATCTTGTTCTAATTTGCCACCTACTCCTATCCATTTTCCTCCATTAGGATCAATGGATTTTTTAGTTCGATGTAGCATTAATACTTGGTTATCTTTTTCAATGTAGCATAATGTAGATAAAATCATAAACTCCTCCCACAAATCCAATAATTAAATGAATAGTCTAAGAATTCTTGTAATTGTTTTTGATAATTACTATCTATAGTCGTAATACGTCCCTTGTTTTGTATATAGGGATTTATAAAACGCTTTTTTGCTAAAATCATACGATAATCATCGTTTTGTTGATAATTTTGTTTGTCGATCATTTCTAGTTGTTGAAAATGATTCCACTTTTTTTGGAAGGTTGGATGTTTTAGTAATTTTTGAATTACAGTTGGTTCATCTTGATATAAATCCAATGTTGTAAGTATGTTGTTGTCGATTGCATTTTTTAATAGTTCAGCAAGATGTTGCATGGAATATCGATCTTCATCAGATACATAAATTTTGGAACAAAATAAAGAACCGAATGCAAATTGTTTGGCCAATTCTTGATTTTGAAATTGTAGTTCTACTTCATGAAATTCGTTAGTAGTAACAAGTAAATCATTGTAAATTGCTTGAATTGTTTCCATATTTGCATAATTAAAATTAATCATATTGTTCAATGTATATTCTAATCTGTCTGCAGATAGCTTTGGAGTATCATTATCAGCAATGGGATATATATGATAATCACAAACATCCTCTGTTGTTAGTTGATATAGTTGCAATAATTCTTGAATTTGTGTATCTTGTTCAATGATTTCTTTAGTGCCATCTTCTGTAGATTCTTGTGTAAGATGGTCATTGTTTAGAAAATCGATGACATGTGAAAAAGAAGGTGTCGCAATATCATGAAATAATCCAGCTAACGATTGTTTGATATCTTTGGTGAAATGATAAATAATCAAGGCAACTCCGATACTATGATCATAACGTGAATAACGTTCTAAATGTTTAAATATCGGAAAACTTGTATATTCACATCCACAATGCATGCCTACTTGTTTAAGGCGTAACATTGCTGGGGTATTTGCGAATTGTACTAGAAATTCGGGAATTTCATGATGATATAAGCTTGTTAGATTCATAGTTACCTTCTTTCTGTTGTTATTTTAGCACAGTTTTCTGTATAATGAATGTGGTGATTATGATGAATATTGAATTAGCAACAATTAGTGATTGTTATTTACTAGCAATCTTTAAAAAGAAAATGTGGGAAAGTACGTATCGTGGAATTTATCCAGATGAATATATTGATCAATTTAATGTAAGAGATCATGCGCGTAAATTCCAAAAAATGATTTTTGAAGGGAAACAAAAGTTATTTATTGTATGGATTGATAATACAGTAAAGGGATATATGAGTTATGGATTCATTCGTCGTCCTTTTGAAGATTATAAATATGATATTGGATATATGTATGTAGATGATGCTTATCAAAGACAAGGAATTGGTACAGAGTTATTTAATATGGCTAAGGAACAATTCTTGGCTAGTGATATTCATACCTTTATTGTGTCATGTAATAAGTATAATCTTGGTGCTCAAGAGTTTTATAAGAAAATGGGTGGAGAGATTGTGCATATTGATGAAGATCATCGTAATAAATCTAGACCACAGGTAAAATTTTTATTTAACATTTAAGTCAGCTATGCTGGCTTTTTCTTTTGCATAAATAGGATTTTGTGTTTAGTGTTTCTATTTCCTGGGAAATGAAGTAAAATATAAAGTGAGAAAGTAGGGATTGTATGTTAAATGATACTATTGCGGCTATAAGTACTGGAAAAGATTTATCAGCTGTTTCTATTATTCGTATGAGTGGTGATGAGGTGTTTACAATCATCAATCAATTGTTTACTAAAAAGTTAGATACTGTACCAAGTCATACGATTCATTATGGATATATTAAAAATCCACTTAATGGAGAATTGGTGGATGAAGTTTTAGTGAGTGTTTTTAGAGCGCCTAGAACATATACAAAAGAAGATGTTATTGAGATTAATTGTCATGGTGGAGCTTTTATTACTAAAAAGATTTTATCTTTAGTATTAGGATGTGGAGCAAGACTTGCGGAACCTGGCGAATTCACAAAACGTGCTTTCTTAAATGGACGTATTGATTTATCACAAGCAGAAGCTGTACAAGACTTATTAGATGCGAAACATGATGATCAAGTTAAGATTGCTTTATCTGCATTAAAGGGTAGTGTACATAAATTAATGGAACCATTATTAGATCGTTTGGTACAAATTATTTCCAATATTGAGGTAAATATTGATTATCCGGAATATGATGATGTGGAAGTATTAACGCAAGAAACAATTTTACCTGATGTTGAATTGTGGTTAAAAGAAATTGATACTATTTTAGAGAAATCACAAAGTGGTTCTATTATTAAAGAAGGATTACAAACAGCGATTGTTGGTAAACCAAATGTAGGAAAAAGTAGCTTGTTGAATGCTTTATTAGAAGAAGATAAAGCGATTGTTACTAATATTGCAGGAACAACACGTGATATTGTTGAAGGTGATGTTCGTTTAAAGAATATTACATTGCATTTAATGGATACTGCAGGTATTCGTGATACAAGTGATGTTGTTGAACAAATTGGTGTTGAAAAGAGTAAAGCAGTTATTGAGAAAGCACAATTGGTTATTTTAGTATTTGATGGTAGTCAACCATTGGATGATGAAGATAAAGAGTTATTAGAAATGACAAAGAATCGTAATCGAATTGTTGTATATAACAAGAGTGATTTAGGAAATATTCATGATGGTTTAACAATTTGTGCACAAGAAGGTGATATTCAAGCATTAATTGATGAAATTAATAGTAGATATGAAGATGCACATGCATTAATTGATGAACCAATCTTAATTAATGAACGTCAAATTGGTTTGATGATGCAAGCAAAAATGGCGATGGCTAGAGCATATGAAGCATTACAATTTAATGTGGAAGTGGATTTAGTGACAATTGATTTACAAGATTGTTATCGTTGCTTGAAAGAAATAGAAGGGTCTTATAGCAAGGAAGGCTTGTTGGATGAAATCTTTACAAGATTCTGCTTAGGTAAGTAATATGAGTTATTGGATTGATAGTCATGCCCATATGACGGATGAATGTTATCAAGAAGAATTTGATGCTTATATGCAACGAGCATTAGATGCGAATGTTAAGAAAACTTTGGTTATTTGTTTAAATTTTGATGAATTAGATAGAGCATTTGCATTGAAATCACAATATCCATTTTTGGATATTGCGGTAGGATTCTATCCTGGTGATGTACCAAAATTTACAGAAGAAGATTGGAAACGCTTGGAAGAAGTTGCTAAAGATGAACGAGTAATAGCGATTGGTGAAATTGGTTTAGATTATTATTGGGATAAGAGTTTTGTAGAATTACAAAAAGAATGCTTTATTCGTCAAATTGAATTAGCGAATAAAGTTCAAAAACCGATTTTAATTCATAGTAGAGATGCGGCACAAGATACATATGATATTTTAGCTGCTCATAAAGCAGAATATGGAGCTTTGTTACATTGTTATAGTGGATCTGTGGAAATGGCAAAACGTTTTGAAAAGTTGGGATTATATTTCTCATTTGCTGGACCATTAACATTTAAGAATTCAAAAGAATCTAAAGAAGTGGTAAAAGTATTACCATTAAATCGTTTGTTTGTAGAAACAGATTGTCCATATTTAACACCAGTGCCACATAGAGGAAAACAAAATGAAACAGCTTATGTGCATTATACTGGTGAATATTTAGCTGAATTAAAAGAATTGGATGTTGAAACAGTTCAACGACAAATGATTGAGAACTATAAAAATTTATTTAAAGTGAAGGATATGTAATGAAGAATTGGATTGTAAAGAAAGTAAAAGAAAAAGTAGAAAGAATGAAAAAACTCACATTGAAAGAAGTGGGTTCTTTTTGCTGGAATTATGTTACTTCTTTACATTATAAACAAGCAACACGATTAGTACTTTGTTTATTTATACTATTTACCGGTTTGTTTAGGGAATATAATCCAGAGATTGTTGCTACCAATGGTAGTTATCAATTTTATACTAATGATATTGTGAATCAAACGTATCAAGTAGAAGAAGGAAATTTCTTGGAATATCCTGAAGTGGAACATAATGAAAAGAATCAAGGTAAAGGTCCAACATTTATGTATTCACAAGCGACAGATGGGGAAATGGGTTTTACTTACCAAAGCTATGAACTTCAATATGATATGTTTGGGCGTTTATTAATGAAACTTCCTGTTTCTGATAAACAAACGCAATTGGCTCAAAATATTGAATTCTCAAAAGGGGCTGAAGTAGCTATTGGTTCGTATTTTTATCCATTCTATTCAAGATATGGTGTAGACTGTGTTGGTTGTAGCGGAGAATTTGATGGAATTGGTGTATTTGCCAATGGTGTAAGATATCACAAAGATAAAGGTGTTCGTCAATGGGATGGTACTTATAAACAAGGAATTACTTATGAAGGATACTATATTGTGGCTACAGATCGTAAAATTCCATTCTGTACAGTATTGGAAGTTACTAACCATCGTTGGGAAGGTGCTGGTATTAAGAATAACGAACCTTTCCAAGTGATTGTATTAGATCGTGGTGGAGTTATCCAAGGAAATCGTTTTGATTTATTTATTGGCTTAGAGTCAAATATGCAAATTGGATATGGAAAATGGAAAACTAAAGAAAAAACGAAAGCTACAATTGTTAAGTTTGGTAAACAAACTGTAAATCATTTAGGACAAAGGGGATGTAAACTATAATGAAGAAGATTGATGCAGTAATTATAGTAGAGGGTAAAAATGATATTCATCGTTTAAAACAAGTAATTGATGCGGATATGCTTTGTACCAATGGTTTACAAATGAGTAAAGAGATTTTAGATACAATTGTTGAACTTGCGAAAACAAGAGAGATTATTATTTTTACAGATCCTGATTCACCAGGAAATCGAATTCGTCATCGAATTCAACAATTGGTTCCTAGTGCACATCATTTGTATTTGCAAGCAAAACAAGCCAGAACAAAACGTAAAGTGGGAATTGAACATGCTTCTTTAGAAGATATTCTAGAAGCATTCAATTATATAAGTGAAGGAAAACCACAAGAAAATAGTTTAAGTTGGCAAGAGTTCTTAGACTTAGGTTTAAGTGGTAGAAGTGATAGTAAAGAAAGAAGAGAAATATTAGCTGAGAAATTGCATATTGGACAAGCTAATGCAAAAACTTTCTTTAATCGATTAAATATGATACATGCAAAGTATGAAGAATTAGAGAGGATGATGAAAGATGGCCAAAGCAATTGCGACAATTTCTAGAACAAAAGAAATTATGGAAACTCATGGATTACATACGAAAAAGAAATTTGGGCAAAACTTTTTAACGGAACCATCAATTGTTACAAGAATTGCACAATCAGTTCCGATGGCAGACAAGCGTTTGTTAATTGAAATTGGTCCTGGTATTGGTGCTTTAACTGAACAATTAGCATTAGTTGCAGATAAAGTTATTGCATATGAAATTGATGATGATTTAATTCCAGTGCTTGCGGATACTTTAGCTGAATATCCTCATGTAGAAATTCGTCATCAAGACTTTTTGACAGTAAATTTAAAAGAAGAATTAGCTCCATATATGAATGATGGCTATGAAATTTCGATTGCAGCGAATTTGCCATATTACATTACAACACCATTATTATTCCACATCTTGGAAAGTGATGTACCAATTACAAGTATTACAGTAATGATGCAAAAGGAAGTGGCAGATCGTTTTGCGGCACAAGTAGGTACTAAAGATTACAATGCTTTAAGTGTAATTACACAATATCGTGCGGATGTAAAAATGGTAATGAAAGTGCCAAAAGAAGTATTTGTACCGAAACCTAATGTAGATAGTGCTGTTATTCAATTTAGATTACGACCATATAGTAAACAAGTTGTAAAACAAGAAGAATTCTTTGAATTAGTTAAAGGATGTTTTGTACAAAGAAGAAAAACAATTCTAAATAATTTATCTGTTTATTTAAAAGATAAAGATAAAGCAAGAGAATATTTAGAAAAAGCAAACATTGATCCAGCTCGTAGAGCGGAAACATGTACATTGGATACATTTATTGAATTATATGAGGTGATGTCATGTTAGAAAGAGCGAATGCCAAATTAAATTTGTGTTTGAATGTTAAAAGTCGTAGAGAAGATGGTTATCATGAATTAGAAATGATTATGGTACCATTAGATTTACATGATACTTTAGAAGTTGAAGTTGCGGATGAGACGACATTAACTAGTAATGTAGATATGCCATTAGATTCTTCGAATACAATTATTAAAGCTATCGAAGTAATGAGAAAGCATTATGGATTTACAGAGAATTTCAAAATTAATGTGGATAAAAAAATACCTATGCAAGCTGGTTTAGCTGGTGGTAGTAGTGATGGTGCTGCTATGCTACGATGCATAAATGCATTATTAGATTTAGATTTAGATATTGAGACTTTGGCTCGTATTGGTAAAGAAATTGGTGCAGATGTACCATTCTGTGTATACAATACACCTGCAATTGTAAAAGGTATTGGAGAAAAGATTGAAACATTCACAATGCCAAAGAATTACTATGTATTATTAGTAAAACCTAAAGAAGGTGTTAGTACAAAATTGTGTTTTGAATCTCTTAATTTAGAAACAGCTATTCATCCAGATTGCCATGCATTGAAAGATGCATTAGTGAATGAAGATGCTAACGAAATTCATAAGCATATGCAAAACACATTAGAGTCTAGTGCTTTTGTAATTTTGCCTAAGATTGAAGATATTAAAAATGAATTAATTCAATATGGATTCCCATATGTATTAATGTCAGGTAGTGGATCTACAGTTTTTGCATTAAGTAAAGATAAAGAATTTGTAGAAAAAGCATATGTTAAATATTGTAATAGCTATGATTTTGTAGTAAAAACACAAATAAAACTATAAATTGACTTTATTTATAGGTAACTTTTATATACAATATTGGTGGGAGTTGAAAATATGAAATCAGCTATAGTTATGGCGGCCGGTAAAGGTACGCGAATGAAATCAGAAAAAACAAAAACAATGCATCAAGTGTTTGATAAACCAATGATTGAACATGTATATGATAACCTTAAAAAAGCGGGTGTTGATCATATTGTAGTTGTTGTTGGACATGGTGCAGAACAAATTCAAAATTATTTGAAAGATAAAGTAGAATATGCAATGCAAATGCCTCAATTAGGAACAGGGCATGCAGTTATGCAAGCGGAATGTTTAAAAGGTGAAACAGGAAAAACAATTATCTTTAGTGGTGACTGCCCTCTTGTTCAACCTGAAACTATTGAGAAATTATTTGAAAAAGCGCAAGATGCACAATTTACTTTATTAACAACAGTTTTAGATGATGCATTAAAATATGGACGTATCATTCGTGATGAACATGATAATGTAGAAAAGATTGTTGAATTTAAAGATTGTAACGAAGAAGAGTTACAAGTTAAAGAAATTAATGTTGGTATTTATTGTGTGGATAATGAGTTATTGTGGAAATATTTGCCAGAATTAACAAATGATAATGCACAAAAAGAATACTATATTACAGATTTAGTAGAAATTTTTAAGAAACATGGTCATACTGTTAATGCTATGGTCGCATCTGATCCAGATGAAATGATTGGTGTTAATGATCGTGTAATGTTAGAAGAGGCAACTCGTTGGTTAAAAAGACATGTAAATCGTCAAATTATGAATCAAGGAGTTACTTTAATTGATAGTGAACACACGTATTTATCTACGGATACAGTTATTGGTGAAGATAGTGTGATTTATCCAAATGTTTATATAGAAGGTCATGTTACGATTGGTAAAAATTGTACAATTTTACCAGGAACCTATTTGAAAAATGTTGTTATTGGAGATGGATGCACGATTGATAGTTCTCGATTAACGGATACGAAAGTGGGAAATGATGTGACAATTGGTCCTAATTCTCATTTAAGAAATGGTTGCGAAATTGCTGATAAAGTAAGAATTGGTAATTTTGTTGAATTAAAAAATTCTAAATTGGGATATAATACCAAATGTGCACATTTAACTTATATTGGTGATTCTACAGTTGGAGAAAAAGTTAACTTCGGTTGTGGAGTGGTTACTGTAAATTACGACGGAAAAAATAAATTCCGTACAGAAATTGGAGATGGAGCATTCATCGGCAGTAACGTTAATATTATAGCTCCAGTAAAAATTGGGAAAAATGCCTTGTTGGCCGCAGGTTCTACAATCAATCATGATGTAGAAGATGGTGACATGGCAATCGCTAGACCTAGACAAGAAGTGAAAAAAGGTTTTGGCGATAAATATAAAAATAAATAGGGAGGATTATATGGTTAAAGATATTATTGTATTTGCATTATCATCAAGTAAAGATTTAGCAAAAGAAATCGTCGATTATTTAGGGATTCCAATGGGGGATATTTCTGTTCGTCATTTCGCTGATGGAGAAATTTTAATTGAACCAGGTGAAACAGTTCGTGGTAAACATGTATTTATTGTTCAATCTACATGTGGTCCAGTTTCTGAAAACTTAATGGAAATCTTAGTTTGTTTAGATGCTTGTAAACGTGCAAGTGCTGGTGAAATTACAGTTGTTACTCCATATTATGGATATGCTCGTCAAGATAGAAAAGCTAGAGCTAGACAACCAATTACAGCTAAATTAGTTGCGGATTTATTACAAACAGCAGGTGCTGATCGCGTAGTAACAATTGATTTACATGCGACTCAAATTCAAGGGTTCTTCAATGTTCCAATTGATGACTTATCAGCAGTATCTTTAATTGGTCAATATTTCAGACATAAAAATTTAAAAGATATCGTAGTTGTATCACCAGACCATGGCGGAGCAGTACGTGCTCGTAAATTAGCTGACTGTTTAGGTGGTGCACCAGTTGCGATCGTTGATAAACGTAGAACTGCACCAAATGTTGCTGAAGCTATGAACTTAATTGGGGATGTTGAAGGAAAAACAGCAATCGTTATTGATGATATCGTAGATACAGGCGGATCTTTAATGGGTGGCGTTAGAATGTTAGCAGAAAAAGGTGCTAAAGAAGTATACTGTGCATGTACACATGGTGTATTATCTAACAATGCTATTGGACGTATTAATGATTCTCCAGTTAAAGAATTCGTTATTACTAACTCAATTCCTCTAGGAGATAAAGCAAATGACAATACAGCAAATAAAGTTGTTGTATTATCTGTAGGATTCATGTTAGCAAAAGTTATTGAAGCAATTACTAATAATGAACCAGTAAGTATCGTATACGATTTATTTAACCAAGAATAAAAAATGAAGAACCATCTACAATAGATGGTTCTTTCTTTTTTAAAGTTCAATCCAATCATTTAATTCAAAACTATAGATATAACAAGTAATACTATGTGTAGGATAAGCAACCATCATTACTTGTTTATAAATAGAAATTTGTTGCATATAACGATTGATTAATTCTTCTTTTGTTATATTACGATCTGATTTAAAATCAATGATAATGATTTCATCATCTGAAATACAGACACAGTCCATTATACCTTTAATGATTTGTTGACCTTTATAGTAGAATGGATATTCTTTGTGAATTTCCATTTCTTTGATTTCTTTGTACATTGAATGTTCAAAGAATTTTTTAATTTTATTTTGATCATATGTTGATAACGTAAATGGTAAGTTAGTTATATCCACATGATTAAAATCTAGTAATTCCATTGCTTTATGTAGTAAAGTACCACGAGTTGTTGCGGAAATACTGGTTAAAGATAAACCTTTTCTTTCACGTTCTTCTAACATAGAAGGACGAATTGTTTCAATGGATTGTACTTCTTGTGTAAATGTTGGTAAAACTACTTTTGCTTGTTGTTCTTTATAACGAATAGCTTGTGTTTTCCACATATGAGAAATATGTTCCACTTTTACATAGTCTCTAGGATTCTTTTTTAAAGCCGTTAATACCAGAGTTGAAATTTGTGGATGGTTTACCAATACTTGATATGATAATTTAGATGGAATCATTTTAGGTTCATTCACAACATCTACCATAATTAATTTTTTCTTTGGACGTGTTAATGCGACATATAGAATACGTAATTCTTCTTCTAGTGAAGATAATAAATGTTTTCGTTCAATGATTTTGCGTAATAGTGTTTTCTTTCTAAAACGTTGTGGTAATTGAATATCATCAAAAGCAAAACCAATTTCATCATCTGTAAAAATCGTTTGTACTCTTCTACGTTTAATATCACTTGACCAATAGAAAACCACAGGGAATTCTAATCCTTTTGAACCATGTACAGTGATAACTTTTACAACATTTGCACTGTCTGAAATAGCTACTGCATCTCCCATATCCTTTTGTTCACTAATTGTAATTAAGTGAATAAAATCATTTAAGGATTCTTGTTTTTCTAAACAATTAACAGCTAGTTCAAATAAAGAGTCTAAGTTATTCTTTTGAGTTTCAGATGTTAATTGACTATAGAAATTGTTTAAACAGAAAAGTGTATTAACAACATCAACAACAGAGCATGTGGATAAATTGTTTTTTAATACTTCATAATCTTTAACGAATGGATGATTCATTTGTTGTAAATATTGATAATAGGTTAATGATTTTTTGTGTAGTTTGATTTCTGCTAAAGTAGCATCATTCATTTGATAATATACACTAGTTAATATTGATAATAATGAAATTTCATCATTAGGATTTTGTAAGTATTTTAACCATGCTAAAACAGCAAGAACGGCTTCATCATCAAAATATCCTGATGTTGTTGTTATATGGTAAGGTATGTGGTACTTATCAAAAGCTTTCTTTAAGAAGGTTTTTGGAGCATGTGTTCTAGTTAATACCACATAGTCTTTCCAATCGGTAAATTCAGAATGTTTTTGCATTTCAATGATTCTATGTGCAATATATTCAGCTTTTAACTCATTTTCTCCATAAGAATCATCATCTTCATGAATGCTTTTTTTACATAAAATATCTAATTCAATAGAATGATCATGTTCCTTTTGAGCATCCGTTCCAATACTAACTGCATCCATTTCAGAATACGTGTCTTGGAAAGTTGGAATGTTCATTAAACCATCAAAGATAGCATTATTAAAATCTACGATATGAAATTTAGAGCGATAATTATTTGATAAATAAATGACTTTATCATGAATTCCTTTATTCTGAATAATACCACGCATTAAAGATGGCTTTGCATTACGGAAACTATAAATGGATTGCTTCACATCACCAACTCTAAACACGTTGTTTTCTCTACAAATGGCTTGAATAATATTTTCTTGTAAATCATTTGAGTCTTGATATTCATCCACCATAATGTCTACATATTGATTTCTTAAGATATTGGCAATTTCTCCATTATTCTTATGAAGGATTTCCATTGCATATCTTTCCATATCTTCAAAATCAATACCATTCGCATCCATCTTTAATTGATTAAATGCTAATAAATAATCTTTTGTTAAAGTGATAAGTATGGTTGCCATTTCTTTTTGATTAGAAATAGATGAAACAATGGATTTTTCACTTTCTAATTCTTCCATACATAAAGTATCTAAGAATTTATGAATTTGATCACGATATTCTTTGTATTCAGGTAAATCTTTCATTGGTTTACCAGTTACTTTACGACAATCTGGACATTTAAGAACGGTATTAGCATTCTCAACTGTTTCTCTAAATCTAAAATATTCTTTAGCATGTAATGCCTCAAGCATTTGTTGTAAATATAGATGTAAAGATTGAATGTATTGTTCAAATAAATCTACATCTTCTTTAATGTGTTTTACAAATGATAAAAAGTCATTTGCTAAGTTTTCTAGATATGAAATATCTTCAATATAGAAAGAGTAAAAATAATTTTGAATATTTTTTGGTAATTCTGCAATTTGATCAAACGATTGATAATACTTTGTTAAAGAATCTAACCAAATCAATGGTTGTTCTTGTTTGCTTGCTTCTTTAGCTAATTGTTCAACAAAAGCTTTTAGTGAAGCGTGTTGATCATTGACACTTGATAGTGTTTCTAGTAATTGAATAAAAGCAGGATCTTGTAATTGATATTGTTTAGTGAAAGCTAAATCTAGTGCTTGTTTTCTAAAATGAAATAAAGCATTTTCATCAAATATATTTTGAAAACGTGCTGGGTCTTGTTCCAATACATAAGAATAGTTCTTAAGAATCTTCAAACAAAAAGCATCAATGGTACAAATATCTGCTGTTGGTAAGATGTCTAATTGTTCTTGTAAAGTCTTTTTTGCATCGATATCATTACTTGCGTCCATACGTTTTTGTAATTCATTCATTAAACGCTTTTTCATTTCCATTGCGGCAGCGGAAGTAAACGTCATGGCTAATATTTGATTTACTTGTAAATGATCTTGTTGAATTCGTTTTAAAATGCGATTGACTAAAACAGTTGTTTTACCTGCACCAGCAGAAGCAGATACAGTAATATTCTTATCAACAGTTTCAATAGCATCTAATTGTTGTTTACTCCACTGTGGCATCTGCTTTCACCTTTCCTCTCTTAGATATTTTACGTGTTTCCCCATGATAACGACAAATTCCATAATATGGACAATATCCACAAGTGTTTTCTGTAGGATTAGGCGCAATTCTTCCACTTGTAATATTGGTTACAATTTCTTGATACTTTTCTAATAATATCTTTTTCAATTCATTGAAATCTTTGTCTTTATATTTAAAATACATAGATTGATTAAATGCATCATCATCAATAGTTTCCATTCTCCAACCTTTGGCAGCATTATTCTTAATATATTCTTGTTGTAATATTTCTGGTGTTAAAGGTAAACATTCTTTAGTTTTCTTATCTTTAGGACCATAAATAGTTACATCTGTGTTTTCGATTTTTACAGATTGATAATATGCGCCATATGGACGTTTCTCTAATAATTCAGAAGCAATCATTAAATAGGTTAATAATTGCAATTGTACACCTTCTTCAAATTGACCATCTGATAATTCTTTTTTAGAACTCTTATAATCTACAATGCGTAAATAATCTTTACTGGTATCAATTCTATCAACAACACCATTCAATAAAACTGAATAAGGCTTTACATCAATTGTAGATTGTATTGGATATTCAAAGTGAGTTGGTTGCATAACACCACCTTGAATGGAATCGTAAATATCTTGAAGACGTTGTGTAAAACGTTCTAATGTTTGCTTTTTTAAAGTAAGTAAATAATCCTCTTTTTGAGGGAATAATGGTAATAAACCTTCAAAAATTGGATGTAAGAAAGCATCTAGTTCTTCTTTAGATACTAAACGATTTTGAGCAACAAAGTGTTCAACAATTTCGTGTTGTAAGGTACCCATAATACGATGGTCCATATCCAAAGCTTCTAATTCTTTGACTTTTAATCCTCTTTCAATAAAATATGCATAGTTACAGTTTTGATATCTTTCTAAAGAAGATACAGAACCCACTAATTGTTTATTGTGATTTAAGAATAAATCTTTAGCTAAGGCTTCAGAAAGTGTATGTGTTGTGATATGTTGGTAGTCTACTTGTAATAATGGCCATTCTTGAGCATCTTTACCAAAACGTTTTTCAATTTCAACTGATAATTCATATGATTTACCTTGTAAATCACTACAACTAAATGAGAAAAAGATATCATTTGATACATGATATAATTTCTCAGCTAATTGATAATAATGAGAAGCTCTAGATGCTTTTGATGGAAATTTTGATAGTTTCGCTAAATAATGTTCATCAATAATACCTGTATATTCTTTAATAGTAGGGAAATGGTTTTGTGAACCACCTAATACAAAAGTAATTGGATAATTAGGTAATAATGTATCCAGTGTAGCAACATGAATTGCTTCAACATTATTTTCAGGATAATGCTTCACTAATTTCTGTAATTCATATGTAATAAGTTCGAGTGGAGCTTCTTCCTTTAACAAGTCTTCTAATAAAGCCTTAGCTTGATAATATACCTTTTCTTCTTGTTCATCATTTAAAATATCATCAACTAAAAGATAGTCAAAAATAGCTACAATTTTATCTTTGTAGGATTGATCGCTTAATAATATTTCAAGTATTGGTAAAATTTGTAAACGAACTTGTTCAGCTTCGTGTTCTAGCTCTTGTAATTTTTGAATTCTAAAATATGGATTCTCCATAGCTTGTATTTTAGTGAAACTAGATAAACAGTCTTGTGGATGACAAGGTTGTTGTTTTATATAATTCACAAATGCAGTAGTATCTATATTAAAAAATGTATGATTACACATTGCTAAAAGTTGTTCTATGTTTGGATTTTGAATAAATGCAATCGCAGATACTAATTTTTGAATGTATAAAGAAGGCATAGTAAAATGCTTACCAGATACTGGAATATTATATCGTTTTGCAATTTGATGAATATGATAATAATACTTAGGATTTAATACGACTAATTGAAGATCATGAATAGGTAATTGTTTTTCTAAAATGTATTGAAAAACGCCTTCAACTTCTTGGCGAGTATTTTGTGCTTTATATAAACTAACATTTGGTTTATCAACCCATTGTAATGGAATTTTAGAAATATTCCATTTTTGAAAATATGATTTTTCAAATACATTAGCATAATCGATAACTGCTTGATAATTTGTAAATGTAGAATGTTTTAATGTATGCATTTTTTGATGAATAGATAGATTTAAAGTATCCATTGCTTGATAAATGATTTTGATTTCTTTTTCAATAATCGTATCTTCTGGCAATGTATTCATATCAATTTCATATTTAACAAATTCAACATACATCTTGAATAAATTTTCTACAAAAGCTGGATAGGTAATCATTGTTTGTAGATGAGATAATTGTAAAGTTTGTAAATATTTGTATACGCGACAGAATTCAATTGTCGTGTTATCATCAATATCTTGACTCATTAATTGATCAAATGCATGCATATTTGTGCCTAATAAAATAGGTGATTCTTGGGTCTCTAATAATGATTCATATAAAAAATTATGTAGATGTATTGGAGCTATGATATGGTTTTGTTTATGCATATGAATCCCTCAATTCTATACTCGTATTATATAATGCTTAAGTAGGAAATCAAGTGTCAGTTTTGTTGGTAAAAGTTGTCATTAATTTGCAAAACTATCGATTATAAAAGGGTTTTTGTTGTTTTTGTTGTTCAAAATAAAAAGAAATAATATTGAAAGATTGTTAATTTTGATAATTTCGGTATAATTATGATATAGATAGAAAGGCATACAATTATTTTTATATGTAGAGGAGGAATAGCTATGGCTATCAATCAATTGTTCTCTGCATTTTTAGTAACTAAAAATCAGGAGCATTCCCTACTATATGATTTCGATGGTACATTAGAAGACTATCTATCTTCTTCTAAAGACTCGGTCATAACCAAACTACTACAACAGCTAACTTCAACGACTACAAGCATGCGAATTTGTACCAATCTAAAATTCCCTATCACGCAGAACATAACTAATCAACTCATTCGATATAAGGATTCGTTTAAAATTCCACAACCTGCATTAATGTGCCCCTATGTTTTATATGACATACAAGATGATAAAAAAGTCGCATTCATTCTAGTTCCTAATGTAGAACTTGGATATGTATATGCGAAAGGTTTATATTATTGTTTGACAGAACCAGATGGCTTCTTTGATACTTGTAGAAACAATATGGTCGCATTATATGTTGATGAAACAAATATTCTAGAAGTTCAAAATAGTATTGAAGCTATTTTCAAAGGTGAAAAAAGCACGGGAGCGATTCAAAGAATGTTTGATCGTAAATATTTAAAAGATATTGATACAATGAAGATGATGTGTGTGAATGAAAGCCAAAGAATGTTTGCGAATGTTAGAAACAAATTAGGTGAATTAGAAGATCGTGGTAGTGTGATTTATGATTCAGTTGCTAGATGTTTTTTACTTAAAAAATGTTTATATGTGCAATTTATGATGAATAAAACATTATTAGAAATTCGTTTTGATGGAGATATTAAAGCGCAAAGAAAGGCCGCAAAACAATATGCGGATGCAATTCCTTTTGTTTCCTATAGTGAATTGTGGCGAACGGGACAAAATGACCCAATATTAGAACAAGATATAAAAAATGTTGTTGAAGACATAATGAATAAAGAAGCGTAATTATTTACGCTTCTTTTAATGTTACTTCGACTTCTAGTGTTTCAATATATTCTGGTGTAAATTGACCATTGGTTAATTCTTGAATGCGTGTATCAATAGGTTCTTTACATAAGTATGTGAATGTTACTTTTTCATCATATTCCTTATCAATAATATCAACATCATCTTTTAGATGAAATTCCATTTTTCCAATTAAATCATAACCAAATGAAATTTTATATTTATGACGAGTTTCAATATTAGTGAATGTTGCGACTTTAGTAGCTTCACTAACTGCTTTAGAATATGCACGAATTAAACCACCAGCACCTAATTTGATGCCTCCAAAATAACGAACAACAACAGCAATACAATCTTCTACACCTATTTTCTTAAGTGTTTCTAAGATAGGAATACCAGCAGTGCCAGCAGGTTCTCCATTGTCATTGGATCGTTGAATACTATCTCCAATGATGTATGCATAACAATGATGTGTAGCATTAGGGTGTAGTTTTTTAATAATTTGAAGATAGTCTTTCGCTTCTTGTTCACTAAAAACTCTTTCCATATAACAAATAAAACGAGATCGTTCTATTTCAATTGTATTTTCAACTTCCATTTTTATACGCATATAATCACCTATAGGTATTATACCTTTTTCTGTTAGTGAAAGAGAAGAAAAATTAGGATATAATAAAAATATAATTTCATGTGTAAGGAGGGTTTAATATGTATACTGAAGAAAAAATGACAGTATCTAAATTTTTGGCTAATTATGTATCAAAATTTAGTGTAATTCTATTTCTTGGAATAGGTTTTTATTTCTATTTTATTTTCCGTACATTTGATATGTTTCCATTGATTTGGAATGTATATGTGTTATGTGGTGTTTTAGCGATAACTTTACTATTGGCATTATTGTGCTTTTTACCAAAAGTACCTAAAACAGTAAAAATAGTTACAATGGTATTTGCGATACTATTTAGTGGTGGTTTAGGATATGCGAGTTGGTATTTGCCACACATTCGTTCAAAAATAGAAAAGGCATTTGCGGAAGTTCCGTTGATTGGTGAGGCGGAAATCAATTTCTATGTTCTTAAGAACGAATATAAATCAGAGCCTACCGGTGTAACAACACCCGTTCATTTAGAAGATTATAAGGATAAGAAATTTATTCTTCAAAAAAGTACAGATTTGGAAAATCAAGAATATGCAATGTTAGTTGCGAACCGTGAATTGTATAGTAATGGTGTTCAAACAGTAACATCTGAAAGTATTTTTGATGCTGTAGATGCATTATATGCCCAAACTGGTGATGTTATGATTATGAATGCTTCCTATATACCAATGATTGAAGAAATTACTGGATATGAAGATTTTTTAGATCGAGTAGAAGTGGTTTATACAGTATATAAGAAATTGCAGTTGAGTAATGAGGCGGATAAGGTGGATGTTACAACAAAACCGTTTAATGTCATGATTGTTGGCAGCGATAAATGGGGTGATACTGTTTTAACAACTGGTAGAACGGATGTTAATATGATAGCAAGTGTCAACCCTATTACTAAGCAAATTTCTTTCATTTCCATTCCTAGAGATGCGTATGTACCAAATGCGTGTTTGTATAATAATTATGATAAATTAACGCATGCAGGTGTGTATGGGATTAAATGTACAGAGGAAACTATTGAAAATTATTTGGGTATTGACATTAACTATTATGTTGTAGTTAATTTTAGTTCTCTTGTGAAAATTGTGGATGCCTTAGGTGGTGTTAATATTGATAATCCATATGCATTCACAACGGATAGTACAACCACTTTTAAAGGAACATTTGAAAAAGGCAACATTTATTTAGATGGTAACAAAGCTTTAGCTTATGTGCGTGAGCGCAAGAGTTTAGAAAATGGTGATTATGCTAGAGGTGAACATCAAACAATTGTTATTAAGGCTTTGCTTGAAAAGTTAACGGAAGCTTCTGTGATTACACGAATTGATAAATTGTTGGAATCATTGAATGGAACTTTCGCTACTAATATTTCTATGGAAGAAATTTATGCATTAGCACAAATGCAATTAGATGATATGGCGTTATGGAATATCAATATGTATGCTTTAACTGGAACTGATGGATTGGAAGTTGTAGCTTCATTAGATGCTGCGAATACGTATAGCGTAGTATATTTAAAAGATACACAAGTTGCATATGTGAAAGAAATTATCAAGCAAATTATGAATGGAGAAATTTTAAATCAAGGAAACTTGCCTGAATAGAAAGACTTCTTAATTGAGGTCTTTTTTAATGCAATAATTTGTGGTAGTATTCTAATGATTGAAATGGAGTGAGAAAATGAAAAAGGAAAATAAAGTCGCAAATTTCTTTGCGAAATATATATCAAGAATTGTATTTCTTGTATTAGTAGGTTTAGCAGTTTATTTCTATCAAGTATTTAAAACATTTGATATGTTTCCAGCAGAATGGGGACAATGGTTATTATATGGTTTGATTGGTGTAACTGCGGTAATGGGGCTAATTTGTTTCTTCCCTAAATTGCCAAATCTTACTCGAATCTTATCTATGATTTTAAATATTTTATTATGTATTTGTTTAGGATTGGCAAGTTGGTATTTGCCACATGTTCGTGCACAAATTGAAAAAGCGTTTACTGATATTCCGACTGAAGGTGAAGCAGAAATTAATTTCTATGTATTAAAAGATGAATATAAACCTTTGAATGAAGACGGAACAGTTAAGATTGGAATTTCTGGAGAAACTTTAGAAGATTATAAAGATGGCTCTTTCTTAGTACAAGAAACAATTGATATTGAAAATCAAGAATATGCAATGTTAGTTGCGAATAGAGAGTTAGAAAACTATGGTTTAACTGAAATGCCTACTGCGGATATTTTCGTTGCTGTTGATGAATTATATGCTGGAAATGGTGATGTATTAGTTATGAACTCATCTTATGTTCCAATGATTGAAGATATCACAGGTTATGATGATTTTTTAGAAAAAGTAGATGTCGTTTATACTGTTTATAAAAAATTGCAAATTATACCTTCTGAGGCTACTAAAGTCGATGTAACAACTAAACCTTTTAATATCTTAATTTTAGGTACAGATAAATGGGGTGGAGATGTAAATGTTTGGGGTAGAAAAGATGTAAACATTATTGCTACAATCAACCCAACAACAAAACAAGTTTCTTTCACTAGTATTCCTCGTGACTCTTATTTACCAAATGCTTGTTATTATGATCAGAAAGATAAGTTAACTCATACAGGTATTTATGGAAATGGTGTTAACTGTACACAAGCGACTATTGAAAATTATTTTGGTATTGATATTAACTATTATGTTGTATTGAACTTTAGTTCAATAGTTAAAATTATCGATGCGATTGGTGGTTTAGATGTGTATAATCCATATACATTTACAGCAAAGAGTATTTCTAGTTATAAAGGTACTTTTGAACAAGGTGATCTTCATTTATCTGGTGTTCAAGCTTTAGCCTATGTTCGTGAACGTAAATCTCTTAAAAATGGAGATGTTGGTCGTGGGGAACATCAAGCAATTGTCTTAGATGCTTTAATTGAACAATTAACACAGCCAGCAATGATTACAAAGATTGATGATATTTTAAATGCAATTAGTGGTACATTTAAAACAAATATTAGTATGGATGAAATTTACGCATTGGCACAAATGCAGTTAGATGATATGGCGATGTGGAATGTTATAATGTATTCTTTGGGTGGTACTGGTGGTATGGATTATTGTCCTGCTATGGGTATGACTAATAAGTACTATGTTTCTTATCCAAAGAAAAATCAAATTACGTTTGTTAAAGAAGTAATGAAACAAGTTGAAAATGGGGAAATCATTGAACAAGGAGCTTTACCAAATTAGGATCTTAGTTATCTAAGATCCTTTTTTTATGAAAAAACGTTCCAGAAGGAACGTTATTGTAAATTAAAATCTTTTGTAAAAGTATCAAATGCTTCTTCAAAACTACGATAAATTGTAATGTTATTGGCGGTTAAGCATCCAACTAAATAAGAGTTAAAACCGATTGGACATTCTACACCGCTAGCACCATTACGTTGTAGACGAAGGTCTGTAAAGATTGGATATATTTTTAAATCTTTACCGTTCATATATTTTTCAATGGCATTTCCAAGTTCTACATATGTACCTGCATCGCCGCTAGCTAATTCAAAGAAAAAGACATTTGCTTTATTTACGTGTTCATAATCGCCTAGAAAGATTTCTTTTGATGTTAAGATTTTTGTGTTATCAAATGGTAAATCAATTGGATTGGCTAGAAAATATTCTTTATTATTTCTTTCTAGTATTTCTACAAATTTGGCTCCTTCATATTTTCTTTGTTTAATATCTGCTTCTGTAAATAATGGTCCAGCATTGTAAATATAAATCATGTAAATCACCTCTTATCAAAAGTATAAAAAATATTTTCTAAAATTGGTAGGAATTTTTATAAAATTTGGCGTATTTATAAGTGTGAGGTATAAATGTCCAAGATGTAATAATGAAGATGTTCATATGTTTTATCATGGTAGTAAGGGGTGGTATTGTAGAAAATGTGTCTCGTTTCGTAGAGTGCTTGTTGAAGAAATCTTGAATACACAATTGGTTGAGTTACCATATGTGGATAGTGAGTACAAATTAGGCTTTTCCTTAACTAAAGAACAGTTAGATGTAAGTAAACAGATAGTAAGTTTGTTATTAGAAAGGAAAAGTGTATTAGTATCGGCTATTTGTGGGGCTGGAAAAACGGAATTGGTGTATGCGGCTATGTCTATGTATTTAAAGCAAAGAAAACGGGTTGCCTTTGCGATTAGTCGTAGACAAGTAGTTTTACAAGTAGCGAAACGATTACAAAGAGATTTTTCAAATTTAAAAGTAATTCCTGTATGTGAAGGATATACACAAATAGTGGATGGAGATTTAATTGTATGTACAACACATCAATTGTATCGATATACGCAAAGTTTTGATTTATTAATTATTGATGAGCCTGATGCTTATCCTTATGTTGGAAATGATATCTTACAAGCAATTGCTTTAAATAGTTGTAGAGGTGAAGTGGTATATTTGAGTGCTACACCAGATGAGAATTTACTACAACAAGTCAAACTACAAAAATTGTATGAAGTTAAGTTATGTATTCGTCCAAGTAAACGACCATTAGCTATGCCTATATGTATATATTTACCAAGTGTTATTGGTTATATCTATCTAGTAAATTGGATTTATCGATGTGTACAGAAAAAGCGTCAGTGTTTTGTGTTTTTGCCTACGATACGTAAAGTAATGTTGTGGAAATGGTTATTAAAGAAATGGTTTGAGGTAGATGCTATAACATCAAAAACGAATAATAAAGAAGAAATATTACAAAGATTTGAGGATAAACAAATACAAGTGTTGTTATGTACAACGATTTTAGAAAGAGGAATTACTTTTGAAGGAATTGATGTAGTGGTAATGGAGTGTGAACATCGAGTATTTACTGAATCTTCGTTGATTCAAATTATGGGTAGAGTAGCTCGTGGAGTGAAAGATCCATCAGGAGAAGGAGTGTTTATTACAAAGAAGAAATGTCAAAAAATAGAAAATTGTATGGATTACATTCGTTTAAACAACGATATTGCCTTTGGTGTGGAAAAGATTTGAAATTTGATCAAGGTCTTTTACAGATGTTTATTACTAAAGATGTCATTTGTGATGTGTGTAGAGAAAAGATGGGTATTGTTGGTTGTACGTTTATTTTGGAAACTTTATCATGTGAAAGTATATATGTTTACGATGGTATCATGAAAGATATGCTTGTGCAATATAAAGAATTGATGGATGAGGCATTATTTCCATTGTTTTTATATCCCTTTATAACGTATATTCGTAAAAAATATCGTGGGTATACATTGGTGATAGCTCCAAGTAGTAATAGCGCATTGTCTAAACGAGGGTTTTCGCATGTGGAAAAGATGTTTAGTGTTTTAGGGATGAATATTATCACTCCTTTTGTGAAAGATGAAGTAGAGCAAAAACATAAATCACAGATAGAAAGAAAAGAAATCGAAAACCATATTCATTTAGTAGGAACATTACCAAACACTCCTTTGTTGTTGGTGGATGATATATGTACAACTGGAAGTACATTGTTAGCTATGTATCATCTAGTGCAAAATCATCCTTATCCTGTTAAGGCTTTTGTGTGTTGTTGCCATGCGAAATATGTCGAAATAAGGCGATGGAAAAAGTTTGTAGTTTGGCTTTGGTGGATTTATACTCAAGTTGTATAAGGAAGGAGGTAATAACGTGCAAGGTAAAGTTAAGTGGTTTAATGCAGAAAAGGGGTTTGGTTTCATCAATAAAGAAGATGGTAAGGATGTGTTTGTACATTACTCACAAATCCATGAGAATGGGTTTAAAACGCTTGAAGAAGGTCAACTTGTTCGCTTTGATGAGGTGAAGGTTGATAAGGGTTTTCAGGCGCACAATGTTGAGAAAATATAAATTGCAATAATAATTAATTGGATTTATAATGAAAAGGTACGATAAGATCGTCAAAAAGAAAGGTATAAGGGTTTTATTCGGTATGCAAGGAAAAGTAAAAAAGTTTAACAAGGAAAAAGGATTCGGATTTATCACATTAGCTGATGGTAAAGATGTATTCTTCCACTATTCTCAATTAGTTATGGAAGGTTTCAAAACTATTGATGAAGGTGCAGAAGTTGAGTTCGAAATCGTAGAAACAGATCGTGGGCCTCAAGCTCATAATGTAGTTAAACTATAATTGGGACGTAACGAAAAGGGTTGAGGAATCAACCCTTTTTTTAAGAATATGTAAAATTTTATGTGAAATGATAATCTTCACACGTTGTTCATAAATGTGTGTTATAATATACCGCGTGTTGCAAGGAAAGGATGATATTGTGGCAAGTTTTATCGATAAATTATTTAATGTTGATAAAAAAAGATTGGATGAAGTTATTAAAAAGGCTCGTCCTGTAGAAAAGTATGCTGAACAAATGACCAATTTGTCAGATGAAGAATTAAAAGGGAAAACAACAGAATTTAAAGATCGTCTTGCGAAAGGTGAAACTTTAGATGATTTATTACCAGAAGCGTTTGCGACAGTTCGTGAAGCTGCGAAACGTGTAATTGGTGAATATCCATATTTTGTACAATTACTTGGTGGTGTTGCTTTACACCAAGGTGATATTGCAGAAATGAAAACAGGGGAAGGGAAAACATTAACTTCTATTTTACCTGTATACTTAAATGCCTTAACTGGTGAAGGTGTACACGTTGTAACTGTCAATGAATATTTGGCAGAACGTGATGCCAATTGGATGGGACAAATTCACCGTTTCTTAGGGTTAACTGTAGGTTTAAACTTACGTAAATTAACTCCTAGAGAAAAACGTGCTGCTTATGCATGTGACATTATGTATACAACAAACTCTGAATTAGGTTTCGATTATCTTCGTGATAATATGGTAACTAATGTGAATGATCGTGTACAACGTAGTTTAAATTATGCATTAGTCGATGAAGTCGATTCTATTTTAATTGATGAATCTAGAACTCCATTAATTATTTCTGGTGGTGAAAAGCAAACTGCAAACTTATATAAAGCGGCAGACCGTTTTGCGAAAAGTTGTAAAGAATTTAAACCAGCAGACGAAAAAGAAGAAGATTATTATGCTATGCATCCTGAAGAAAAGGATGGCGATTATGAAATTGATATTAAGAGCAAGACTGTTGTTTTAACAGAACGTGGTGTTGCGAAAGCGGAAAAAGCATTTAATATCACAAACCTATTTGATGTAGAGCATACACAATTGGTGCATCATATTAACCAAGCGTTGAAAGCTAATTACACAATGGCTAAGGATGTTGAATATATGGTTAAGAATGATACTGTTGTCATTATTGACCAAAATACAGGTCGTTTAATGGAGGGTCGTGTATTCTCTGATGGATTGCATCAAGCTTTAGAAGCTAAAGAAAATGTGCGTATCAAACAAGAAACTACTACTTTAGCGACTATTACATATCAAAATTTCTTCCGTTTATATAAGAAATTAAGTGGTATGACAGGTACTGCTAAGACTGAGGAAGAAGAATTTACTTCAATCTATAACATGCGTGTTATTGAAATTCCTACAAACCGTCCTGTAGCTCGTCAAGATATGCCGGATGCAGTTTATGGTACAAAGAAAGCAAAATTCAATGCATTAATTGCGGAAGTTGAAGAATGTCAAAGAACAGGTCGCCCTGTATTAGTAGGTACAATTTCTGTAGAAACATCTGAATTCTTATCTAAAGTATTTACACAACGTCGCATCAAGCATGAAGTGTTAAATGCGAAAAACCATGAACGTGAAGCACATATTATTGAAAAAGCAGGTCGCAAGGGTGCGGTAACAATCGCAACTAACATGGC
>JAFZDT010000140.1 GCA_017561055.1 Erysipelotrichaceae bacterium
TCTTCATGCAATTTTTCAGCCATTTCATCTAAATGTGGTACATCTTTTTGATTTGTTACAAAAACAACCATAATTTCATTGGTCTTTTCTTGCGTCTTCAATAACAAATGACGGAAATAAGACGCATTATCATATCCATCCATTAACACTTGAATACTTTTTACAATACGATTCGCCACATCACTTTGAATTTCACAATACGTTAACGGTAAAATCACATGTGAATGTGTACGATAAAAACCGATTACACTCTTACCATCATTACCAACCTGTACAGGTACTTGCATCTTATTACGATATTTCCATGGATCATCCATAGATAAAACATCATTTACCTCAATATCTAATTTCCCAATATGAGAAATTGCTTGTTGTACCATCTTACGTTTAAACTCTGCTTGATGTTTTGCACTAAAATGTTGTAATTGACAACCACCACATTGTGGAAACAAAGAACATTTAGGAGTAACACGTTCATTACTTATTTTTAATAATTTTAATACTTTACCATATCCATAATCCTTTTGTAATTTTGTCACAACAATTTCTGCTTCTTCATCTAGCAATAAATTTTTAACAAATATACAAAAACCATCAACTTTTACAATACCCATACCATCATAGGTATAATCAATACACTTAGCTATAACTTTATCATTCTTTTTCATACGAACAAAAAAGGGTGAAAACCACCCTTTGCCTCCTATTCCGTTGTAGTTTCATCACCTGATGCATCATCAGTTTCTTGTTTAGGTTTATCACGTTCAGTTACATAATCACGTAACGCTTGTGCTAAATCCGCATCAATAGGAGTTGACACATCATGAATAAGATATGTTTCCATTGGAGAATTTTTCACCACATTAAACATAACGAAATCTTCATCCAAATCTAAATTGTTATATACATTAATTTCCAAGTCATATTGTTGTTGACCATCAAATTGAGAGAAATATGTTTCAATTGGTAACACTTCTGTTACAGCACTATACACATTCATAGAAAGAGCTTGCATTTCATCATATGTTAATGCATCATTCGCATCCACATGAATACGTAAAGTTGCTACAATTAAATTTACTTCACAACCTTCAACTCCATCTAAACCTTCAATCTTTTGATCAATTTGTTCCACTTGTGCTGTTTGAATTGCTGGATTTAAATCACTTAAGAAACGGTTACCCAAAATAGGAGTACCTGTATCTTCTAAAGCAGATAAAATAATCCATAAGAACAAACCACAAGGGATAGCAATAATAATCATACAAACAAACAATACCCAGTTAAAACCTAACTTTTCTTGTTTCTTTGCTTTCTTCTTTGATTTATCCACTTGTTTAATTTCTTGTATATTCATATTACGCGTCTCAACAGGAACTACGTTAGTTTCTTTTGCTTTAACAACTTCATTTTTCTTTTTGCCTAATTTCATTGTCAATCACTCCTTACGCACCTATTTTACTAGATTCTTTACAAGAATGCAAACTAGCGTTTCGCAATCTCTTGTAATAATAATTGGTTCGTCATCTTAGGGTTTGCTTGTCCCTTAGATTTTTTCATAACTTGACCAACTAAGAATCCAATCGCACGGTCTTTACCATTCTTATAGTCTTGAATAGATTGTGGTTGTTCATCTAATACACTATTAATAATTGCTAATAAAGCACTAGAATCAGAAACTTGTTTCATACCCTTCGCTTCAATAACCGCTTTAGGATCTTTACCTTCAACTACATCCACAAATACTTCTTTTGCTTGTTTACCACTAATTTCATCTTTCGCAATCATATCTACCATACTTGCTAAATGAATTGGTTGAATCTTCGCATTTGTAATATCTACATTGTTTTTATTTAAGATAGACAATAATTCTGTAATAACCCAGTTAGCAGCCAATTTCGCATTTGGTGTATGTTTCATAACTGCATCATAGAAATCAGATACATCTTTATTAGCAATTAATACAGAAATATCATATTCACTTAAACCATATTCCTTTTCATAACGAGCTTTACGTTGTTCAGGAACTTCTGGCATTTCTTCTTGAATCTTCTTAATCCAATTTACATCTAATTGGATAGGGAAAATATTTGGTTCAGGGAAATATTTATAATCCACTGCCCCTTCTTTTTTACGCATCATCACCGTTTTACGAGTTGCTTCATCAAAACGATAGGTTGCTTGAATAATTTCTCTACCAGCTTCAATTTCTTCTTTTTGACGTTCTACTTCAACTTCAATCGCTTTTTGAACATTACTAATAGAGTTTAAGTTCTTAATTTCCGTTTTTGTACCAAACTTTTCAGAACCCACTGGGCGGATAGATACGTTAACATCACAACGCATAGATCCTTCTTCCATTTTTCCATCACTTACACCTAAGTAATAAAGAATGTTACGCATTTTTTCTACATAAGCAGCTGCTTCTTTACCACTACGCATATCTGCTTCAGTTACGATTTCAATCAAAGGAATACCAGAACGGTTATAATCTACATACGTTCCATCTGAATAGTGGAATTGTTTTGCTGTATCTTCTTCCATATGAATACGATTTAAGCGAACTTTCTTTTGTTCACCTTCTACATCAATGATTACATAACCATTTGATCCAATAGGATGGAATTGTTGTGTAATTTGGAAACCTTTAGGTAAATCGGTATAGTAATAATTCTTACGATCAAATTTAACTAAAGAATCAATTGTACAATTTGTTGCAGTACAAGCACGAATCGCTAATTCTACTGCCTTTTTATTTAAACAAGGTAATGTACCTGGGTGTCCTAAATCAATTTCATTCACACAGCTATTACTTCTAGCACCAAAACTAACAGGAGCACTAGAGAACATTTTTGTTTTTGTTTTCAATTCACAGTGTAACTCAATCCCAATAACTGTTTCGAAATTCATTATAACACCTCCTTAACTACATCACATAAACCAGTAACATCTTCAATTGCTTTCGCTAAATTAAACATACCAGCTTCATTAAATGCACTACAAGTAATATTTAATCCTACAGGTAAACCTTCAACTGTCGCATAAGGAACAGTCATAGAAGGATCACCAGAGAAGTTAGCCATACACATATAGTTTTCTGCAATTAAATATTCTAATGATAATTGATCACTTGTCGCATCCAATAATGGAGCACCATGTAAACTAGCTGGAGCCACAATCGCATCAAATTCACCTAAGACTCTATGCATTTCTTCAACAATCAATCTTCTTACCTTTTGTGCTTTACGTAATAAACGTTCTTGGTTTTCATCAGCTAAACCAAAGCTACCAATCACAAAACGCTTGCGAATCAAAGTAGAGAACCCAGCTGTACGAGATTTTGTCATGATATCTTCATAACTATTTTCTCCATATTGAACACCAAAACGAATACCATCTAAGTTAGAATGATTCGCAGTTGCTTCACAATTGGCAATAATGAAATACACCGCAAATGCTGCTTTAAGTAATGCTTCATCCATTACCACTTCTTCCACAATAGCGCCTTTAGCACGTAATTGCTCCATCAATGTACTTGTTTGAGCCTTTAACTCATCACTAGCCATATCCATAATATTTTTAATAACCGCTACTTTAACACCACTTACTTCACCAGTTGCTTTTGCAGTATATTCTTCAACTGGTAAATAACTACTTGTCATATCACGATCATCACGACCTGCTAAAACTTCTAAAGCTAAAGCCGCATCACGAACACTACGAGTAAAATAACCTACATGGTCTAAACTTGATGCATAAGGAATCACACCATAACGAGAAATACGACCATATGTTGGTTTTACCCCAATAATATTGTTATAACTAGCAGGCTTACGTACAGAATCTCCAGTATCACTACCAATCGCAAATGGCACAACACCACTAGCTACCATAACGGCACTTCCACCACTTGAGCCACCAGAAATACGATTTAAATCATATGGATTATAAACAGGACCAGTTGCCGCAGATAAATTTGTACCTCCCATAGCCAATTCATCCATACTAGATTTTCCAATTACAATCGCACCAGCAGCTTGTAATTTATCCACAATATGTGCATTATATACAGGAATATAATTCCCTAAAATATTACTAGATGCTGTTGTAAGAATACCTTTTGTATTAATGTTATCTTTTAATACAATTGGCATACCATACAATTTCGCATTTGTATCGATATTCTTTAAATTTTCTAATTGTTCATCCACTTCACAGAATGTTACCATAGCATTTAACTTTGGTTGAACCGCTTTAGCTTTTTCTAAAGCTTCACGTGCATGCATTTCAGTAGCCACACGACTCATTTTCATCATATGCATATCCATACTACTTCACCACCCTTGGTAAAACAATGAAATCTTGACGAGCAGTTTTCGCATTCTTTAATGCATCTTCTACACTCAATACATTGTCCACTTCATCTTCACGCATAAAACTTGTTGGTGCTTCAAATGGATAAATCATTTCTTCTACACCATCTGTATTAATTGCTTCTAATAATTCTAATTGTTTTTCTAAAACAACAAATTCAGCTTGTACATTTTCTAATTCTTCGTCAGTCATATCAAACATTAATTGGTTTGCTAACTTACGAAGAAATTCTTTGTCATATTTATTCATAACATAACCTCACTTATATTCGCTTTATTATAGCACTTATTTATTTTCACTTTCAATCTCTTGTAAGCGCTCATTAAACTCTTCTTCACTCATTACAGCCACATTTAAACTTCTAGCTTTCTCTAACTTAGAACCAGCACTTTCACCATAGATTACTAAATCCGTTTTCTTACTAACAGAACCAGATACTTTAGCACCTAAACTTTCTAATAAACTTGTCGCTTCACTACGAGTATACAATTGTAAAGAACCAGTTAAAACTACCGTTTTCCCTGTAAATAAGCTTTCTTGAATTTCTACAACATCCGTATCCATACGAACACCATGTAATTTTAAACGTTCAATCATTTTTTGATTGTGTTCATCCTTAAAGAAAACCAATAAAGCATCTGCAGTTGCTTCACCAATATCCTTAATCGCCATAAAATCTTCTTTGCTAGCATGCATCAATTGATCCATACTACCAAATTGTTGAGACAATACTTTCGCAGCCTTTTCCCCAACATGACGAATACCCAATCCATACAATAATTTCTCTAATGAATTACTTTTACTATTTTCAATAGCGGTAACTAAATTATCAAAAGACAATTTCCCCATCTTATCAATCGCTAATACTTTGTCTTCTTCATATTTTAAATCATAAATATCTTCAACTTTAGATAAGATACCAGCTTTATTCAATGCTTCTACTTTCTTAACTCCTAAGCCATCAATATTCATCGCATCACGAGAGGCAAAATGCGCAATACTTTCTACAATACGAGCACCGCACTCCGTATTCATACAATAATGATCACTTTCCCCATCAAAACGATATAAACTTGAACCACAAATTGGACAAACCTTAGGGAAAGTAAATGGCACTTGTGAACCATCACGTCTTTCAGGTAAACTACGAACTACTTCAGGAATAATATCCCCAGCTTTACGAACCACTACCGTATCCCCAATACGAATATCTTTATTCGCAATCATATCTTCATTATGTAATTGGGCATAAGAAACACTTGTACCTGCAATGCGTACTGGTGTTAATTTCGCATTTGGTGTAATCTTACCCGTTCTACCTACCGTCACAAAAATATCTTCTAAAGTCGTTAATACTTCTTCTGCAGGGAATTTATACGCAATTGCCCACTTAGGCACTTTAATGGTTGTACCTAATTCTTCTTGAGCACTTAATGAATCCACTTTAATAACCATTCCATCAATTTCATATGGCAAACGATTACGTTTTTCTGTCATTTCTAAAATGTATTGCCATACATCATCCATATTGTTAAATACTTTACGCAATGGATTGGTTTTAAAACCAAATCGCTCTAACATTTCTAATGATGCACTATGCGTATTTACCCACTTATTCGCTTCACAAACATGGTACCAAAAACCATCTAAACCACGACTTGCCGCAACACTTGAATCCAATTGACGAATGGAACCAGCAGCCGCATTACGAGGATTCGCAAACTCTTCTTCTCCATTTAATCGTCTTTCTTCATTCACTCTTTCAAAACTACTCTTCGGCATATAGATTTCACCACGAATTTCAATTTCATCTTGTAAATCAATATGCATAGGAATATTACGAATGGTACGTACATTATTGGATACATCTTCACCAACAATACCATCACCACGTGTAACAGCTTGTACAAACGTACCATTAATATACGTTAAAGACATCGCTAAACCATCAATTTTAAGTTCTACTTCAAAATTAACTGGTCCAACCGCATCCACAACTCTTTGTTCAAACGCTTTTAAATCTTCATAATTATACGCATTTCCCAAAGACAACATTTGACGCTTATGCGTAATCTTATTAAAGGCATCCAATACTTTACCACCCACACGTTGAGTAATGGAATTTGGATCATACCACTCAGGATGCTTTTCTTCTAAATCTTTTAATTCGTTATATAAACGATCATACTCACTATCAGGAACTGAAGGTTTATCATAAGTATAGTATTCTAAACTATATTGATCTAATAATCTGCGTAGTTCTTTTACTCTTTCTAACATAAAAACCTCCTATTTCTTCGTAATTGAAGGATGATTTACCATAATAGTTTTAACACCATGAGGAAAACTAAAGACAACATCCATCATATTGCCCTTAACTTGTACCACTTGTCCATCTCCAAACACTGTGTGTACCACTTTATCTCCTGTTTTAAATGCTCCAGGTTTACGTTTTTGTACTGGTTGAGCAACAGGCTCTTTAATACTAAAGGTACTTCTTTGGAAATCTTTATTACTAAAATTAAATCCTGCATGTTCAATATATTGCTCATCAATTTCATTAATAAAACGAGATGCTGTACGAGCACGACTCAATACAAAAGAATACCCTTGTGGTTCTGTTAAATATAACTTATTCTTCGCACGAGTATAGGCTACATAAGCTAGACGTCTTTCTTCTTCTAACCCTTTTGTACCTTCCATTAACGTACGTTCAGATGGGAATACTCCATCACTTAAACCACAAACAAAGACATAATCAAACTCTAATCCTTTTGATGCATGTACTGTCATCAATTGCACAAAATCCGCATTCGCATCCATATCATTTTTATCAGTATACAAATTAATCATTTGTAAATATTCACTTAAATCACTATCTGGATAATTCAACATGAAATCATGTAAATCATTCATCAATTCCTTAATATTGGAAATACGTTCTTCCTCTTTACCATCTTCCAACATCTTACGATAACCACTCTCTTCAAATACCATCTCTAATATTTTGTCTAATGGCATCGCAACCATACGCTTTTTCCAATCTTCAATCAAATCACATAACTTACGTAATTCATTTTCCGTTTTTCCTTTAAATAATCCAGGACGTTTCATGACATCATACATAAATACACGTTCTTTACGTGCAATCTCTAATAAGGTATCCGTTGTTTTATTACCTAAACCACGTTTTGGTACATTGATAATACGCTTTAATGCTAAATCATCGCCACCAACCAATACACGTAAATAACTTAAAATATCCTTAACTTCTGCACGATCATAGAATCGAATCCCACCATAAATAACATATGGTACATGGAAATCCAATAATCCTTTTTCTATAGAACGTGAAATATAGTTTGCACGATACAATACCGCAATCTTACTATAGTTTACCCCACGCTTATGTAAATCCACAATTTGTTGGGCAATCCATAAAGCTTCCGCATCTTCACTAACAGCTGTATAATGCGTAATCTTTTCTCCTGGATCTTTACGAGAGAACAAATCCTTCTTTACACGTTCTCTATTGTTTTTAATTAAACTATTAGCACCATTTAGAATCATAGGTGTACTACGATAGTTCTCATCTAATACAATCGTTTCACATGGTGAAAAATCACGCTCAAAATGCATGATAATTTCTACATTCGCACCACGCCAAGTATAAATCGTTTGGTCAGGATCCCCTACTACATACACTTGATTATGAGCACCAGCTAATTGTTGAATCAATTCATATTGGACATTATCAATATCTTGGAACTCATCCACTAAGATATATTGAAAACGATATTGCCATTTAGCTAATACGGTGTCATGTAACTTAAACATACGCACTGTCCATAATAATAAATCATCAAAATCCAATGCATACATCGATTGTAAACGTTCTACATAATACTTATAGACCTCCGCTTTATCCATTTCCTTACGTAAACCATTAGCCATTTTCATAGCTTGTTCATAGCTAATTTCAGCTGATTTATTATTGGAAATATAATCTAAAGCACTTGAATAACTTAAATTCTTAACATCAATTTCTAATTCTTTATATGCCTCTTTTAAAACACTCTTTTGATCATCCGCATCCAAAACTGTAAAATTCTTGGGCATATTCATACACATAATATCTTCACGCAAAATACGTACACACAAAGCATGAATCGTAGAAATATGAACACCAAAACCTTTAACACCCAACATTGTTTCCACACGTTGCTTCATTTCTCTAGCAGCTTTATTGGTAAACGTAATTGCGGCAATCTTCTTAGGATCTGCACCAATTTCATCCACTAAAAAAGCAATACGAGTTGTTAAAACACGTGTCTTGCCACTTCCAGCCCCAGCAATAATTCGTACATAAGGACTACTAGAAGTTACTGCTCTTTTTTGATTTTCATTTAAATTGGTTAACATCAAAAATCACCTCGCATAACATTATACCAAACTTCTTAAACATCCGCATAGCAACTTACCATAATTCTTTACGTTGTCAAAAAAAGATGACAATAGTCATCTTATGCCTTATTACAATTTATATGTGAAACTCTTCTTTTTCAATTTATCCTTTTTACTATCATTTATAGGATAGAGCGTTTTCACTTTTAATTCCAAACAATCAGCTACTCTAACTGCTACCAATGTATTATCTAACAGTTTCTTAACAAATTCTAAAGAATTATTTTTGCTATCATAGACAATAAACTCTGGATTTTGAATAATATCATCCAAACTTTTTACTGAATAATCATAGGAACTATAATTTAAAAACTCAGATTGATGCTTAGCAAAATGTGCATATCTTTCTTTATAAACCACAATCATTTTACCTAAATATTCATTTGATAAATTATATTTTCTAATATAATTCTCATCCATAGTCATTATTTTCCGTTTAGTTTTCATCAATAGCACCTCTTACAACTTTTGCAAAAACAAACATTATCTTCAATGCCAATTGATAAAAATAGCCCCAATTATTATTGGGGCATGAATACTAAACAAAGTACATTTGGCGGGGCGATAGTTCCCACATCTCATCGGTTACCCTACACTTGACACTTTCATGCGCGATAGCCATCTTTCTATCCTCAAATGTACTTATATACTTATTTTATATCATTTTTCCAAAATAAGTTCAACTTTAATAAGGTAGATATACATCATCAACTGACAAATATATTCTAACAAATTTCCTGATGCTATTTGTCTCAAGTTTGTATCTAAATTTTCCACAAATTAACACAAATAAAATCCATCTGGTACATATATAACATGTTAATTATGTAAGATTGTAAACAACAATAAAACCAACTTCACTTTCTATTTTAAAGCATATCAACTTCCATTTTATCTATGCTATAATAAGAAATAGGAGTTGATATTATGAGACAAATCGCAAAAGACTGGCAAGATTATGAATTAATCGATGCTGGAGATTCAGAGAAATTAGAGCGCTGGGGAAATGTAGTATTACGTCGTCCAGATCCTCAAGCTGCTTGGAGTAAAGATAACACTCAAAAATTATGGAATAAACCAGATGCTTTCTATCACCGTAGTAAAAAAGGTGGCGGAAGTTGGGAATATAAACAACAAGTTCCAGAATATTGGACTATCAATTATAAAGAATTAACTTTTAAAGTATCACCTACTGGTTTTAAACATACAGGCTTATTTCCAGAACAAGCCGTTAACTGGGATTGGATGATGAATAAAATCCGTAATGATAAACGCGAAGTAAAGATTTTAAATCTATTCGCTTATACAGGTGGCGCAACAATGGCTTGTTCTGCAGCTGGTGCTAAAGAAGTAGTCCATGTAGATGCTTCTAAAGGTATGGTTGCTTGGGCTAAAGAAAATATGGAATTAAGTAACTTACAAGGCAATACGATTCGTTTTATGGTTGATGATGTATTGAAGTTTGTACAAAGAGAACAACGTCGTGGTCATAAGTATCATGGAATCGTTATGGACCCACCAAGTTATGGAAGAGGTCCTAATGGAGAAATGTGGAAATTGGAAGAACAATTACCTCAATTAATTGATGCTTGTATGCAAATTTTAGATGATGAACCACTATTCTTCTTAATTAATGCCTATACAACAGGATTCTCTAATATTGTGTTAGAAAACATTTTAAAAACAACATTATTAAAGAAATATCCAAATGGTAAAGTTGAAGCTGGTGAAATTGGATTACCAGTTCGTAATAACCAATTAATTTTACCTTGTGGTATCTATGGTAAATTCCATTATGAAGATTAATGTTATCTATGAAGATAATCATGTATTGGTCGTTGAAAAACCAGTCAATGTGCCTGTACAAGAAGATGAATCCAAAGATGAAGATTTATTAACGATTTTAAAACAATATCTAAAAGACAAATACCAAAAACCTGGTAATGTCTATTTAGGCTTAGTACATCGTTTAGATCGCCCAGTTGGTGGAGTTATGGTATTTGCCAAAACATCAAAAGCCGCATCAAGATTATCAAAACAAGTACAAGATCGTACATTAGATAAGATTTATCGTGCAGTTGTATTACACACACCAAAACAACCACAAGATACATTTGTTGATTACTTATATAAGAATAAGAAAACCAATCGAGTACAAGTGGTAAATAAATCACATCCAGAAGGAAAGTTTGCGAAATTATCGTTTGAACAATTAGCTACAAAAAATGATTTAACACTAGTTCAAATTCAATTAGAAACCGGTCGTTCACATCAAATTCGTGTACAGTTCTCAAGTCGCAATTTACCTTTATGGGGTGATCAAAGATACAATGCGAATGCAAAAGTTGGACAACAAATTGCATTATGGGCGTATCAATTATCTTTTGAACATCCTACTACAAAAGAACAACTAACTTTTGTATGTAACCCTCCAAGTCAATTTCCTTGGAATCAATATGAAATATAAACATGCAGTAATGATGGTAGTACTTACCATCATTTCTTCTTTTTATAAGCCAAATATTCAAACATTACCTTTTATACTTGAACTCTATGATACAAATACGATTCAAGAAATTATGAAACTAGATAAACAAGATATCGAATTACTCTCTAAGATGCGTTATATCCCCTATTTATCGTTATATTTACAAGATTCAAACTTCCAATTCAATAAATTAGCACGTTACATTTGGTGGCAAGATCAATATCCCTACTATGACCTTTATCAAATTATTATCGAAGTCAATCTAGACAAAGATTTACTATTGACTAAAACGTATGCCGATTTCTATCAAGACGCAAAACCTGTCACAAATATAAACACTATCGATGTCTTAGTCAACAAGCAACACTATTTACCTTCTGATTATCAACCAGTTCTTAATAATGGATTACAACAAGACTGTTATAAAGCAATACAAGAATTATTGCTTGTAGCTAAAACACACAACTATTTCTTTGATATCAAAAGTAAATATCGTAGTTACGATTATCAAAAATGGTTATACAGTTATTATCAAACAATAGCTGATGATGCTGATCGTATCAGTTGTAAAGCAGGATTTAGTGAACATCAAACAGGATTAGTTGTTGATCTTGCGCCTAAAGGAAAACAAATTAACGAAATCATTGACTATGAGGGATATTCTTGGTTAGAACAAAATGCACATACTTTTGGTTTTATATTACGTTATCCTGAAAATAAGGATATGCTAACGGGGATTCAATATGAACCATGGCATTTTCGCTATGTAGGCAAAGAAATTGCCAGTATCCTCTATGAAAACCAATGGACACTAGAGGAATATCATGAATTATATAAAGACAAGTAAAAAGATTTATGCTAAAATGAAAACGCATTGTATTTAGAAAGGATTCTTTATGGAACAATTTAATAACTTTTTTATGAAAGTTGGTAGATGGATTGTTATGGGTATCTGCGTACTTGCTTATTTTATGAAAGATTCATATTTACCTACTCTTTCAAAAGATATGGAAACATTAGTTACTGCAGTAATCGCTATCCCTTTCATCTTATGTATTCTAACAATCAAACCTGAAAACTTAAAAGGTGGACAAAAAAAATAAGATCCTTAACTTTCGTTAAAGATCTTTTTTTATTACCAACCGCGACTTCCGCCTCCGCCGCTTCCGCCACCACTGCGACCTTTGCCACCATAACCTCGGCCGCCACCATTATAGCTTCTTCCACTTGAACTTCTAGAACTAGTTGTTGTACTTGTAGAACCACTATCAGAGGTTGGTGCTTTCATACTGTTATACAACGATTGTTGAAAATGATTCATTTCTCTATTAAATGAACTCACATCTACATAATCTTTTTCATAATATCTAGGAGGTGCCATTGCAATATCTTTAAATTTATCTTGCCATGCTTTTGTAACATTTAACGCTTGAGCATATGGTAATATTTCATAATAATATTCTGGATTCTCTTCAAGCAACATTTCTAATTGATCTTTTTCTGCATAAAGCAAAAACTCTTTAAATCCTTTTAATTTACCAATTATTGATAAACCAAATTCTGAATAACGTTTCAAAGAAGCTATCATAAATATTGAAATTAAGTTACATAACCATATAAATAGCAATGGCAATACACACTCATTAAACGACACAACAAACATTAATAAATATAAATATGTTGCACATGTTCCTATTTTATTCAAAAATGGTACTTTAACAAACAATAATGTTGAAATCACATTGACCAAAACAACGGCCAATAATAATGTCATATCATCAGAATATATCCTTATCGGAATACCCTCATAATGGTAGGCAAACAGAATTGACAAAAACATAATTAATATACCTGCCAATTGGATGAATCGTTTCTTCGAAGATAGTCCATCTTCATGAATCGGTCTATCCGTATTGTATTTATTTAAAATTGCACTTTCAGCAATTGAAATATCTTCATGAAACTTTTCCATCAATTGCTTTTCTTCTACAATTTTTCCATTTCCATAATTAAACATACTATTGAACAATTCTTTTTCATAAGCAGGAAATTCTTCTGATATATTTTTTAATTTTTCTAACTTAAACTCATTTTCATCAATATTATGAATCTTTATATAACCTAGATGAGCCCAATAGAAAATTAAAGAAGTCATATCTGTATTAGAAATCGATTCATCAATCAAATAACCAGCTTCCGCACTATTCATACCCTTTGGTGGATAGAATTGAATAGGCGCTACCATTACTTGCTTATTTTTAAAGCGAATAAAGAAAGCTAAAATAGCGATTCCACCACCCAATAATGGGAATATATTAATAGAGATCAACAGTGAACGATGATAATCTTCTTGATTTAACCACAAGGATACTATTAAACGTTCTCCAGGTTCAAAAGGTGTTATAGACTTGATTGTCAGTGTATTGTCTAAAATATAATTGGAATACCGTTCTTGTTCTTGAATATCATCAATACGCCCAAAAGTTATGTTATAGTCTGGCCTTACCGGCATAGACAAGTTTATTATCATATTATTTGTACGTATTGGTTCATAATAATTAATGAATGATAAAAAATAGTATGCATACAGTATTTCTTTGGAATGCAAAATATAAGAAATTTCTAAATGATGAGAACCTACAGTTTCTATTTCAATAATATCATTATCTATAGTTACATTTTTCCCATCCAACATTCCTTTATACTTTTTAATTTGCATATCTTCCAAATGGAACGCATCAAATTCTGGAATAATCTCATATGAAACATTCGAATCATGCACATCTAAATCAATACTTTGTTTTACATGCCAATCTTGTTGTTCATCGATTTCAATATCAACCACTTTATTGGTAATTGTATAAGGAAAATGATACTCTGGTGCATCTACAAACGTATTTTGTGGAAATTGTAGTTGCACAGTAGCTGCTTCAAATGGCCAAATTCGACTAGAAGATTGAATTTCTATACCATTTTCAATTAATGTGTATTTTAAATTCCAATTTTCTTGAGCCCCATAAGCCCCATGCGTTAATGTTACTTTTGGAGTTTCAAAATTTTCAGGCCAAACAATTTTAGCTGTCAATTTACTGGTATGCGTATCAAAATCATCACCTATTAAGTTCAAATAAATATAATCATTATTTTGATCATAGTCTTGATAATGTGATAACGTATAACTTAATGTATATTGTTTTAATCCTTTAACATATACATCCGCATCACCAATTCGTATATCATAACTATAATCTGCTTCCTCTACCACATATGGTGCTCCATCCACACGGATATCACTCACCATATACCCTTCAACATCACTGCTAGTAGGAATGCTACGAATAATACCATGCATTTCCTCTTCATAATACACATTCAAAGTTTCGGTAATCATATATTCACGCGCACTATTTACTTCTACTTGCACATCAATACTTTCATAATAATAACCAGCATCAGCAGCCTGCACTTTCATAGGTAATAATGGAATGATCAATAACGCGACAACTATTGCAATCCATTTTTTCATAGAATAACCTCCTATTGAATTTCTAATACCACTGGACAATGATCCGACCCCATAACATCCATTAAAATTTTCGCATCTACTAAGGTATCCTTAGCACTATCACTAGCTAAGAAATAATCAATTCTCCATCCAATATTCTTTTCTCTAGATTTAAACATATAACTCCACCAAGAATATACATCTTTTACATCTGGATAGAAATAACGATAGGTATCAATATACCCACGATTTAAGAATTGAGTCATTTTTGCACGCTCTTCATCACTAAATCCGGCATTCATACGATTGCTTTTTGGATTCTTTAAATCAATTTCATTATGAGCAACGTTCAAATCCCCACAAACATAGACTTTCTTCTTTGCTTTTAGTGTATCAATATAGTCTTGGAATGCATCTTCCCATTGCATACGATACGCAAGTCTCGCTAATTCCTTTTGTGAATTTGGTGTATAACAAGTCACGAAATAGAAATCTTCATATTCTAGAGTAATAACTCTACCTTCTTGATCATGTTCTTCTATACCAATACCATAATAGACATTCATTGGTACTTGTTTAGTATAAATAGCTACACCAGAATACCCTTTTTTAACAGCACTATTAAAGTACGATGTATACCCTTCAAATTGTAAATCCAATTGATCTGGTTGCATCTTTGTTTCTTGAATCGCAAAAATATCCGCATCCATTTCTTCAAAGAACTCTTTAAATCCTTTATTTACACAAGCTCTTAAACCATTCACATTCCACGAAACAAATTTCATAATTTCCTCCTTAAAAAGAAAATAATCATCCGAAGATGATTATTTCAAATATCCAAGTAACATGCTAGTGATATCTTTCATAACTTCCTCATCCCAAGTCATATCTTTCTTACTTCCTGTATGAGAAACATACAAATCGTTACCATCAAATTCACCAGCAGTAACCACTACTGCTCTTGGCACAAAATACGCACCAGTATATACTGCACGTTTTTCATCCATAAGCATAACTTTCGTTTCTTTATTGCCTTTATAAGCACTCATTAATTTTCTAGCTTCGCGTTCATTGTTATCGCGATAACCAACTGCAACACAACTTCCCTTAGCTACACAATCCACAAAAATGAATTGATGCTTATCCAATGTTTTAGGCATTGCTTGCGCTACCATATTCATACCAGAACCATCTGTAGTTCCTCTATCAAATAATAAGAACGCAACTTTCTTTCTTTGCTCTTCATTTAACTTACTAGCAACTTCTAATAATGTCATAATACCAGAAGTGTTACGGTTAATATTACATGGATTCGCAAAACCACGCGAAACCGCACTTGTAATAATGAATGCTAAAATAGCAGCTACGAATAATAAGACTGTACGGAAATCTCCACCAAGTTCTTTATTCATAAATAACGCCGCAAAACCAGCACCCACTAAACCTAATACCACAAAAATTGGTAAATATGTAGGCCATAATGAAGTTTTCATACTCAATGTACCATTTAAAGGATAATACTTAACATTTCCCCATAAATATCTTGCAGGAGTATCATAATATGCAGTATATACAGTAGTCGCATTGGCAATATCACCAACAATTAAGTTTGTTACTGCATTTTTACGTTTTTCATCATCCTTCATCAAACGAACTGTATAGCCCATTTGTGCAAATTCATTACCTAATCCATTAATAAATCTTTCTTTTTGTTTTGGCTTAAAACGTTTTCCCATAAAAACGCCATAAGCCATAATCTTGTCTTCCATTATAAACTCTCCTTAAAAACTACTTCTCATCTGCTGGATATACAACACCCATTTGTCTACGACATTCAGTAATAATTTCATGAATATCAATTGACAATTGATGAGGAACCTTCTTAGATTCAATACGTCCTTCTTTAACATTATCAATTAAATCTTGGATTTCCCAACTCATACCATGAGGCCAAGGCTTAGAAATCATTTCTTTTTCTTGAGTCTTACGATCTACAAACCAAACTTCATTGAAACGACTTAATAAATCAATATAAATATTACCTTCTTCACCTTGGATTTCAGGAATCATAATTGTATCAGTAACTTTAGAATGCATAA
>JAFZDT010000141.1 GCA_017561055.1 Erysipelotrichaceae bacterium
GCATATGTCTTATTTAATTCATATTCTAATGGAATCCAGGTAGAAATATCAGATTCATTATGTTGAATTAAAGCTTCTAAAGAATCCATTGCTTTATAAATTTTAGCTTCCACTGTTTTTCTTTCTTCCATTTCTTTATATAACATTAACATCTCTTCATTATATGGCGCAGGAAGCGTTTTAACCCATGCATACAACACATTTTCTTCAACTTGTTCATCTGCACTTGTTTTCTCAAATGTTGGAATATCGCCCGTAAAAGCTTCCCCTAAATCATGAATCAAACACATTTGAATCACTTTATTCATATCTGCTTCTGGAAATACATCCTTCAAAAAATATGCCATTAAAGAAATACGCCAACTGTGTTCCGCAACACTTTCATGTCTACCATTACTCGTATAACAATGTCTTGTCGCATCTTTTAAACGTTCCGCAACTTTCATAATTTCTAAAAACGTTCTAGGATTCATAACACACCTCCATTATTCTTTAATACTCTTATCATAATGCAATTTCACATGATAATTTAGACCATTTTGATCTGCAATATCTAAATAAATCGGAATCTTTTTTCGAATAATCTTTTTAGCATTTGCTTCACCAATATCAATTGGTTGAATTTTTAAAAACTTACGTTCAAAACCTAAATTCCCTAATAAATTATTTAACACAACACCAGAACCAGAATTATCAAAATCTTCTTCAATATACGCATCAAGATTACTAGTATCTACACTATTTTCCCCAAATTGAAAATCTTCCGTTGGATATACCCAAACAACAACTAAAGAAGAATGCTTTTCTTTAGTTAGAATTGCATAACTTCCTTCATATTCAGCCTTTTCATTTGAACAACCAACTAAACATATTAAAACTAACAAAATACAAAATAATTTCTTCATAAAAACCCCTTCAATTACCTACTATTTTTAATAGCTTCTTCAATTTCTAACAATTCCATCCAACGTTCATTCTTTTGTTCTAATAACACTTCTAGTTCACTACGCTGATTAGATAAGATACTAATTTCATTAAAATCACTAATAATATTCATCTTAACATCAATATCTGCAATTTGTTGTTCAAGATCCATAATCACACTTTCCATGGATTCTAATTCCTTTTTATCCTTACTAGATAAATACGGCTTATTCTCTCTTTGTTGTTTCTTATATTCACTATAAGACACTTTCTCTTTCACAACAACATCTTTTTGCTTTTGTTCAAAATAATCACTATATCCACCAATATATTGTTGAATACCACCATTTTCAAAAGCAAACAACGTATCACAACAACGATCTAAGAAATAACGATCATGAGAAACCGTGATTACAATTCCATTAAACGAATCTAAATAATCTTCTAATATTTGTAATGTTTGAATATCTAAATCATTGGTTGGTTCATCCAACAACAAGACATTTGGTGCACTCATCAAAACCTTCAACAAATACAAACGTCTTTTTTCACCACCACTTAATAAACCTACTTTAGAATATTGAAGTCTAGCATCAAACAAGAAGCGTTCTAGCATCATTTTAGCACTCATGGTACCATCCAAAGTTTTTAAATCATTACTCACTTCCATGATGACATCACGAACCACCATCGTATCATCCAAATCATCAGTCCCTTGTTTAAAATACCCTATACGAACCGTTTCACCAAGTTCTACTTTCCCCTCACTTGGTTCTAACTCCTTAGCCAACAAATTCAACAATGTACTTTTTCCACAACCATTATCACCAACAATCCCAATACGATCATTACGCTTAACAGTATATGTAAAATTCGTAAATAGCCATTTATCATTAATCCAATAGCCAAGATTTTCAATATTCATAATCTTCTTTCCTAAACGAGAAGACAAACGAATCATATCTACATTAGATACTTGTTGAATATCTTCAATACTACTCAATTTTTCAAAACGTTCGATACGTTCTTTACTTTTTGTACTTCTAGCTTGCGCATTACTACGAATCCATTCCAATTCTTTACGTAAGAATGCATGACGCTTACGCTCATTTGCTAAACTTTGTTCTTCACGCATCGTTTTTAATGATAAAAATTCAGAATAATTGGCTTGATACTCATAGATTTTACTACGATCAATTTCAATAATCTTAGTCGCAATTCTTTCTAAGAAATATCGATCATGAGTAACCATAACCATAGCTTTAGAATATTTCATTAAATACTTTTCTAGCCATTCAATCATATCATTATCCATATGGTTCGTCGGTTCATCCAGCAATAACAAGTCACATGGTTTTAATAGTGCAATGGCTAAAGCCACACGCTTTCTTTGACCACCACTCAATGTACCAATCGTTTTATTCAACTCTTCTACTTTTAAGCGACTTAAAATTGCTTTCATTTCAAACTCTTCAAAGTCACCACAACGCTCTTTTACTACTTCAAAAATTGTTTTATGATCATCAAAATCATCATCTTGTGCTAAATACGATAAACGCAAGCCATTCTTTTTAATAATCTTTCCAACATAATTTTCTTTATCTGCTAATATCTTTAAAAAAGTACTTTTACCAGTACCATTCACACCAACTAATGCTATTTTATCTGTATCCTCAATAGAAAAAGACACTTTATCTAAAATACATTTTTCATTATGAAATTTAGTTAGTTCATTTGTACTCATTAACATTTTTATCACCACATAAAAAATGATAGCAAATTCTCATTGTTTTCTCAACGAGAACTCGCTATCACCATTATTTTTGATATACACATTTACCAGCTACATACGTTTCTAATACTTGAATATCTTGAATTGTACTTGCTTCTACTGTAAATGGATTCTTATCTAATACCACAAAATCCGCTAAATAATCCTTTTGTATTTTGCCTTTTACTTTTTCATCAAAACTTGCATATGCACTTTGTGTTGTATAACTATCCACCGCTTCTTTCACACTAAATGCTTGTTCAAGTAAATATGGTTCAACACTACCTTTACGATCCGTTCGTGTAATTGCACATTGCATACCTGCTAAAGCATTTGGCATTTCTACTGGACAATCTGTTCCATTGGAAACCGTTAATCCCATATCCATCAAACTCTTCCAACTATACGAAGTACTCGCCAATTCTTTGCCCACACATTCCTCAACAATATGAATATCATAATCTAAGAAAATTGTTTGTGCATAACTATGCAATTTCAATTTTGCCATACGTTCTAATTGATCTTTACGAGAAATTTGCATATGTACAATACCATGACGATGATTGTCTCTAGGATATAATGTCAAGGCTTTTTCATAAGCATCAAGAATCACATCTAAACAAGCATCACCAATCGCATGCACCGCTATTTGCATACCCATCTTATGAGCATAGACAATCATATCTTCCATCATCTTTGCATCAAAACATAACATACCTTGTGTAGTAGGATCACTAGCATAAGGAATCGATAAATATGCCGTTCTAGCACCTAATGACCCATCCCCTAAAATCTTAAGTGGACCAATTCGATAGAAAGCATCTCCATTACCAGTCATATATCCACTTTCAACGAATTTTTGCAAATCATCTAAAGATTCAAAATTTGCTTGTTGATAAACACGTACTGATAAATTACCTTCATTTTTAACTTCTTCATAAGCTTCATTGACCGTTTTATAACTAACACTTCTAAACATACAATAATCATCACTTTGAGAACTTGTTACTCCATAGCTATTTAATTTCTTGCATGCTTCAACAATCATTTTCTTCAAATCATCTTTTGTTGGACTAGGTACAAAATGATAAACCTGTTCCATCGTATCATCATAGAAAATACCCTTTTGAATATCTTCATTGCAAGTTTCTAAATCTATACCCATCACCTCTAACGCTTTTGTATTGGTCACTAAACAATGTCCACATACACGAGTTAAATACATAGGATATTCAGTAGTAATGGTATCTAAATCAAAACGAGTTGGCATACGCTTTTGATCACTAAAATAATCTTGATTCCACCCTCTACCCTTAATCCAACTACCTTCAGAAAAGTTGTGTTCTTGAATAAAAGTACGCATATACTCACACATTTCTTTTAAAGAATGTGTATGTTCATCTAATTTACCATTCAATAAATAATTTCCATAATTTAAAATATGCATATGGCTATCATTAAAGCCACTACACACAAATTTGCCTTGTAAATCTACAACGTCATCCATATCTTTTTTACACGCTAAAACCTCTTCATTTGAACCCACAAACGAAAATAAGCCATCTTCAACAATAAATGCTTGTTGTAAATCTTGATTATTTGTATACACTTGTCCATTTAGATATATAGTCTTCATAATTCATACCTCATATGTTTTTATTTTATCACGAAAGATTTGTTAGACAACACAATTCTTGTTATAATGACTACATTAGCGAGGTAATTATATGAACACAATCTTTTTTGATTTAGACGGAACTCTACTTCCAATGGACCTAGATGAATTCATCCAAAAATACTTTGGATATATCGTAGAAACTATGTATAAAAATGGCAGAGATGGAAAAATGATTCTAAATGCCATTTTAAAAGGTGTAGAAAATATTATTAAAAATGATGGAACAATGACCAATGAACAAAAATTCTGGCAAACTTTCACTGCAATAACCAATATTCCTCAAGAAGACATCGAACCAGAATTCAACAAATTCTATGAAGAAGTATTTGATAAAATTGACACTGGTGCTCAAAGTGCAAACATGATTGAAGCTGTAAAAGTATTAAAACAAAAAGGATACACTCTATACTTAACAACTTCTCCACTATTCCCTGCTATCGCAACCCAAAAACGCATGAAATGGGCAGGATTAGATAAAGAAGACTTTGAACTAGTTACAACTTATGAAAATAGTAGTTATTGCAAACCTAATCCAAATTACTATCAAGAAGTGATTACAAAAC
>JAFZDT010000142.1 GCA_017561055.1 Erysipelotrichaceae bacterium
GTTTGTTATACCTAAGATTATCACATTGTAGAATCTTTAAATCGAAAAATCATTAGTTTAGGTAATACATTAATTAATGAATGTTCATCACATATTAAAAGCCAAACCGTATAGATTTGGCTATGTATATCATTGCTTTCTTCCTAATTTAATATTGAATTTATATGTATGTGGAATCTCGTATTCATTATGAGTTTTCTTACGTATCTGTATATATCCTATATAGTGTTCTTTTGATTCAATAGGTTGATTAGGCGGAAGGGGACGTAATTTATATCGTTCAATATGTTTTATTAGTTCCCAATGTTCTTTATCAAAATACTTGATTAATTCATGTCGTCTAAAATATGAATTATAAGGATATGTTACAAAACTTTCATCCTTATTCACAAGATGATAGTATATGTATAAATAACCGTTAGGTTTAAGAACATCTTTTAATCGATTGATTTTTTCAAATAGAGTTAAGTCTGCATTACTTTCTCTATGTAGTGATTCATATACAAATATTCCATCATATAATTTTGTAGATTTGCAATTGTAGAAATTTTCATTATGATAATGAATAGATTCTTGTTTGTTTAGTGCTTTGATCCTTTTTACTAACCCACAGGAATTCTTTTCTTTATCATTAATGATGAAAGTATGTTCATTAATATACCTTTCATCTGGTTCATATACATCTATAATGTGATCCCTAGTTGATATTGCAAAAGCATGTCTTCCGTCGTAATCATCAGGGATTAAAACATGACTTTTTCTAGGGATTGCGTCCGCAAAGATGTATGCTATTTTGGCTGCTTCACCGAAAATAGACGGTATTCGTTTTTTCTTCATGACATTTACCTCAATTTATGTTATTGATGATACGTTTTTCATAAATTTTCGTGGTTTTTAGACCAAAAAGTTTGTAATTTCGCTAAAAATTTTAGACATCTCTAAGGGACATGTTTCAGGCATTACTTTGCCTCTAGTTTCTTACGGTGGTAGTTCATTGGTCGTCATTTTGAGCATGTTTGGCATTGTGATGAATATAAGTAGAATGTAAAGTCATTTTGTAAATATGTATTGCTTGATTTTAAGTGCTTTTTTGTTGTTTTTAGGGTAAGAAACGTTGTATATAAGCATAGTAAATGATGAGTAAAGTATGTTATAATCTTCAATGAAGGAGTGATTTTGGTGCGTATTTTAATTGCGACTGGTGGCACTGGTGGACATATTTATCCTGCATTAGCATTGGCTGATGAACTAATGAGTGCTTATCCAGATACTAAAATTTTATTTATTGGTAATAACGACCGAATGGAAGCTGTTGAAATTCCTAAGCATAATTATGATTTTTTTGGTATTGATGCGAAAGGTTTCAATGGTAATTCAGGTGATAAAATAAAATCTATTCAATTAATGAGTAAATCTTTTTTCTTGTGTAGAAAGAAAATTAAAGAGTTTCAAGCAGATCTTGTGATTGGTTTTGGAGGGTATGTAACAGTACCTGTTATTGTTGCGGCTTCTACTTTAGGTATACCTTCAATTATTCATGAACAAAATAGTATTGCGGGTATGGCAAATCGTTTCTTATCTAAATTTGTTAAGAAAGTAGTTTGTTGTTATCCTGAAGTTATGAAAGATTTTAATAAGGATAAAACGGTTTTACTTGGTAATCCAAGAGCATCTATTGCGAAAAGAGTTACGTATAATCGTGACATTTTGAAAGATTTTGGTTTACAACCAAAACGTAAGACTGTATTTATTGTGATGGGTTCTTTAGGTAGTAGTAGTGTAAATGAAAAGATGATTGAAGCTTTATATAAAATGGATGGTAGAGATTATCAAGTTATTTATGTTACTGGTAAAAATGGATATGATTCTTTTAGAAAACAATTTGCGGATACTGCAAATGTGAAAATTGTTCCATATGTAAATCAAGTGGAAGTTGTTGCGAACGTGGATTTGGTGATTTCTCGTGGTGGTGCAACAAGCGCAAGTGAAATTACAGCATTACAAAAGCCATCAATTATTGTGCCTAGTCCATATGTTCCAAATAATCATCAATTTATTAATGCAAAGGCAATGTTAGATGCTGGGTGTGCATTGTTATTAGAAGAAAAAGATTTAACTGCGGATTCTATTTATGCAATGGTAGAGTCATTAATCTATGATGATAAAAAATTAAGTGATATGTCATTGGCTGCACAATCTTTAGGTTTTCCTAATGCGGCTGAAGATTTAGTAAAATTAATTAAACAAGTGTTAGGGGAAAATGTATGAGTGAATTATTAAATACACTTCAGCAATATGGGAATGTAGATATAGATGCTGTTTTACAAAGAATGACGACTTTTAGAATTGGTGGTAAAGCAGATTATGTTGTATATCCTAAAAATATGATTGCTTTAGCTGAAGTGATTCAATTATTAAAGAAAGAGAATATTCCTTTTAAGGTTTTAGGAAAAGGAAGTAATATTTTGTGTTCCGATGAAGATTTTCATGGCGTAATTATTCGTTTAGATCGTACATTTAATGAATATTACTACAGTGAGAATATGGTAGTTGCTCAAGCGGGTGTTTCACTTATTGCTTTAGCTTATGATGCTATGAAGCGTGGTTTAAGTGGTTTGGAATGGGCTTGTGGAATTCCTGGAACAGTTGGTGGTGCTATTTTTATGAATGCTGGTGCATATAAGAGTAGTATGAAAGAAATTGTTACAGAAGTATTAATTTATCGTGATGGTGATTTTGTTTGGATGTCTAATGAAGAATGTGATTTTGACTATCGTAAATCTGTTTTCCAAAGTCATCCAGATTGGTTAATAGTTGCTGTTCGTATGCAATTACAAGAAGGTAATATTAATGATATTCGTGAGTTGGTAGACAATCGTAAGGCGCGTCGTATGGAAACACAACCTTTAGAGTATCCTAGTGCAGGAAGTGTTTTCCGTAATCCTGAAGGTTCATTTGCTTGGAAGTATATTGATGAGTTAGGTCTTCGTGGAAAGCAAGTTGGTGGTGCTCAAATTTCTAGTAAACATCCAAATTTCATTGTAAATGTTGGTGGAGCTTGTGCAAGTGATGTTATGGCACTTGTTAAAATGATAAATGATGGTATGCAAGAACGTTATGGATTTACTTTAAAGATGGAAGTGGAGAAGTTTAATTGGCAAGATTAATTGATGAGTCTTTGTTACAAGAGGAATATGATCCTTTTGAAGAACAAAGACAAATAAATAAAGCAAAACAACAAAAGAAGAAAAAGAGAAGAGTTAAACGTTTAGCACGTATCTTACTTGTTTTTGTTGTAATAGCAGCTATCTCATCAATCTATTTTATGATGGATGCTTCTAAAGTAAAATCAATACGTGTTGAACATGATAGTTATTTATCAGAAGAATATATTTTAAATAAAGCAAATATTACTTATGATAGTCGATATTTACTTGTGTTTTCTCCAATTGTGGAGTTTATGATGGAACGCGATGCTTGTATTAAAAATGCGGATGTTAAGCATGTTAAAAATCAAGGTATTGTAATTGATGTGGAAGAAGAACAAGCGGTTGGATATTTCTGGGATGATGAACAATTACGTTTGTTATTAGGGAATGGAAAAACGATGAAGATGTCTTCTTCATACTATAGCGTTTTAAAAAGTTTGCCTTTTATAAAGGATACGAATTCTGGATTAGACAGTAAAACTTTAGCAAAAGAATTGTCTAAATTGGATTATAAGATTATTTCAAATATTGCAGAGATTTGGAATTACACATCGAGTTATGATCAAAATATGATTCGTTTGATTATGGCAGATGGGCATCAAGTGTTTACGAACATTGATGCAATTGCTTTATTGCAAAACTATAATTACATTACTGAAAATTTAAATAAAAAAGCTTGTTTGGTATTGGACTTACAACAAAATGTAGCCTATACACAAAGTTGTAATGAATTAAATGAAGCTGAGAAAAAAGCAATTGAGGAAAATTTATTAGAAAATTCTACGAATATACAAGACAATTTAGAAAATAATGTTGAAGAAAACAACGAGTAGAAATAAATTTCATTGTTAATTCATAAATTTTTGTTATAATGTAGTGAGCATAAGGAGGTATATTATGTCAATTGAACGAAATACAAAGTTAGGTAATATAAATGTGTCAAAAGAGGCAATCGCATCTTTAGCAGGTGGTATTGTTACTGAATGTTATGGTGTTGTTGGTATGGCTTCTCAAAAGTTATTCCAAGATGGGATTGCTGAATTGTTAAAGAAAGAAAATTATGCCAAAGGGGTTGTTGTTCGTCAAGGTGAACAAAATCTTGTTTTGGATTTATTTATTGTTGTTAGTTTTGGTGTTCGCATTTCTGAAGTAGTAAGCGAAGTACAAAAGAAAGTAAAATATTCATTAGAAAAATCATTAGATGTAGAATTTGAAGCGATTAATGTCTTTGTACAAGGCGTTCGCGTTATGGACTAATAGGTGAATGGTATGAAGATATTAACAGGTAAAGAATTAAAAGTTATTTTAGAAAGTGGTAAAAACTTACTTTCAAATCATTTTAGAGAAATCGATGCATTGAATGTATTCCCTGTACCAGATGGTGATACAGGAACTAACATGACATTAACAATTATGGCTGCTGCCAAAGAAGTTAGTAAGTTAAATAATCCAGATATGAAGACTTTATCAAAAGCTATCTCA
>JAFZDT010000143.1 GCA_017561055.1 Erysipelotrichaceae bacterium
CCTTTAATTGTATTATCAACCGCAATACGATGAATGCAATAATAGTTATCTTCTGTAGTTAACCATTTACCATCTTCTATATATGCATAGTTAGGATCTAGTTCTAAAACAATAGCTGCAGTACCTAATACTTGTTCATTTTCAACTAAGACATAGCTTTGTTTTAGTTGCATATCATTTAGGATACTTTCTTCATTTGGATAACCATCTTGCCATTGATTGACATTTTGGCTCTTCAAATATTCCTTTGCTTGATTATAAATAGCTATAATAGCTGGAATGTCTTCTATTTGTGTATAACGTATTTTCATAAGGATTCTCCATTCTGGTGTCATTATAGCATGAAACATAGAGAAAATTAGCCAATTCGTGTTATAATAAAATGGAATGTGGGGTATGAATATGAATCGTGGATGGTTTATTGTTTTTGAAGGTTGTGATGGTAGTGGTAAAACTACAGTGAGTCAAGGAGTTTATCAAAATTTAATTGATAAAGGGTATCCTGTAATCTATACTCGTGAACCTGGGGGAATTGATATTGCGGAACAAATTCGTAAGGTAATTTTAGATCCTAAAAATACAGAAATGGATTCTCGTACAGAGGCTTTATTATATGCCGCAAGTCGTAGACAACATTTGGTTCAAAAAGTATTACCTGCATTAAATGAACATAAGATTGTTATTTGTGATCGTTTCTTATTTAGTTCATTAGCGTATCAAGGGTATGCTAGAAATATTGGTGTAGATGAAGTGTTAAAAATCAATGAATTCGCAATTGAAGGTCATATGCCAGATACAACGATTTTCTTAGATGTATTACCAGAAGTGGGATTATCTCGTATTTCTACTCGTGCATTTAAAGATCGTTTGGATCAAGAGAATATTGATTTCCATCAAAGAGTGTTTGATGGTTATATGTTAGTGAATGAACGTTTTGGTCAAGATATTGTTAAGTTTGATGCAAATCGTACACCTGAAGAAATTATTAATGATATTACTGCATATATTGAGAAGTTGGTGAAATAATGGAGTATAACTTTATTGTTGAACAACCAGTAGCGTATCGTATGGTGAAAAATGCACTTAAAAAAGGAAGTGCACATGCATATTTGTTTCATGGACCTAAAGGTACACATAAATTAGAGATGGCTATGATGTTTGCGCAATCTATGTTTTGTGAACATACTAATGATGGAATGGCATGTGGTTGTTGTAATACTTGTTTACGTATTCAACAAGGTCTATTTGCGGATATCATTCTTGTTGATGGTGAAAAGGTAAGTATTAAAAAAGAAGATATCTTACATATTCAAAAAGAATTTTCGACAACTGCGTTAGAAAAGTATGGTAAGAAAATCTATATTCTAAACAACTGTGAGAATTCAACAGCTGCGGCTATGAATAGTTTATTAAAATTCTTAGAAGAACCTGAAGGTGATGTACTAGCGATTCTTTGTACAGATCAATTAGAAAGAATTTTACCTACGATTGTATCTCGTTGTCAGTTGGTACCATTTCGTTTAAGTGATTATCAAGTTATCAAAAAGTATGGTATTGAAAATGGTTTATCTGAATTAGATGCCCATTTGACAAGCCAATTGGTATCAAATGTGGTAGAAATGGAAAATTTAGTAAAACAAGAAGAATATCAAACAGCATTATCATTGTGGATGGGATTTATGAAGAAATGTTATGAAGATATCCAAGGTGGAATGTTGTATTTAATGCTAGAAGGTTTTCATGCGAAAACGAAGTATAGTAATAAAGAAGTATTAGAGTTATTTTTAAATATTGGTGTGATATTTACACAAGATTGTTTATATCAACGTAAAGTGGAAAGTGAAGATTGGACAAAATTGATTGCGGATTATTCTAAAATGAATATTTCCTCTCAAAAATTGTTGTCCATTCTATTAAGTATAAAAGATCGTTCGTTACGTAATGCGAATGTATTATTAACGGTTGATCAATTGGGATATTTATTGTTAAAGGAGGTTAACTAAAATGGAAGAATTACAACATGAAGTTGTGAACTATAAGTATAGTGTTTCTGTAAAGTTTAAAGGTTCTAAAAAAGCCTATCATTTTGGTACTGATGAAGCTATTTATAATTATGGTGATAAAGTTGTTGTGGAAACAATTCGTGGTATTGAATTGGGTGATGTAATTAGTGAATTGCGTTTGTGTGAAGATTTCCCAAATCAAAAACCAACGAAACCAGTTTTGCGTAAGGCTTCTGAAAAGGATATTGAAGATTATAATCGCAATAAGGAAGATGAAGCGGATGCATTACAAAAATGTCAAAACTGTATTGAAAAGCTTAAATTAGAAATGAAGTTAATTAGTGCAGAGTATACATTAGATCGTAGTAAAGTGATTTTCTCTTATGTTAGTGATGATCGTGTAGATTTCAGAGAATTGTTAAAAGAATTAGCTTCAATCTTTAGATGTCGTATTGAATTACGTCAAATTGGTCCTAGAGACAAGGCTAAAATTGTAGGTGGTCTTGGAAGTTGTGGCATGGAAACTTGTTGTTCTCGCTACATGGAAGAGTTTGATGTGATTTCTATTAATATGGCTAAGAATCAATTATTAGCATTAAACATTCAAAAATTGAGTGGTCAATGTGGAAAATTGATGTGTTGTTTAAGTTTTGAAGATGAAATGTATAAAGAACAACGTAAAGGATTACCTAAGATGAATGCACAAGTTGTGTATAATGGTGAACGTTTTAGAATTCAAGGTATGAATTTATTAAATCAAACAGCAAAATTAGGTAATAAAGAAAATATGGTTATTATTCCTTTAGATGAATTAAAAGAATTGATGAATCAAATGCCAAAGGAGAATACACATCATGAAAAGTCAAAAGAGTTTTCTAAATAATGTTCCTACTTTATATTTAGTGGCTACTCCTATTGGTAATTTAAAGGAAATGACACCTAGAGCGGTGGAAATTCTTAAAGAAGTTGACGTGATTGCGGCAGAAGATACTCGTAATACGATGGGATTATTAAAACATTTTGAAATTAATACGAAATTGATTGCGCATCATATGTACAATGAAAAGCAAAGTAGTGATGGATTAATTGAAATGTTAAATAATGGTATGAATATTGCGTTAGTTAGTGATGCTGGTTATCCATTAATTAGTGATCCAGGTCAAGTGTTGGTAAATCGTGTAATTGATGCTGGATATAATGTAGTAACCATTAATGGTCCTAGTGCTATTTTAGCTGCATTGTGTGCTAGTGGTATTGCGGCGCAACCATTTACTTTTGTTGGTTTTTTAGGTTCTAGTGAGAAAGAGTGTAAAAAGCAATTAGAAAAATGGAAAAACCATGAAGAAACTTTAATTTTCTATGAAGCTCCTCATCGTATTGAAAAGACATTGAAATATTGTTTAACTGTTTTAGGAGATCGTAGAATGTGCTTGGCTAGAGAGTTAACCAAGAAGTATGAAGAATATTTGCGTGGTACAATTTCTGAAGTACTAGAAGTAGTGAAAGAATGTAAAGGTGAAATGGTTATTATTATGGAAGGTTGTAAACAAGAAGAACAACCAACCTTATCAATGCCTGATTTATTAAAGATTGTAGATCGCTATGTGGAAGCGGGTATGAGTGCAAAAGATGCGATTAAGAAGACCGCTCAAGAATATGGTGTATCTAAAAATGAAATATATCGTAATTATGTTAGCTAATAGGAGGAAACACAGATGATTAAGTTATTAGTTAGTGATTTGGATGGTACATTTTTATCTCATGAAAGAAATGAAAAAGGAAGCTTTGTTTCTGATGCGAATATGGAAGCGATGAAACGTTTTAGAGAAGCTGGTGGAACATTTGTTACTGCAAGTGGACGTCATCATGAATATTCATATTCTTTAATGGAAGAATTAGGATTTGAATTTGATATGATTGGTACAAATGGAGCTACTTTAATCCATAACAATCATTTAATTGAACATAACAATCCACCTCGTCACATTGTTCGTGAAGTAGTTGAAGAATTAACTAAAGAAAAATATAGAGAAGATTTGGAAGTGACTGGTGTTGATTTAAGTTTCAAATATATTTTAGGTCAAGGTTTGGAATCTTGGTATTTACCTGCATTTGCGAAATTAGTGGATGATGGAACTGTTGGTGGTTTACACGATGTAAAATTAATCGATTGGTTAAATGATCGTAAACGTCCAGACATTACAAGTTTATCAGTAACTATTCGTGATGATGCTCGTTTACATGAGTGGATTGCTTATTTACGTGATAAATTTGATAAATATTTTGATATCTATGCATCTGGACCAAGATATATTGAATTAATGCGTCCAGGTATTAATAAAGGTCATGGTGTTCGTTCTATTATGAAACTTTATGGTTTAGAAGAACATGAAGTAGCGGTTGTTGGAGATAACCAAAATGACATTTCTATGTTCTTTGCGACTCCTAGAAATAGTTTTGTAATGAGTACAGCAGCGGATGGTGTTAGAAAATATGCTCGTTATACAGTTGATAGTGTAGCAGAAGCTATTGATATTATTATGAGAAAGAATGCTAGTGAAATTGCGACAAAGGAAGTTGAAAAATAATGGATTTTACATTACAAACAAAACGTTTATTGATGCGTAAAATACAAGTGGAAGATAAAAACTATTTATTACGTATGTATCAAAATCCACTTGTAAATGCGACATATATTTGTGATTCTTTACAAACAGATGAAGCAGTTACGAAATTTGTTGAAAGAATGGCTAACTTTGAATATGATGGTAAAACGTATTTATGGATTTTAGAATATGAAGGTCGTCCGATTGGTATGCTTAATACCTTCTTATCACATGATGATTCTAGTACGATTGAAATTGGTTATGCGGTTGATTCACCATATTGGAATCAAGGTTTTGCGACAGAAGCTTTAATAGCAGCTATTGATTATTTATTGAAAAATACAGAGTATCATAAGATTCAATGTTCACATTTCTTATCAAATATTGCAAGTAAGCGTGTTATGGAAAAAGCAAATATGATTTATGAAGGTGTTCGTCAAGAAGTATTCTTCTTTAGAGGGGAATATCATTCTTTAGGATACTATTATGTGATTCGAAAATAGAATGGAGAGTGTTTTATGAATCGTGCAATGTTAAAAGCTCAAGCGAAAGCTATTTTAAAAAATAACTATGTTAAGTTATTAGGTTTTACTTTTATTACTGTTATTTTAGGATTAACATTTGTTAGTTTTGGTGCACAAACATCAATGGATAATTATACAACATATTATTATTTTTCTATTTTTGGTTTATCTTTTAGAATGAATCCAAGTGGAGCAATGCAAGCTTTAGTAGCCTTCTATACGGTAATTGCACTAGTATTTGGTATTGCAGTAAGTCCTGTTTTAAGTTATGGCTTACAAAATGCTTATAAGTATGCGTCTACAGATTCTTTAGAGGGTTATGATTTATTTTGTGGTTTTAGAAAAAATTATAAAAATATTGTCGTTGTTAATTTATTAAAAGGTATATTTATTGCATTGTGGACATTGGTATTTATTGTTCCTGGAATTATTAAAATCTACCAATGGCGTTATACAAATCAAATTTTAGAAGAACATCCAGATTGGAATTATAAACAAGTATTAGAAGCTAGTGAAGCTCTAACAAACAATCATAAATTAGATTTATTTGTATTAGATTTTTCTTTTGTTGGATGGTATATCTTATTTTCTGTATTAGATTTGTTGACACTTGGCTTAGCTAATTATTTGTTATTGCCTTATGTATATCAAACAGATGCAGAAGCTTATCATTGGTTAGTAAGTTTACAAGCACCAGAAGTTATTGATGTAGAAACAGTTGAAGAAGCAGAAATTATTGAGTAGTTCATATATTTGAACTACTTTTTTTGTAGTACAATAGATATGATAAATATTGGAGGTAGACTATGGAATTTGATTGTAATTATGATTTTCATAAAGTGGTAGAAGAAGTATTAGATGAATATGAATTTGATTATGAATACAAAGAAGATGATGATTTATATTTTTCTGGTGTGAATTATGATGACTTGGGAAATGTGTCTCTTTTAATTATGAATGCTGGTAGTCGTATTACTTTAGTTGGTGAAGTGGATTATGCAATTGAAAATGAGTTAGTTTATCAACGTGCTTCTGATTTTGTACATCGTTTTAATTCGATGGATTGTATTTCTACGTTATTTTTAGATCCTGAAAGTAAATATTTATATTTTAAGAAGAATATTAGTGTTACTGATAGTTTTGATCCTCAATTTACATTTACACGTGATTTTTTCCGTTTTACATTGGAAATGGATATGTTTGGTAAAGCAATTATGGGTGTTTTATCTGGTGTATTGTCAGATTTAGATGGAATTAGAGGAATTGAATTAGCTATTGAAACGTTTAATGATGAAGCGTATGAAGAAGCTGAGCAATTTATGAATTAGGTGTTGTATGGAAAAGGTTGTATTAATTGATTTTGATGATCAAGTATTAGGTGAAATGGAAAAACAACAAGCACATGTAGAAGGGAAATTGCATCGTGCATTTAGTGTGATTTTATATCATGGTGATAAGATGTTGATTCATAAACGAGCTAGTGAAAAATATCATTGTGGTGGTTTATGGACGAATAGTTGTTGTTCACATCCTAGAATACATGAAAGTTATGATGATGCTGTAAAACGTCGTTTGATGGAAGAGCTTGGTGTAGTATGTGATACAAAAGAAATTTTCTCTTTTGTTTATTATTATCAATTCTCTAATGGTTTGACAGAATTTGAGTTGGATCATGTGTATATTGGTGAGTATGATGGAGAGGTTTCTTTTGATTCTAGTGAAATCGAAGAGGTGAAGTGGATTTCTTTTGATGAGTTGAAGAAAGAGATCGTTGATAATCCTACAAAGTATACACCTTGGTTTGTTGTGGCATTAAAGCGTGTATTGAAGGAGATTGCACATGCGTAGTATTGTTGAATATGGTTTGTATTGTATCTCTTTTGCCTTGTGTTTTTATTGTTTAAGTGGCGTAGATTTTGCGAGATTTTTTCGTAAAGGACATAGTCATAAAGCACAAGGATTATTATTGTTATTTGCTTTAGCTTTAGCGTATTTGGTTGTACAATTTTTCTTAGGTATTTCTAACATATAAGGAGGATCTTTTGTGAAAGTTGTTCCAGTAATGATTGGATTGGTACTTATGTATACTGGGTATTTATTATTGGATACAGATATTGTGAATCAAAGTGTAGGAGTATTGGAAGAGGAAAGTATGGAGGTTTCTATTACAAGGAGTGATGGAAATATCCAATTAGATTTAGAGGAATATGTAGTACAAGTAGTCGGTAGTGAAATGCCGGCTTCTTTTGATATGGAAGCATTAAAAGCACAAGCGGTTGCTAGTCGTACATATGTGATGAGTCGTAATCTAAAAGTAGATGATAGTACAAAGACACAAGTGTATCAAAGTGATGAACAGTTTAGGAAAAAATGGGGAAATGATTATGATGTGTATATCACAAAAATTAAAGAGGCTGTTTATGATACTAAAGGATTGGTAATGAAGTATGATAACAAGATTGTGCGTGCATTATTTTATAGTTGTTCAAATGGTCATACTGCTAATTCTAGTGAATATTACAGTAGTCAATTTCCATATTTGGTAAGTGTGGAAAGTGCGTATGATATTGAAGTAAATAAGAACTTTGAAAAGAATGTGGATATCAATAAAGATTTTATAGTTGAGCAATTAGGTTCTTGGGATATTGAGGTATTGTCTTGGTATGATAGTGGTTATGTAAAAGAAGTTAGAGTTGGTAATAAAAAGATGAGTGGTAAAGATGTGCGTGAAAAGTTGGGATTACGTTCTAGTTGTTTTGAAGTGTTAATCAAAGAAAATAGTCTTACTTTTATTACTTATGGTAGTGGTCATGGTGTTGGTATGAGTCAATATGGTGCTCATGGTATGGCGTTGCATGGATATACTTTTGATGAAATTTTAAAGCATTATTATCAAGGTGTGGATATTGTTTCGATTTATGAATAAAGGATAAAAAGAAGGGCATAATCATTGTAGAGGTGATTGTGTGAAAAATACCAAGGTGTATGTAGTTTTAGGATTAACCATTTGTGTAACGTCTTTAATTTTATTGATTGGTGGTTTTATGTTATGGGAGGATGTATTGGATTTTGATATTCCAGTAGTAGATACGGATGTGGAAATTCCTGTGATTCATCTTCCGGATACAATGAAAGAAGTTGTAAAGGTAGAAGAAGGTATGGTATTACCATTTACGGTAAATGCAAAAAAAACAATGCTCTTTTTTGATAAAGGATTATCGGATGAGCAATTGAATCAAGCGGTTATTGCATATGATGGTGTGTATCGTCCGAATTTAGGAAATGTATATACTTATGATGGAAAAGCGTTTGAAGCAGTAGCTTGTAAAAGTGGTGTTATTGAAAATGTATATGCAGATCCATTACTAGGTAATACTGTAATCCTAAATTGTGATAATGTACTTATTTCTTATCAAGGTCTTGCGAGTACTGCTGTAAAAAAAGGTGCAGAAGTTAAACAAGGTGATGTACTTGGTGTAGCTGGTAATAGTGAATATTACAAAGAATGTGGTGTGCATGTATTTGTTAGTGCCAAAATGAATAATCAGTATGTGGATGTAGAAAGTTTGTTGAAATAGGACCTCATTGGAGGTTCTATTTTTGTTATAATTGAAATGCGAAGGAGGACATTATATGAAGAAAGTATTGGTAGTTTTATTTTTAGTAAGTGTTATTTTCACAGGATGTAGTCCTAAAGATGGTGTAAAAGATGGAACACACAAAGATGATGGTGTTGTTCATGTTGAAGTAGTTCATCAATTTGTAATGTAATAGCCTTTTTTGTGGTGGAAATATGATTTATACAGCATTAACAAAGAAAGCAATGAAGATATGTTTTGAAACACATAAAGAACAAGCGGATAAGTCTGGTTTACCATATGTATTTCATCCATTTCATTTAGCTGAACAAATGGATGATGAGTATAGTGTAGTGGTAGCATTGTTACATGATGTGGTGGAAGATGGAGAGATTTCCCTAGAAGAACTCAGAAAAGAGTTTCCTAACGAAATTGTGGATGCGATATCTTTGATGACCCATGAAGCAAATGTGGATTATTTTGAGTATGTTAAAGCGATTAAATCGAATACTTTAGCAAGTAAAGTGAAATTAGCGGATTTACAACATAATAGTGATAGAACAAGGCTAGATAGCATTACAGAACGTGATGAGATAAGATATCAAAAATATCAAAAGGCAATGGAAATATTGAGAAACGAAGAGCAATTGTAAAAATTGTTCTTTTTTAGTGATACAATAAATAACGAGGTGGAAGTTATGAAACAACAGATTATTGCGGATATCCATACACATTCTATTATGAGTGGACATGCATTTGGTACAGTTCGTGAAATGGCTATGGGTGCTAAAGAAAATGGTATACAATTATTAGGGATTACTGATCATGCGCCTGGTATTCCTGGAACTTGTGACCCTTTTTATTTCTATAATTGTAAGATTGCACCTAGACATTTGTATGGTGTGGAATTGATACATGGTGCAGAAGTAAATGTATTAACTGGTGGTAAATTATCATTAGATGAATGCTTTATGAAGTGTTTGGACTATGCAATATTAGGTATTCATAAAGAATGTTATATTGATGAAGGTATAGATAAAAATACAGATAATTTGATTGCGTGTATGAAACATCCAAAAGTATTTTTCGTTTCTCATCCAGATGATGGCTATACTCCACTAAATTATGAACGATTAGTAAAAGCAGCTAAGGAATACCATGTAGCGTTAGAGGTGAATAATAGTTCTTTAATTAAAACAGATCGTTTGAATTGTCGCGAAAATATCTCAAAAATGTTGCAATTGTGTATGGAATATCGTGTACCAATTATTTTAAGTAGTGATGCACATGATCCAGATTGGGTTGGTGAAGTCACAAAAGCAATTGAATTTGTGGATAATTTTGGATTTGATGAAGAGTTAATTTTGAATAATAGTATTCAAAAGATAAAAGAGTTTATTGGATATGATGAATCAAAATTGTGGAAAAAAGGATAGAGTTACATTTTATCTAGATGTAAATGGTTATGAAGTGAAGGCGCAATATCATCAAGAAGATATTGATACAGTATTTATACCTTTATTGGATAAACTACAACAAATACAATCTGAAAAGAAGCATCGTATTTTTGTATTCTTAGCTGGACCTGCAGGATGTGGAAAAACTACATTGGGATTGGTTTTGGAGAAGTTGGCTAAAGATAGAGGTATGTCTATGCAATGTGTTGGCTTAGATGGCTTTCATTATAAACAAAGCTATTTAGATAGTCATGGTTTGGCGAAAATTAAAGGACATTATACGACATTTGATGTAGAGTTATTAAAACAAAAATTGAATGAATCAAGAGTGAATAATTGTTGTTGGCCGGTATATAGTCGTAAGATTCATAATCCAATTGATAATGGGGTTTGGGTTAATCAAGATATTGTGTTGATTGAAGGAAATTATTTACTGTTAGATGAGGTTGGATGGAAAGATTTAGATGTGTATTGTGAATATTCGATTTTTATTTCTTGTGAAAAAGAAATTGTAAAAGAACGTCTTATTGAGCGTAAGTGTAAGGGTGGATACACGTATGAACAAGCGTATCAACATTATGTAGAATCAGATAGTAAGAATGTAGAGTTAATATTAGATAAATCAGTAAACATGAATGTGTGTTTAGATTATGATGGAGAAAGATATTGTATAAAATAGGGGTGTTGTTACACTCCTATTTCTTTTGGAAATACACAATCATTGTGATACAATTCATGCTATAATAATCAAGATGAGGGAAGGTGAAGACGTGGAAAAAATATTCTTGTTTTTAATACCGATGATTGTTTCCGCAATTTTTGTACCATTTGTTAAAAAAGTTGCTTGGAAATTAGATATATATGCAGTTGAAAATGAAAGAACTGTACATAAAGGAAAGATTGCACGTATTGGTGGAGTGGCTGTATTTTTAGCATTTATGGGTTGTCTTCCATTCTTTACAGATATGGATGCGGCTTTAAGTGGCATTTTACTTGGTGGTTTCTTTGTGTTTATTGGTGGTTTATTGGATGATATGTATAATCTTCCTGCTATTGGTAAAATTGGTTTCCAAAGTGCTGGTGCTCTTTGTGCGATGATTATTGGTGATGTATATTTGGTTGAAATCAATTTACCATTTGGATTGATGATTGATTTTCAAGTAATTAGTATGTTAGTGACATTTGTATGGATTATTGGAATTACAAATGCGGTAAATTTAATTGATGGATTGGATGGATTAAGTAGTGGTTTTAGTATCATTGTTTTATTAACAATTGCAATTCTAACTACATTAAATGGTCGTGCAGATGTAATGATTATTTGCTTGGCATTGGCTGGAGCGACTGCTGGTTTCTTATGTTACAATTTCCATCCGGCTTCTATTTTTATTGGTGATTGTGGTGCTCAATATTTAGGGTATATGATTTCTACTATTGCTTTATTAGGATTTAAGGGTGGTACATTTATTACTTTAGTTATGCCAATTATTATTTTATTTGTACCAATTATGGATACATTTATTGCGATTATTCGTCGTAAATTGAGTGGTAAACGTATTAGTGATCCGGATAAGAATCATTTACATCATACATTAATGCGTACATGGAAATTAGGACAAAGAGAAACGGTTTTAATTATTTATGGTATTACTATGATGTTTAGTTTTGCGGCATATTTATTTGTTGTGGATGAAATATTGGGATTAGTTTTATTAGGAATTTTGATTTTTGTATGTGAATTATTTGTTGAAGTAACGGGAATGATTCATAAAAAGTATCATCCAATTATGGGATTATTAAATAAATTGAAAAAACATACAACTGGTGGGAAGGAATAATCTATGAAAGTATCTTGTTGTCATTGTGGTAAAGATATTGGTAGTGCTGTTCAAAAGCAAATGGCATTGTATGAAGTAGGTAAAGTAGTTTGTCCACATTGTCATAAACAAAATAAGCGTTATGTTAGTGAAATGGATTTGCATATTGCGATTATGGGAAATATGGTTATTTATGGAATTGTATTATCTCTTATGTGTTTTATGACAATGGGCTTTTATACAGGTAAGGGACAATTGTTGACGAGTATTCTTATGACCATTGTATCTTTAGTGGTTGTTATAGTTGGTATTTCAAATTGGAGTTTGTTTGTATATGATAAAGCCTATATGAAACAAGCATGGTCGAATTATACAATGCAAGAAGATGGATATGATGTAACTCGTAGTGTAAAACGTAATTTCTATGGTTTTATTACTTTGGTTGTTGTTTTGGGGTTACTAGCTATGTATGTTCATTATGCATTTTATATTATTGGAACGGTTGTTTATTTATTATTGATGTATTTTAAATTATTGAAAATTAAAAAAAGAGAACATGCATATTATGTTTCTCAAAGTAAATAGGTGATGTTATGGAAGAAGTAATGTATCATACAAAATTAAAAAAGGGTGATGTTGGTCGCTATGTATTTTTACCTGGAGATCCTTTCCGTACAGATTTGATTGCGAGTTTTTTAGATGATGCGAAATTAGTGGCACATGCTAGAGAACATAAAACATGGACAGGTTATTTAAATGGTGAAAAGGTTTCTGTCACAAGTACAGGTATGGGTTGTCCGTCTACTGCTATTGCGGTTGAGGAGTTAATTAAAGTTGGTGCAGATACCTTTATTCGTATTGGTACTGCTGGTACTTGTAAAGATGAAATGGATAATCAAAAGTATGATGGAACAATTGTGACTGGTGCTGTTCGTGATGAAGGGACTACCGTTCAATATATTCCTATTGAATATCCAGCAATTGCGGATCGTCATGTGGTTGATGCATTGAGTAGAGCCGCAAAAGCTAGAGGGAAAAATTATTTGGAAGGTATTTCTCAATCTAAGGATTCTTTCTTTGGTGAGATAGATCCAGATAGTTGTCCAAATGGTGAATGGTTAAAACAACGTTGGAGAGCTTGGCAAAAAGGAAATGTTGTGTGTTCTGAAATGGAGTGTGCAGCTATCTTTGTTATTTCTAGTATTCGTCATGCTAGAGCATCCGCAATTATGAATTGGGGTAAAATGGAAGATACAATTCAAATTGCTTGTGATGCAGTTAAATTATTAATTGAACAAGATAAGGACTAAAGATACATAATTTTGTATCTTTTTTGTTTTTTTGGTAGGGTAAATTGCATTTTCTTGGGAATTATATATGTGAGGAGGTGTCTTATGAAAGCACAAGAATTGCATATGCATTTTAAAGAAGATGAGTGTGAAGATATTCTACGAGTACATGAACATATTGAAGGATATTTGGAAGATCAAAAGAAAACCTATCATTCGATGTGTCAAAAGGAATTGAAAAGTCATTTAATTAGTGAAGTAAATTGGAGGGAAAGACATCAATTATTATCCTGTGAACAATTAGGTGTCAATATTCGGATTGGTGATATATGTTATGTAGATTTTGGTAGAGCCTATATACAGGAAGCGGGTTTTCAACATTTTGGTTTAATTGTAGCTATGTATCATGGTAAAGCCTTTGTTATTCCAATGACATCTAATCCAAGTACCTATGCACAAGGATATCATCCAATACATAATCCAAATGGGAAAAAACATTTGTTGCAAATAGGTTTAATACCTGGTCTTGTACGTCCTTCTGTTTTGTTTATGAATGACGCAAAGTTTATTAATACTGCGCGTATTATAGATGTGAAAGCACATATTGCGGTGACATCACCATTATTTACATTAATAATAAATCGAATTAAGGAATGTATTAATTTAGGATAGACTTCGACAATATTTGTTCTTTGTGTTCGCTACAATGAAGACAAAGAAAGGTGTAGGGATATGAGTGAGCGAATAACTGCATTAAAGCAACGAATGAGAAATCAATCGATTGTACAAAAAGAGGATATATTAGTTTTATTTGGGGGAGTTATTTTATCATTAATTGGTATTGGGCAATTTTCTTTGGTGTTATTATTGCCGTATTATGCATTTTGGTACCAAAGAAGTGTTGTGCAATATGTAGTGGCTGTTATGGGAGCTTTAGTTGGTTCGCTTGTATATGGATTACAGGCGGTATATTTTCAATTTTTATTGGCATTTGTGCTATGGCTTTTGATAACAATTGTGCATTTATTACAACAAAATATATATCATTATTTACCATTTCTAGTATTAATTACCGTTGTTGTTAGTCAAGCATTTCAATTTACTTCAATGATTCAAACGTTATTTATTTGTGTTCTTTCTTTTGTAGTAACTAAGTATTCTATTCGTGATGTTTTGGATGTTGATTCTAGTTATCGTGTGAGTGAAATGGTGTTTGGTGCAATTGGATTAGGATTGGTATATGGGTTTTCCTCAGCATTTGGTGATACCTATGTTCCCTATATCTTAGTTTATGTGTTTATGGTTTATGCACGAATTTTGAAAAGTGAATATGTTTTATTATTGTTAGGTGTATCTTATTGGTTGTTTGGTTTTGAAATGTTAAATACGGTTTGGATGGTTATGGGATTGTTTTCAATTGTAATGAAGAATGAAAATCGTTTATTTAGTGTTTTGGCATTATCTTTAAGTTTGAGTATGGTAGAGTGGAACCTAATGAATCTAATGATTTTCAGTGTTCTTTCTTTGATGTATTGTATAACGCCATTTGGTTTAATGAGTCAGTTATTTGTACAACCATTATCTGTAGATATGGAAGATGCGTCTTTGAGTGCGAGTAAGAAGTTGTTGTCTTTTCAATTACAACAGTTTGCGAGTATTTTTCAATTGATTAAAAATTATTATGGTTCTACTTATGATAAAGAAGTTGTATTTTTAGATGGTATGGCTAAAGCATTTCAAACGATTTCTTTAGAAATTAAACAAAATTTTTTACAAGCAGAAACCTATGAACAGAAATTAATTAAAGTGTTAAAAGCATATCACTATGATGTTGTTCGTTGTAAAGTGGATGAATATGATCGAAGAGGTATGAAAGTAATTTTACATATAGCGAATTTAAAAAAAGGAGAAGTTGAGGATGTTGTTTTACCTTTATTAGCTAGTGTAGTGGGTAAACAGGTACAAATGGTGGAGTGTTATCGTAATTATTTGTGGAATGGGTATCATCATATGGAGTTTGTGGTTCCAGCGTTTTTTGATATTTATACCCAAGCATGGAAAGTAAAGGCTGATGAAGTTTGTAGTGGTGATACATATTCCATTTTTAGGCATCGTCATGCGACGGTATGTACAATTAGTGATGGAATGGGTGTTGGTGAAGCTGCGATGCGTACCAGTAATTTTGTAACGAATTTATTTCAAAAATTAGTGTTATCTAATTTAAGCTTAGAGAGTTCGGTTCGTTGTGTGAATAAGTTATTACAAGCACAAAATCAAAGTTTTGCGACGTTGGATGTTTTGTATTTTGATCATAAGAAAAAAGAGGTATATATATCAAAGTCTTCAGCGGCTAGTACGTATTTAGTGCGTGAAGGAAGAGTGATTGAAGTAACAGGTAGTTCTTTGCCTATTGGTATTATAAAAGAGGTGGAGGCAGATTGTTATTGTATGGAAGTAAATAGTGATGATTTATTCATTATGACAAGTGATGGTATACATAAGAATGTGGTTTATAAATGGGTGAATCAAATGCAGGATGAGGATATTGAAGTTTGTATTCATAATGAATTAGAACAAATGGATATGGATGGGGTTAAGGATGATGTAACGGTTTTAATTGCTAGGCCAAAAGGCTGATGCTATAATACAAGCGGTGATGAGCATATGCATATTTGTTTTAATACAAAGGGTAAATATGTAATTGGAGTGTCAGGGGGACCAGATTCGATGACACTTCTTTCTCTATGTGTAAAACAAGGTATTTCAGTGGTTGTGTCTCATGTGAATTATAAAAAAAGAGATAGTGCAGATCGTGATGAACATATTGTTTTAGAGTTTTGTAAGAAGCATGGTCTTATTTGTGAAGTTTGTTGTCCAACATATGAAGAAGGTAATTTCCAAGGGTGGGCAAGAGAGGCTCGTTATGCTTTTTATAAACAGTTGTGTGAAAAACATAATTGTGATGGTGTTTTGTTGGCGCATCATCAGGATGATGTTTTAGAAACGTATTTGATGCAGTTAGAACGTGGCTCTCAAGTAGATTATTATGGAATTTCTGATAGTCGTAGTTATCAAGGAATGATGGTATATCGTCCATTATTGAATTGGTCTCGAAAACAAATTATGGAGTATGTTAATAAAAATGATATTCCATATGGTATTGATGAAAGTAATTTAACGAATGATTATCGTAGAAATCAAATTCGTCATGATATTGTAGAGGTTGCGAGTGTTAAACAAAGAGAATTATGGTTAGCTGAAATTAAAGAGAAAAACGAAGAGTTAAGAGAATATCAGGAATATTTAGGGAAATTTGTAGATAGAATTTCTCGTGTAGAAGAATATGCGAAAGAATGTGAAAAAGTGCGTATTGATGGTTTAAGAATGTTTTTGAGAACACATAATAGTGATGAAGTTGACCATTGTCGTGATGTATATCTTAAAGAATTAGATGATAAGATTTTATCTGGTAATAACTTCCAAGAAGTATTAAATGAATCCTATGTTTTGGATGTTAGTTATGGTGTAATGTGTATCGTAAAAAATGCATGTGAATATGCATTTGTTTTGAATAATATAGTAGACTATGAACATGAATATTTTAGAGTTTCAAGCGTGGATGGTCCTAGTACTTGTGGTGTATATGTTACTGAAGATGATTTTCCTTTGGTGATTCGTAATTATCAAGATGGGGATGCGATTCATATGCGCTTTGGTCATAAGAAGATTTCTCGTTGGTTTATGGATCGAAAAACACCTTTGTGGCAAAGAAAAATATGGCCAGTGGTGGAAAATAGACATCATGAAGTGATTTTAGTTTCACAAATTGGGTGTAATGTAACACATTATAATGCAAAATATAACCTGTTTGTGATAAAATAGTACAGTATCGGTATAGGAGGACATGTTATGTTTGGTTCACAAATTGAAAAGATTTTAATTACAGAAGAAGAAATTAAAGAAAAATGTAAAGAGTTAGGAGCTGAATTAACTAAGGCTTATGCTAGTGATGCAGATAAACTAATGGTTGTTGGTTTATTAAAAGGTTCTGTACCTTTTATGGCAGAATTAATGAAGTATATTGAATTACCTTTACAAATTGATTTTATGGATGTATCTAGTTATGAAGGTACTGAATCTAGTGGAGATATTCGTATTATTAAAGACTTAGATTGTTCTATTAAGGGATTGGATATTTTGCTTGTTGAAGATATTGTTGATACGGGCAGAACATTAAGTGTTGTTAAACAAATGCTTTATAATAAGGGAGCACAACGTGTTAAGATTGTTTCTTTATTAGATAAACCAGATCGTCGTGTTGTAGACATTGAAGCAGATTATGTTGGTTTTACAATTCCAAATGAATTTGTAGTAGGTTATGGTTTAGATTACAATCAAAAGTATCGTAATTTACCTTATATTGGTATATTAAAACCTGAGATTTATGAATAAAGGAGTGTGGATTCTTTGAAGAATAACAAAAGATGGATGATGTGGCTTCCATATCTTTTGGTTGCAATGTGTATTTATAGCTTATTAGCTATGACTAGCACAAATAACAATAAAGCTTTAAGTTACGACCAATTTATGGAAGTAATTGCGACTAAAGATGTAGTAGCTGCAGAAGTTAGTGTTGATACAACTGTAGTTGATATTAGTGGTACATATGTGGATGGTAATCAATCTTACACATTTACTGCTCGTATTCCAAATACAGAAGTACAAATTAATGAATTAATGGATGTTTTAGAAGAAGAAGTTGGAAATGGTCAATTAAAGGTAATTAATCCTCATGCGACAAATTATTTAGTTACTATTATTTCTAATGTTCTTCCGCTAGTTTTATTTGCTGGTTTTGCATTCTTTATGTTTACTCGTATGGGTGCGAATTCAAATAATAAAGCATTTGAATTTTCTAAATCTAGAGCTCGTTTAGAAGGAAATATTAAAGTTCGTTTTAAAGATGTAGCTGGTTGTGATGAAGAAAAAGAAGAAATGGCGGAATTGATTGATTATTTACGTAGTCCTAAGAAATTCGTTAAGATGGGTGCACGTATTCCTAAGGGTATCTTGATGGTTGGTCCTCCAGGTACTGGGAAGACATTATTAGCGAAAGCAGTAGCTGGAGAAGCAGATGTACCTTTCTATTCAATTTCTGGTTCTGATTTCGTTGAAATGTTTGTTGGTGTTGGGGCTAGCCGTGTTCGTGATATGTTCAAGAAGGCTGCTGCTACTGCTCCATGTATGATTTTTATTGATGAAATTGATGCGGTTGGTCGTCAACGTGGTGCTGGTGTTGGTGGAGGTCACGATGAACGTGAACAAACTCTTAACCAATTGTTAGTTGAAATGGATGGTATTGGTGAAAATACGGGTATTGTTATTATTGCTGCTACAAACCGTCCTGATGTATTGGACCCTGCGTTATTAAGACCTGGTCGTTTTGATAGACAAATTACTGTTAATTTACCTGATAAAAAAGGTCGTAAAGAAATTCTTGAAGTACATGCTCGCAATAAGAAGTTTGCGGCTGATGTGGATTTAGAAGCTTTAGCTACTCGTACTCCAGGATATAGTGGTGCGGATTTGGCTAACGTATTAAATGAAGCGGCTATTATGGCAGTTCGTCGTAATCATACAGAAATTACAATGGATGATTTAGACGAGGCTGTGGATCGTGTTATGAGTGGTCCTGCTAAGAAGTCTCGTAAATATAGTCCAGAAGAAAAACGCATGGTGGCTATTCATGAAGCTGGACATGCTGTTATTGGATTATTTGTTACTGATGCGAACATTGTGCAAAAAGTTACAATTATTCCTCGTGGTTTAGCTGGTGGATATAACTTAATGTTGCCTAAGGAAGAAAGAATGTTATCAACTCGTAATGAATTGTTAGCGCATATTACAAGTTTCTTAGGTGGACGTGTTGCGGAAGAAATTTGTCTTGGTGAAATGAGTACTGGGGCAAGTAATGATATTGAACGTGCAACTAAGATTGCTCGTGAAATGGTTATGAGTTATGGTATGAGTTCTTTAGGACCTATTCAATATGAACATGGTACTGGTAGTGTGTTCTTAGGTCGTGATTACTCTAGTAGTAAGAATTATTCTTCTCAAGTAGCATTTGAGATTGATAATGAAGTTCGTAAGATTATTGATTATTGTTATAATCAAGCAAAAGAAACAATTAATGCACATCGTGATGTTTTAGATAATATCGTGCGTGAATTAGTTGAACACGAAACATTAACGAAAGAAGATTTAGATTACATTCTTGAACATGGTGTTCTTGAAAAGAAAACTGCTTCTGTAGTAGCTGAGCCTGTTGTGGAAGAAGTAAAGGCTGAAGAAGTTGCTGTTAGTGAAGAAGTAAAAGTAGAAGAATCTAAAGTTAGTGAATAGTTAATTACCCCTGTGTCTACAGGGGTTTTCTAAAGGAGATGAAGATATGGCAGATATTTTAACGCGTGGTATTGCGCGCAATGGAAGAGTACGTGTTTTTGCATGTGATACAACAGCATTGGTAAATGTAGCACAAGTAAAACATGGTTTATGGCCAGTTGCTAGTGCTGCTTTGGGTCGTACAATGAGTGTTGGTTGTATGATGGGTAGTATGTTAAAGAGTGAAAATGAAAAGATTACGATTGAAATTAATGGTGGAGGACCTATGGGGACAATTATGGTGGATGCACATCATGATGGTAGTGTTCGTGGTTTTGTGGCAGATCCTGAACATCATTATATTTATAACGATACAAATAAATTAGCAGTAGGTGTAGCTGTTGGTCGTGATGGTTATTTAAAAGTGATTAAAGACATGGGATTAAAACAAGCATTTACTGGACAAGTTGAATTACAAACTGGTGAAATTGGTGATGATTTTGCATACTATTTTGCGGTTAGTGAACAAACACCTTCTGCAGTTAGTGTTGGTGTATTAGTTGATACAGATGCAAGTGTTATTGCCTCTGGTGGATTTATTATTCAAATGTTACCGGATGCAGTTGAGGAAGATATTGTATATATTGAAAATAAATTAAATGGTTTCCCTACAGTTTCTAGTTTAATTGCGGAAGGTAAAACACCTAAAGACATGATTGAGATGATTTTTGAAGATTATGAAGAATTAGAAACTCGTGAGTTATCTTTTAGTTGTAATTGTTCTAGAGAACGTTGTTATCGTGTATTGGGAACTCTTCCTAAAGAAGATTTATTAGCGATGATTGAGGAAGATCATGGTTGTGATATGCATTGTGAATATTGTTCTAGTACATATCATTTTGAAGAAAAAGAATTACGTGAGATTTATGATTATTTAGTAATCAAGGAAAAAACGCATGCATAATCAAGAATGGTATATTGGTGATGTGAAAATTAATAATCGTGTGATTGTTGGTCCGATGGCTGGTGTAAGTAATGAAGC
>JAFZDT010000144.1 GCA_017561055.1 Erysipelotrichaceae bacterium
TAATAAAGAAGTACCGATTGTATAACCTTGAGCCACTTTGAATGTGTAAGCCATACCACCACCGATGATTACTTTATCAGCGATATTTAATAAGTTTTCAATAACAGCAATCTTATCAGATACTTTAGCACCACCTAAGATAGCAACCATTGGACGTTTTGGATTTTCGATAGCAGCAGCTAAGTTTTCAACTTCTTTTTGTACTAAGAAACCTAAAGCACTTGGTAAAATGCTAGGAATACCAGCAGTAGAAGCATGAGCTCTATGTACTGAACCGAAAGCATCAGAAACGAATAATTCACCTAAAGAAGCCCAGTAAGCAGCTAATTCAGGATCATTTTTACTTTCACCTTTTTCATAACGTGTATTTTGTACTAATACGATTTCGCCATCTTTTAATGCAGCTACTTTTTCTTCTAATTCTGCACCACGAGTAACTGGACAGAAATCAACTTTAGTATCAACTAATTCAGCTAAACGAGCAGCAACTGGTGCCATGTTGTTTTTCTTCATACCAGCGTCACGTTTTTCTGGATCTTTGTGATCAATTTTTCCTAAGTGTGACATTAAAATAATGCGTGCACCATTTTCTACTAAATAATTGATAGTAGGTAATGCTGCTTGAATACGATTGTCATTCGTAATTACTCCATCCTTCAATGGAACGTTAAAATCTACACGAACGATGACGCGTTTTCCTCTTACGTCAAGGTCCTTAACAGTTTGTTTTGCCATATAATTTCCTCCTATATTTGCTTTTATATTATAGCACTCTTACTTTCAATAGTAAATTAAAGCAATCAATTTTTGTTAGTTATTTCACATACAAAATCAGATTATTTCCTTTATTTATAATCCGCAAATGAAATCAATGGTAACGTTAAACGATTTGCAGGATCTAAAGTTTCCTCAATACAATTAAAATCAACTGAACCTTCTGTTGAGCTTTGTACCAACTCCCAATAAATATTTAGAGGAGCACCTTCATCTTTTACACCAACAACCTCAACATTATATAAACCATTTCCAGCATCATGTAAATAATAAGTATTCTCTTCTACACCAGATAATAATGGTGATAAGTTTTCTGGTTCATAATAAATTACAAACACTTTAGTAGCTTCATTTGCATTTGTTGTACCAATCACTAATTCATCTACATTATCATTATTTAAATCCATAGCTGCAAAACCAAGATTTTCTAATGAATTATCTCCATAAGCTGTAACAATTGTTCCAATACCCCATAATTCACCACTTTGATTCAACTCATCAGGTGACCATTCCTCTTTAACAGCCACATATACCATGTTTAATAATCTTTCATGGCTATCACAAAGTTCACTATAATTAGAAGAAGAATCCCAATTTTCTCCGAAAATCTCCACTAATTCATTATCATACTCTGTATTTGATACACCTGTATGCACAGAATCTAATACTAACATTGAACCTACTAGCACAAGTCCGTAGATCGTTCCCATAATTGCTAAAACAATAGCTTTCTTAAAGTTTTCTTTTTTATAAGCAATTATTCCTAAAATTATACCGATAATTCCAATAACAATTGTTGCATGGCCCATAACTCCTAAAACATCATAAATAGTACCAAAAGTTCCGCTATATCCACCAACAGCTCCTGATAAAACAAAGAAAAAAGTTAAAAAAAGATTAACAGGAATCAACCCAATTGCTAATAACCAAAATAATATTTTCATTAAAATACCTCATTTCTTTTTATGGTTATATTTAATATAGCATTATAATATAAATTGAACTACAAAAAAGGATTATTTTCATATTAGAAAACAATCCTTTTATTAACTAATTATTAACCTTTTAATCCACCACGAGCTACACCATTAACAATTTGTTTTCTAGCAAACAAGAATAAAATCATCATTGGTAAAACTACGATTGTAGATGCAGCCATCATTAACTCAGTTTTAGATCCGCCCTCAGACATAAACGCGTATAACCCGAAAGGTAATGTTTTGTTTACCTTGTTCAAGATTGCTAAAGAAGGCCATAAGAATGAGTTCCAAGAAGCAATCGCATTTAATAATGTGATTGTTACTAAAGAAGGCTTAGCAATTGGAACCATAACTCTCCATAAATATTTCCAGTTACTGCAACCATCAACTCTAGCTGCTTGATATAAACTATCCGGAATACTATCAAAGAATCCTTTAAGAATATACATATAGAAAATACTAGATGTGAATGGAACAATTAACGCCAAAATATTGTCATATAAACCTAAATCAATGATTGTACGGAAGTTAGTAATAACAATCATTTCAAATGGTACCATCATTAACCCTAACATCAACCCTAATAATACATTTTTAAAAGGGAAGTCTAATTTAGAGAAAGCAAACGCACCAACAATTGTTGTAAAGAAACAGATTCCTACGCTACCACACAATGCGATAATAGAGTTCAAGAAATAATTCAAGAACGGAGCTCTTTGGAACGCTTCTACAAAGTTATCAAGCTTAAATGAAGTAGGGAACCATAGAGGTGGGAACACTGTAATTTCAGCAGTTGTCTTAAACGCTCCAGTAATCATCCAATAGAATGGGAATACCATGATAACAGCGCCAATAATTAAGAATGTATAAATCAACACTCTACTCAAAGAAATTTTCTTCATATATTACACAGTACTCCTTTCTAGTTTTTAAGTTTTGCTTCAACAAATCTTTGGAACATAGTTACAACAAAAATAATTAAGAACAAGATTAAAGCTGCAGCTGCTGCATAACCATAATATGCAGGAACTAAAACTCTAAATTGATAATAAATATAATAAACCACTGTAAACAAGTTATTTGCTACACCCGGTCCTTGGAATAATGGGAACAATTCATTGAATACTTTGAAACAACTAATTGTATTAACCATTACAACCATGAAAATTGTTGGCATCAACAATGGAATAGTTACTCTAAAGAAAATACGAATTGGACCAGCACCATCAACTTTAGCCGCTGTATAATACATAGGGTCAATATTTTGTAAACCACTCAACAATAAGATAATTGTAAACGGTAAGATTGCCCATACACCATAAATACACAATGCATAGAAGTTTTGTGCAGGATCTAGCAACCACTTAACAGGTTCGATATTAATTAAACCTAATAAATAGTTAATGATACCATGCTTATCACTAAACATGAATCTCCAAGCAAATCCTACCGCAATTGTAGAAGTTACCATTGGAATAAAATAACATGTTTGGAATAAACCACTAAATTTAATCTTTTGATTCAATAATGTCGCAATTAAAATTGCAAAACATGTAGAAAGAGGAATAACAATACAAACATAACCAAGAGTATTTTTCAACGCTTGATGGAACACTGGGTCTGTTAATACATATTGGAAATTCGCTAATCCCCAACCAGTAAATTCCTTAGTCATATATGTATAATTTTCTTTAAATGCAATTAAGAATACATTAACAATTGGATATAGAGTAAAGAATATAACTCCTAGAATAAATGGAGTAAAATAAATTAACCACTCAGTTTTAACTTTAAATTTTTCTAAGCTAAATCCTGATTTTTTCATGCTAAACGTTCTCCAGTTTCTTTATCAAATACAAATACTCCACGATTCTTCAATCCAATATTAACTTTTTGACCTTTTTCAAAATTCTTTTCAGCTTCAATGTATGCTCTAACTTTTGCAGTACCAATAGTTACGTAAGCCAATACTTCTTTCCCCATTACGTAAACTTCTTCAACAGTACCTTCACATACTTTATCTTCTTCACCAACGATAATTGCTTCAGCACGTAAAGATAAAATTACTTCTCTACCATCTTCAATATCTTTAGCTAAATCATTATCGATTGTGCAATCACCTTCTAAAACAATTTTACCATTTTTAACAACACCATATGTTTTATTGATAGGTGGGTTACCTAAGAAGTCCGCAACGAAACAGTTCGCTGGATTGTCATATAATTCTTGAGGTTTAGCAATTTGTTGTAAATGACCATCTTTCATTAATACGATATGATCTGAAATACTCATAGCTTCTTCTTGGTCATGAGTTACGAAAACAGCTGTTACACCTGTTTCTTGTTGGATACGACGAATTTCTTCACGCATTTCAATACGTAAACGAGCATCCAAGTTACTTAAAGGTTCATCTAATAATAAGATTCTTGGTTGTTTAACTAACGCACGAGCAATCGCAACACGTTGTTGTTGACCACCTGACATTTGACCAGGTTTACGATCCAACATACCATCAACGTGAACCAATTTAGCCATTTCTTTTGCTCTAGCAATACGTTCAGCCTTAGGCACCTTTTTAATTTCTAATGGGAAACAAATGTTTTCCAATACTGTCATATGTGGATATAAAGCATAGTTTTGGAATACTAAACCAACACCACGTTTTTCAGGACTTAAATCCGTTACATCATCTTCATCAAAATAGATTTTTCCTTCTGTGGCTGGTAAAATACCAGAAATCATGTTCAACATTGTACTTTTACCACATCCAGATGGTCCTAATAATGCGATTAATTCCCCAGACTCAATAGTAGCAGTAAAATTATCAACTGCAGTATTGTCATGGAAGCGTTTTGTTAAATTTTGAATCGTTACTTTCATAAAATA
>JAFZDT010000145.1 GCA_017561055.1 Erysipelotrichaceae bacterium
AATTACAATTATGCGTAGAATGATGTATCGTTTAGCTACAAAAGTTGCTCAAAAACGTGGTTGTTTGGCTTTGGTGAATGGAGAAAGTGTTGGTCAAGTAGCATCTCAAACATTAGAGAGTATGCAAACGATTAATGAAGTAACACAAATGCCGGTAATTCGTCCTGTGGTTACTTATGATAAATTGGAAATTATTGATATTGCAAAACATATCGATACTTATGAAACAAGTATTCAACCATTCGAAGATTGTTGTACGATTTTTACTCCTAAAAATCCAGTAACTCGTCCTAATGGAGAAAAAGCAGCTCGCTTTGAATCTAAATTTGATTATGAATCATTGATTGATGAAGCGATTGCAAATATGGAATCTCGCACTTTACGTTTTGCGGAAGAAATTAAAGAAGAAGATTGGTTTTAGAATAATGTAATTGGTTTTTCTCATACTACTAGTAGAGGTGAGAAAAATGGATGACAAAAAACGTTTAGAACAAACTAGATTGCAAAGAAATCAACAAGATCAAACAAGAATTCGAAAGGATCAACAAGATCAAACAAGAATTCAAAAAAATCAACAAGACCAATTTCAATATGAAATGGGTTTAGAGTTTGATGAACAAATGAAACAACAGTTGCAAAAACAAAACCAAAAGAAGAATCAAACACAAAATCGTTCTTCTAATAACCAAGAAAATAAGAAGAGAGGTTAGTTTTTATAAGTAGATGCAAAGTTCATCTACTTTTTTATTTACTTTTGTGATACTATACTATAAGTAGAAATGGGGTTTTATGAATGGCTTTTGATTCATTATCTAATCGTTTATCTCTTGCATTTAAAAATATTGCAGGTAATGGTAAATTAACTGAAAAAAATATGGATCGTATGTTGAAAGAAGTGCGTACAGCTCTTTTGGAAGCAGACGTTAATTATCAAGTAGTAAAGAAATTTATTGAAAAAATTCGTGTAGAATCTATGGGAGAAAAAGTATTAAATGCTTTAGATCCTTCACAAATGGTTGTTAAGATTGTACATGATGAAATTATGAATTTATTGGGTACTGAAGAAGCGAAGATTGAATATGCTTCTAATGGTATTACAACAATTATGATGGTTGGTTTACAAGGGACTGGTAAAACAACAACTGTTGCGAAATTAGCTAATTTAATGGTTAAAAAACAGTCTCGTAGACCATTATTGGTTGCGGCTGACGTTGTTCGTCCTGCAGCGATTGAACAATTACAAACATTAGGAAAATCTATTGGTGTTGAAGTGTTTACTTTAGGTAATCAAGTTTCTGCTGCAGAAACAGTTAAACAAGCAATGGATTATGCTAAATTACATCAATTTGATACAGTATTAATCGATACCGCTGGTCGTTTACATATTGATGAAGCATTAATGGATGAATTACAAGTGATGAAAGAGTATTGTAAACCACAAGAAATTTTATTAACTGTAGATGCAATGACTGGGCAAGATATTGTTAATGTTGCGAAAAGTTTCCATGAACAATTAAATGTAACTGGTTTAATTGTTACTAAATTTGATGGTGACTCTCGTGGTGGGGGTGTACTAAGTGTACGTGCTATTACGCAAGTACCTGTAAAGTTTGTCTGTGTTGGTGAAAAAGTAGAAGATATTGATATTTTCTATCCACAACGTATGGCAGATCGTATCTTGGGTATGGGTGATATCATGACATTGATTGAACAAGCTCAAGAAAAGATGGATTTAGAAGAGGCAGAAGCAAGTTCTAAGCGTATGTTAAATGGTGAATTCACTATGGATGATATGCTTGTTCAATTTAAACAAATTAAGAAAATGGGTTCTATGTCAGGAATGTTAAAAATGATTCCTGGTATGAATCAATTAGCTGGTCAAATTAATGATGATGAAGCTAATGCAGCAATGAAAAAACAAATTGCTATTATTCAAAGTATGACACCAGAAGAACGTAAAAATCCAAAAGCATGTCGTTCTACACATAAGAATCGTATTGCAAAGGGTAGTGGAACTAGTGTTCAAGAAGTGAATCGTTTATTCAATCAATATGAAAAAATGAAGACACAAATGAAGGCTATGGGAAGTATTATGCGTACTGGTAATATGCCTAAGTTCTTCCAACAAATGCCACAAGGCCCAATGAAAAATCGTAGATTCTAAAAGAGATGATGATTCATCTCTTTTTTAGTATAAAATTGTAGAAAATAATGAAGAAAAGTGTGGGAAACTACTGTGGACAATATAAATTATTTATTTTATAATTTATGAGTATGAGAATATCTATAAGAATATTTAATAAATTTATATAAATGCGATGGTCCTAGGAGGTTTATTATGGAACAAAGATCAAGAGCTCAAAAATATCAACAATTACGTCAAAATCTTGCTGTAGAAACAGAGAATACAGTTAAATCAAGAGATTTATCTCGTTATGCTAGACAAATGGAAAGTTTTAAAACACCAGCTACACAAGAATTTCAATATGAAAAACAAGAACCAGTAGTAGGTACAAGAAGCCGTGCTACTAATGAATATTTAAATGAAATTCAAAAGGAAAGCGATGCAATTGATGAAATTGTACGTGCTAACGAAGAATTAATGAATGAAACACCAGTTAGTAAACCAGTTGTTGCTTCTCGTGCACAAAGATTTGCTTCTATGTTCATGGTGGATGAAGAAGAGGATATTGTTGTAGTACAACCAAAAGTTGAAGAAGTAAAAGTAGAAGACATTGTTGAAGAATTGGTGGAAGTTCTACCAGCTGAAGAACCAGTAGTTGAAGAAGTATTTGAAGAAGTTGCAGTAGAAGAAGTTGTAGAAGAAACTGCAGAAGAACCTGTAGTAGAAGAAGTTTTTGAAGAAATTTTCGAAGAAGCTACAGTAGAAGAAGTTGTAGAAGAAACTGCAGAAGAACCTGTAGTAGAAGAAGTTTTTGAAGAAATTTTCGAAGAAGCTACAGTAGAAGAAGTTGTGGAAGAAACTGTAGAAGAACCTACAGTAGAAGAAGTATTTGAAGAAGTAGAAGAAGATTTTGATATTGATTCATATGAAGAAGAACCTGTAATTAAAGATCATTTTATGGATGATATTCTTCTTGAAGCTAAAAAATATAGTGTTGATATGGGACAAAGAGCAGCTATTGATACAACAGCAACTATTTTGTCTGAATTAACACAGTCTGAGCAAGAACCAGTTGCTTTTGAATTAGAAGAAACAGCTGATGATTCTTTTGATTTAGAATTTGCAGCTGAAATTGAAGGGTTATTAAATGATCCTGCAACAGAAAATGTAGAAGAAGCTGAAGTTGTAGAAGAACCAGAAGAATTACAAGCTCAAATTGAAGCGATTATTAATGACAACATTACTGCGCCTTTCTTTGAAGAAGACGAAGAAGTAGAAGAAGTTGAAATTGAAGAAGTAGTTGAAGAAGTAGAAGAAGTTGTAGAAAATACAAATAATAATTCAATCATTTCTCATGAAATTGAACGTGATGATTATATGGAATTAACAATGAAATTAGATCAAGAACGTATTTTTAGAGAAGAAATGATGCAAAAAACAAAACAAATGAAATTACAATTAGATGAATATGAAACAGAATTAAATACTGTAAGTAATAAAGTATCTCATACAAATATGGTATTAAATTTTGTATTAATCTTATTAATTCTAGCTTTATTCTGTTTGTTAGGATTTATTGCATATTGGGCATTAGTTGATCGTGGTTTAATTGGTGCTGTTGAATTAGAAAACGCATTTGAAACTTTTGCTATGTTTGTGGGTAATTGGCTATGAGTCGTATTAATATAGCGATTGATGGCCCAAGTGCTGCTGGTAAAAGTACGATTGCGAAAAATATTGCAAAGAAATTAGGGTATGTGCATTTAGATACTGGTGCAATGTATCGTTGTATTGGATATAAAAGTCAAATGCAAAATGTTGATTATAAAAACGATGAAGATATGATGAAACTATTAGCAAATACAGAAATTGTATTAACTGCTGATGGTAAAATTTATCTTGATGGACAAGATGTAAGTCAAGAAATTCGTACAAATGAAGCTGGTATGTGGGCATCAAATGTTTCTACTCGTGAAGTTGTACGTAAAGATTTAGTGGCTCGTCAACAAAAGATGGCAAGTGAAAAAGGTTTTGTTATGGATGGTAGAGATATTGGTACTGTCGTATTAAAGGATGCTGAATTAAAGATTTTCCAAACAGCTTCTGTTGAAGCTAGAGCGAAACGTCGCTTTTTAGAAAATCAAGCTAAAGGTTTAAAAGAAGATTATGAAACGATTTATCGTGATATCGAATTACGTGATTATCAAGATACACATCGAGAAGTTTCTCCTTTAACACGTGCTGAAGATGCAATTCTTTTAGATACAAGTGATATGTCTATTGAAGAAGTTACAAATCACATTTTAGAACTTGTTGAAGAAAAAATGAAATAGTAAGGATGATAAAATGATTGAAGGAGTAGTAGCGATTGTTGGTAGACCAAATGTTGGAAAATCAACAATTTTTAATCGAATGATTGGTGAACGATTATCCATTGTAGAAGATACACCTGGTGTAACTCGTGACCGTATTTATGGAAAATGCACTTGGTTGACAAAAGAATTCCGTTGTATTGATACTGGTGGAATTCAAATGGATGATCAACCTTTTCAAAATGAAATTCAAATGCAAGTTGAAATTGCATTAGATGAAGCAGATTGTGTTGTATTTGTTACTAGTGCTAAAGAAGGTGTTACTAGTGATGATGAATACATTGCTAGAATGTTAAGAAAGAGTAAAAAGCCTGTTATTTTGGCTGTAAATAAAGTAGATGATACACATATGATTTCTAATATCTATGAGTTCTATGAATTGGGTTTGGGTGATCCTATGCCTGTGAGTGGATCTCATGGTATTGGTATGGGTGATTTATTAGATGCTGTTGTAAGTAATTTTAATAAGCCTAAAAAAGATGAATATGATGGTATGATTCGTTTTGCGGTGATTGGTAGACCAAATGTAGGTAAAAGTTCTTTGGTTAACGCTTTATTAAATCAAGAACGTGTTATTGTGTCTGATGTAGAGGGTACTACACGTGATGCAATCGATACACCATTTACTCGTGATGGTAAAGAATATGTAGTTATTGATACTGCTGGTATTCGTAAAAAAGGAAAAATTTATGAGAATATTGAGAAATATTCGATTTTACGTGCAATGAGTGCGATTGAGCGTTCAGATGTAGTATTATTTGTAATTGATGGTGAAACAGGTATTCGTGATCAAGATAAACATGTTGCTGGATATGCACATGAAGCTGGGAAAGCAATTGTTATTGTCTATAATAAATGGGACACTGTTGAAAAAGATGATAAAACAATGCATAAAATTGAAAAAGAAATTCGTGAACAATTCTTGTATTTGTCATATGCACCAATTGTGTTTGTAAGTGCTAAAACAAAGCAAAAAGTTCATAATTTATTCCCAGTAATCGAGGAAGTTTATCAATATAGTCAATTACGTATTGCGACAAATGTATTAAATGAAGTATTGGCGGATGCACAAATTTCAACCCCTCCACCAACACACAATGGAAAACGTTTGCGTATTAATTATGCATCTCAAGTAGCAATTACCCCTCCAACATTTGTATTATTTGTTAATGATGTGGAATTGTTACATTTTAGTTATCAAAGATATTTAGAAAACAAATTAAGAGAAGCATTTGGCTTTAATGGTAATCCGATTCGCATATTGGCTCGTTTAAAGAACCAGTGAGGGTGAAAAAATGAAAATTGTGGTTATTGGCAGTGGAAGCTGGGGAACAGCTTTAGCTCAAGTTTTGATTGATAATGGACAAAATTGTATTTTGTATGGAAATAATCCTGAAGAAATTCAAGACATTCATGATAAGCATGAAAATTCCAAATATTTTCCTGGTGTAATTTTACATACGAAGTTGGATGCGACAACGGATAGTTCAGTAATTAAAGATGCAGATATTGTTGTACTTTCAGTACCTACTGTAGCTATTGAAAGTGTTTGTCAACAAGTGTCATCATTAGTTGAAAAACCAATTATGATTGTAAATACAGCAAAAGGATTTCATCCAACAACCCATGAACGAATGAGTGTAATTATTAATCGTTCTATGGATGAAGGTAAATTAGTTGATGTTGTTTCGTTAATTGGTCCATCTCATGCTGAAGAAGTGGTTCGCAGAATGTACACTACTGTAAATGCAGTTTGTGAGAATATTGAATCTGCAAAAGTGATTCAACAATTATTCTCTAATGAATATTTTAGAGTGTATCATAGCAGTGATGTCGTTGGTTCTGAAATTGCAGTTGCCATTAAAAATGTAATTGCTTTAGGAAGTGGAATTTTAACAGGTCTTGGATTAGGTGATAATGCAAGAGCAGGTTTAATGACTAGAGGATTAGCTGAAATGGCACGTTTTGGTGTAGCCTTTGGCGCAGATATGAAAACGTTTATGGGATTGTGTGGTATTGGTGATTTGATTGTAACATGTACAAGTTATCATTCTCGTAATTTCCAAGCGGGTTTAATGATTGGTGAAGCAAATTCTGCAGAAGTATTTTGGGAAAAGAATACAAAAACAGTTGAAGGTGTTCGTGCCTGTGAAGCTGTATATTTAGAAGCGCAAAAACTTGGTATTTCTATGCCGATTACAAGCGAACTATATCATGTGTTATATGAGGGTGCTAAACCTTCTGAATGTATTTTAAAATTAATGACTCGTGAATTAAAACATGAATAATGGCAGGCTTGAAAAAGTTTGCCTTTTCTTATTAAAGGAGGATCGTTATGCAATATAGAAAAATTGAAGTACAATCCTATCGTGGAATAATGGATCAATATCATATAGGATCTTTATTAGCAAAAGTATTAGCGTATTATCAATGGGATGATAGTAAAATTGCTAGTTTTTTAAGTAAGCAAAAGGGATTTGATAGTAGTACACATGAGGTTGCTATAAATATTAAAGGACGTATCGAAA
>JAFZDT010000146.1 GCA_017561055.1 Erysipelotrichaceae bacterium
CTTTGTTAGTCGTAAGTGCATGAATATCGACGGACTAAGTGAGAAGACGTTAGAAACCATAATTTCACATGGATTTCTACACACATACAGTGATATCTACTATTTAAGTGAACACAGACAACAACTTATTCAAATTGATGGCTTTGGTAAAAAATCTATTGATAACTTGTTGGAATCCATTGAAAAATCAAGGGATGTAAAACTTGAAAACTTTATTGCCGCTTTGGGTATTGAAGGAATAGGCACCTCTGCAGCTAAAACCATTAGCAATGCTTTTAATGGTGATTTTTATGTCATGCTTGATGAATATGATCAAGGCTTTGATTGGACCACGTTAGATGATTTTGGTACAGTTATGGAAAATAATCTTAATAATTATTTAGAATGTCACATTGGAGAAGTTTATGAACTCGCTACAGAAATGCGTTTTGTGAAGCAAGAAAATAAAAAAGTTGCTAATAATCCATTTAGTGGAAAAACACTTTGCGTAACAGGTAAATTAAATAGCTTCACTAGAGATAGTATTAACGCAAAGATTGCTGAGTTAGGTGCTAAAGCAGCGAGTGGCGTATCATCAAAAACTGACTATTTAATTACAAATGAAGCCAGTAGCAGTAGTAAATACAAAAAAGCGATTGAATTAAACATACCTATTATTACAGAACATAAATTTTTAGAAATGATTGGAGGAATAAAATAATGCATATGTCTGATATGAGTTATTATAGTGTAACTACATCAATGAAAATGGCAATTAATGAGTTTAGACAAGAACATGGCTATCTACCTGGAACAATCTTTATGTCACGAAGTTTGTTTTTGTTTATGAATCGACATTGCCGTCAGAAGATGCAAGATAGTTTTGAAGGCATTAGAATTGCTATTTATGATGATACAAAATTTGAATATTATCTTGCTGAAAAGAAAGGTACTTTTTATGATGTAGATTATGATGTAATTAAAGATGAGGTGGTACTACATGAGGTATAATGGATTTAATTATAAACCAAATAAAGACAATAATAATGTTAATACAACGCCAGTGTCTACTAAAAAAAATAATAATACACAACAGGTGCTTAGTATGTTGTATGTGATTAATGAAAATAAATCTAAAGTTGTAAATGTATATGACATTACTTACGACTCTAATGGATATCCTTTGTTTTTGATTTATTTTGATAATAGATGGGTTAGAATAAGCGCAAAACATTTTAAACCGTTAAATTAAAGGAGGAATATATTATATGAATAATAAAACAATACACGAATTTATTATTAAATTAAGAGGAGATAACGTATATGACTTATATGTTGATGGTGATTGGAAGGCTTCAAGAGGTTATTATGAAGGCATCTTGGATGAAATTCGAATTGCACTTAAACAAATTGATGATGAAACAAATCTAACATAACCAACTACTAATGCGCATAATTTATTTTATGCGCTTTTTATTGTTGACAAGTGGAAAACTATATGATATATTAACAGTACAAAATTAATGGAAGGAGTTTTAAAGTAATGGCAAACATTGTAAACAATTATTCTACTACGATTGTTACGATTTTTCAGGAAGTAGTTAGAAATTACGAAGAGGACTTGGCAAGTATTAAACGCATTGAAGATGAACTTAATGATATTTCTCATGAAATTGAACTAAGTAATCCTAAAAACATGTATGATGGGTACTTGTTATACAAACAAATACGTGATTTGCGTATTGAGCGTAGACGATGCAAGGAAGAAGTTGAAATTTTGAAAGACATGTATGATTTCTTTCAAAGTCAGACTGGGCAAAACTTTAAAACAAAAGTGCAATCAATTCAAAGTAGTGCTGCTAAGTTGCGTGACGTACAAGAATGTCGAACATACACACCTAGACAAAGAGATGATTTGACTATTCAAAATGTAACAAGTACAGAACATAAATCATTTGAAAAAATGTTGAGTGACTTTAATAACAGCAAAGCGTATATGAAGGGTGGAAAATTGAGAAAGTGAGGAAATGAACTAAAGTGGTTTTAACACAAGGACAAGAAAAAGGTTTAAAAATAGCAGTTGAACGATATAAAAGAAAAGAAGCTTATACTGTAATTGCTGGTTATGCTGGTGTTGGTAAAACATATTTAGTAAAACATATTGTTGAAGCGTTAAATATTAAACCACAAGATGTATGTTATATAAGTTATACAGGCAAGGCTTCATTGGTTTTGCGTGAAAAGGGTTGTGAAAATTCAATGACAGCTCACAGATTATTATATTATTCAAAAGAATTACCAGATGGCACTTTTGAACACAAACCAAGAGAAAGACTAGAATATCCTTACAAGCTAATCGTGGTTGATGAAGTTTCCATGATTCCAATTGACATATGGGATTTGTTGTTATCTCATCGTGTTCATGTAATTGCTCTTGGTGACCCATTTCAAATTCCTCCGATAAATGGAGAGTCTGATGTTTTATTACACCCTCACGTTTTTCTTGATGAAATTGTAAGACAAGCACAAGAAAGTGAGATAATAAGATTAAGCATGGACGTTCGTGCGGGATTACCATTAGTCAAACACAAAGGTAATGAGGTTAGTGTTATTTCTAAGCATCAATTAAACGATGCTTACTATGCTGGAGCAGATCAAATTATAGCAGCTAAAAATATTACGAGAACAAATATCAACTGGAAATGCAGAAAAATTAAATTTGGACCAGATGTGTCAAATCATCCTATTGATGGCGAAAAAGTAATTTGTTTAAAAAATTTTTGGAATGTTTTAAGTAGTCAAGGAGACCCTGCAATTAATGGCATGATTGGAGAGCTAAAAAACATTGAGTATAGCCACAACGTACCAAAATTCAATGATATAATGTTGTCAGATTTTGTAATTGGAGATAACAATAAATTTAGTGGTTTGTTTATGGATTATAGAATTTTTATAGATGGCAAACAAACAATTAACAGTGATAATTGGATGGATTTCCGAGGAGAACAAAAACCGATGTTGTTTGATTATGGGTATTGTATAACTGGCCATCGAAGTCAGGGGTCAGAGTGGAATAAGGTTCTCGTATTTGCAGAATACATGAAAGGTACCGACTTTCAGCGTTGGTTATATACAGCAATAACAAGAGCAAAACAAAAGCTTATTATTGTTAATGAATATTGAAAGGAGAAAAATATATGTATAGTAGTTTGCACAATCATAGTATGTATTCTTTACTAGACGGATACGCAACGCCTGAAGAATACATAGAACGTGCCAAAGAAATTGGCTTGACAGCATTTTGCATCACAGAACATGCAAATGCATATTCATGGTGCTACTTTGACAAGCTTAAAAAAGATTATCCTGAAATAAAAATGTTATATGGTGTAGAGTTTTATGAATGCTTTGATCGCAATCAAAAAGACAAAGATAGTAAATACTTCCATCTTATAGCGATTGCTAGCAATGAGCGAGGAAGAATTGCACTTAATGAGCTTATTACATTATCTGAACTTCACGGGAAATACTACAGACCTCGTGTTACAATTCAAGATATTGCACCATATGCAAATGATTTGATTATTAAATGGAGAGGGAAGGAGGAAAATAGATGGGGAAACACACTTGGACAAAAGAACAAGAAGAGTATTTAGAATATTTATATTCACAATATACTACACTAGATAAAGTTGTTGAGGAAATTAATAAACTATTTGGGATCAATAGAACAATAACAGCAATTTCAAATAAAGCAGCGAAACTTGGATTGACGTCCAAATATGTTAAACCAAATAGCACTAAATTTAAAGCAATATATCAGAATTACGACTGGTATTATGAGTGTTTTGTAGAACGAGGGTTAAACCATGAACAGATGGCAGAACTTGCAAATTGCACAAAACGAGTTATAGAAAAATGGGGACAAGAAAAACATCATATTGATACATATACAAGGATGAAAAATAAACAATTTGATACAATGCAACATGATTTGATTATCGGTTCATTACTAGGAGATGGGCATATAGATAAAAGAGAAGAATTTCCGTTGTTTATTGTCAGTCATGCGGAGAATCAAAAAGATTATTTATGTTATAAATATACAATTATGAAGAATTTATGTGAAATGACACCAACAAAATATGAGGGTAAAAAACAATATAAAATAGTTAATAGTGTTTGTGATTGTCAAGATTTTTATCGTTTTAATACCAGAACATATTATGCCTTTAAACCATTTAGAGAAATGTCTAAGATAGATTTAATAAACCAACTTAATGAATATTCATTTTCTATTTGGATGTTAGATGATGGGTCTTGTGTAGATAAAGGGTATTGGGAATTGTGTGCACCATTGAAATCAGATAACGAAAGAAGTTTATTGATAAGCATTTTATTTAATAAGTTTGGAATAACAGCAATAGAACAGAAAGATAATCGATATTTTAAATTCCATTCAGAAGACTCTTTTAAAATTACAAAAATGATTTTAGATAATATTCCGAACAACTTAGATATTGTACAAGATAAAATTTTAAATAAGAAAAAATATATGTTATTAGGAGGTGATAAAAGTTGAGTTATATTAATTTACATGTGCACTCAGCACAAGGTTCACTGCTTGATTCAATTTTGACAACTCAACAGATTGTAGATTTCGCTAAGCGCAACAATCAATTTGCAGTTGCCCTCTCAGACCACGGAACAATGCATGCAAGTTTGAGTTTAGTTAATGACTGTCAAAAAGCAGGAATCAAAGCAATTACCGCATGTGAAATATATGAATGTGATAACCATTTAGAACAAGACAAAGACGATAAATATAATCACTTATTATTAATTGTTCGTAATACAACTGGACTTCACAATTTATATAAGATTGTTTCTGAAGGATATGTTAATGGCTTTTATCGCAAACCAAGAGTAAGTGTACAATGGATAAAAGATAATCATCTTGGGGAAGGGATTATCTGTTTAACTGCATGTCAAGCTGGTCGCATCAGTAGGTGTCTTGAAACAGACAAATATCAAGCAGCAGAAGATTTTGTAAATTTATTACAAGACACATTTGATTATGTAGCTTTAGAAATTCAGTCTCATCCGACAGAGGTTCAGTTAAAAATGAACACTTTGATCCTTGATTTTGCAAATCGTGTTGGATTAAATTATGTTATCACAAGCGATGCACATATGGAGAGAGCAGACCAAATTGATACACATAGTATTTTTGTTGGAATTTCACAAGATAGAGAAGTAGGAGAAAGCTATGTGGGATGCCACTTACAAAATGAAGAAGATGTATTTAATTATCTTGGTGATTGGGATTCAAAAGAAGTAATTCAAAAAGGTATTGATGAAACTATCCACATTGCAAACATGGTTAATGATAATATCGATTATGAATTAAACAAAGGGGTTCCAGAAACGGCCCTTGTTGATGAATACTGCGATGAAAATTACCACAACCAGCACCAGACAGGAAACGCCGATGCTCCAGTAATCGTTTTTGGTCATGGGGCGCTTGGCATACCAGGTGCGGGTCTTGTGCTTGCCGAAGCCCCGCAGATCC
>JAFZDT010000147.1 GCA_017561055.1 Erysipelotrichaceae bacterium
GGTACACCTAATGGACCCACAAAATCCTGTAAACAATCTCCTTCATTTAATGTATTTAAATGCAACGTACTAGCCCCAACAATTTGGAAAATAATAGTAATCGTTCCTCTAACACGATCATAATCCGCAATTGTTAAAGGAATTCGTTCCCCATTTTCATCTACACGTAAAATAATAAATTGTCCAGGTTCTGCTTTTTTTGCTACAAAAGGTGCTTCAATTTCCATTAAAGTAACCGTAGGATTCAAACTAACCTTTTTTATAATTTTATACATAAGGATCTCCCTTCATACAACATTATATTTATTCTACAACAAATTATATGAAAAAGAAAATGGATATTACCAACACACATGTTCATATATCCATTCCCTAGTTTCTTCATCACAAAATGCACATTCTATTGCATTAAGCATACATTGTTTTAAAACTTCTTCTGATATTCCTAATTCCGCTAATATTTCATATTCTTTCACTACATTGGTTTGAATAAAATTCATATTATCCGAATGAATCGTCACTTTCGCACCCAATTTTAATAATTGATGAATAGGATGCCCCTTAAAATCTTTATTATCATAACAATTACTAGATACACATACTTCCAAAGGAATTTGTGTATCAATTACTTCTTGTACCCAAGCATCATTTTGTACACATTGTACACCATGCCCCAAACGAGAAGCTCCCATTTGAATCGCCAATGGCACATGTTCCCCTTTACCCATTTCTCCACAATGAATGGTATAAGGAATATCATATTCTTTTGCCATTTCAAACAAATATCCATACTCCTCAAAAGGACAATTATTCTCATATCCAGCCAAATCCAACGCTACTACACCTTTACCTAAAAAATGTTTAGTAACTTCAATGGTCTCTACATTCTCTTGATGATTACATCTAGCACTATCACCCTTATGCATCAAACAACAAATTAGATTACTACGAATCATAAAATCTTTATTCGCCTTACGCATCCCTTCACAAAGCGATTCTACCACCTCATACTGTGATAAACCATTTAGACAATGCAACTGCGGCGCAAAACGAATTTCCGCATACACAAGTCCTAAATCATTCAAATATCGTAGCATATCATAAATACCATCATACAAATCCTCTTTCGTTTGTAAAACAGCCAATGGTATATCAAAACGCTTCATTCTTTCTTCACGACTAGGATAATCATTACGATACATTTGATAAGCATATTCATCATATGTACAATCTTCACTTATCACATTTCTCAATTTTGCACGTTCATATTGCCACTTCAAATCCAAAGACCCATCAAAATGAACATGCAAATCAACCTTCGCATACTTCATACTATCTAAAAAAAGAAGCACTAAGCTTCTAAGAACTTTCTTACTTCTTTTTCATAAACATCACTAGCTAATACATAACAAGATTCATACTTCGCATTAGGAATAGAAACTTGTTTCTTTTTACTAGATGCACAAGCATTAAATAACACTTCTTGCATAGCATAAGGAACATAATCATCCGCATCCCCATGAATAAACAACATAGGAATTGAAGCTTTTTTAACAGCTTCTGTTTGTTGATTTTGTTTAAATTTAAAATGCAAATTTTTCTTACAGAACATATCCAACAACCATAAAGTAAATTCAATAGGTAATTGTGTTTGTGTATGTAAAGAATGACGCAATTGAGTCTTCATACTATCATATGAACAATCAGAAATCACAGCCACAACTTGTTTAGGCAAATTCGCATTCCCAGCCATATTACAAACTGTAGCACCACCCATACTCATACCATGTAAAACAATTTCCACATCTTGACCATAGATTTCAACTAACTTTTGACACCATAAGATACCATCTTCTTGTTCATGATAACCAAAAGAAACATAATCACCTTCACTTAAACCACAAGCTCTTTGATCAATTAATAATAAATCATATCCTAAAGCTTCATACATCTTACCAAAACGTCCCATATCACGTAAACCATCCCCATGATATCCATGAACAGATAAGATTACTTTATTATTATTTTCATGCAAACGATATAATGTACCTTTTAAAGACAAACCATCTTTACTTGTAATATCCAAAGCTTCAAAAGGTTTACTATTCAACATCGCAATACCTTCTTCTTTTTGTCTAATAAACCCCTTCATTAAATCAGACGCATCTTCATAAGAAACATCTTCTTCATCAGAACGTTTAAAAATAAACTCAAAAATCTTTGAAGTAATTACAATATCCAACACGAACATTAAAACAACTACCACTAAAAATACAATTAAAAATGTCATAAAAAATTCCACCTCGACTGTTATTATACCATTGTTATCAAAATACTACAAACGCTTTAAAAGAGTTACACTCTCCAAATGCTGTGTTTGCGAAAACATATCCACTGGTACAATCTTTTCTACACGATAACGTTTAGTTAAGATTGCTAAATTCTTAGCCAATGTACTTGGATTACAAGATACATATACAATTTGTTTTGCTTTACTATTCATTAAGGTTTGTACCATAGCATCATCCAAACCAGAACGTGGAGGATCCACAACTACAACATCAAACACTTGTTTCTTCATAAAACGAGTTGCTACTTCAGATGCATCACCTGCATAAAATTCTACATGATCTGCATGATTTCGTTTCGCATTCTCATTCGCATTACGAACAGCACTATCAATATATTCAATACCTACAATCTTCTTCGCATGATCTTTCAATAATAAAGAAATACCACCAATACCACTATATACTTCCATTAAACTATTAAGCCCATATGGTACCATCTCTTTAACTAGTTTATATAAATTCTCTGCTTGTAATGTATTTAATTGAAAAAACGATTGTACAGACAAACGCATCACTAAATCATCAATCTTAAACTGCACAAACTTACTACCACCCAAATGAATCATCTTCTTACCAAAGATTTCAGGCGTATTCTTTGTTGTTTGTATAGATTGATACAAGCTCTTCATACCGGATAATTGTAACAATTCATCAATCACTTTTTTATCCAATACATCATTACCTGTTACCAAAGTACATTGATATTGTCCTTGTAAATGACGTAATACTAAATAACGCATACCTAATTTAGTCTTATGATCATAGGCTTTTAGATTGTATTTATTTAAAATATCTAAAATTTGAAAACGCATATCTTCTAATTCTTTTTCATGTACCAAACAAGTATCAATTGCATATGGATGGTTCGAATTCTCTAAATACAAAGCATTCACCAATTTCCCATGTTGCATCACAAATGGTAACTTACATTGATTGCGATAACCAAACGGTCTTGTATTTTCAACAACCGGCATAATCACTTTACTAGAAAGATTTGCATACTTCTCTAAAGTTTGCACTAAATTATTATATTTCTCTTGTACTTGCTTTTTATAATCTAAAATCATAAAAGGACAACCATCACACTTACCTTGAACTTTACAATTTGGTTTCACTCTATTTTTAGATTTTTGAACAATCTTAATTAACTTACCTTCATAATACTTTGGAAATTGCTTAGTAATTTGAAATTCAACTACTTCATCCACCAAAGCACCTTTAATAAATACCGGTTTTCTTTGATAAAAACCAATACCCTCACCATTTATCCCCAAACGAACAATTTTAGTTTCCATTAAAATCCCACCTTTTTATCTATCATACCATAAAAAAGCGCAATCCTTCGATTACGCTTCTAAAAGTTCTTTCACTTTATCAATGATTTTATCCGCATCATCAGAAACAACCACACAATAATAATCATCAATAATTAATTCCTTACGATGATGTAACTTCTGATACTGCAAAGGAAGATGATCCTTCCAATACTCCTCCATCATTGCAAAATAAACATCTAAATCCGCTTTAATAGCTTCAACCTTACCCTCATGTGCATGAATCAAAATAAACTCATCAGCTTCCACATTAGAAATTGGACGATATATCACAAATTGTTTTATATCATCAACTTCTAAATCATAAACTTCTTCAATGATTTCTTCATTCACTTCCATAAGCAATGGTAAATCATCAGCTACTTCATCATAAATCAACTGTAAATCACTTGTTTTTGAACACCCTACTAACCATATACACAATAAGACAAGCAAGATTCTTCTCATAATTATTCCTCCACACTTCATTTTGTGTAAGGAACCAACAAAATATTCTTAATTTTCACTTAGTGCCCAATTTGGAATCGACTTTCCACGATGAACTAAGAAACATTTTTGATAATCCGTTTGATTTAAGAAACGTAAGATTTCAAGTTCTTCTTCCTCTGTACAGCCATATAACACTTTTACATCCATGTCACGCTTCAAGATATCCACCGAAACAGCCACAGCTTGAACAATAGCCGGTTTCTTTGTTCCACGATACACATGAATCGCATCACTTTCTGTAGTTGACATATCCATAAAACAACCATAGTCTACTGGATATACTAAATTCGCAAAATCAGGATGTGATGTATCTTTAGGTCTAACAATTTGAATTTTGCTAGATAAAGCTATCGTATCCATCTTTTGCCAAAAAAAGACATTATTTTCTAACTCCATTGTAAACACCTCTTATCTCCATTATACTCTTTTTCAAAACAATGTAAATGAAACTTACTGAAAGTTTCAGAGGTAAGAAAATGTTTTTCATTTATTTTCATTTATTTACAAATAATCTTATCTTTTGTAATATCCGCAATCGTATGACAGCCTGTCATCATCATCGTTTCTTTTAATTCAATTTGAATTTTCTTTAGATATTCACTAACACCATCTTTACGATTTCCCAATGCCGCAATAGCCATAGGACGACCAATTAATACACCATCTGCACCTAATGCTAATGCTTTAAATACATCAACACCACTTCTAAAACCACCATCCACAAAGACTTTCATTTTACCTTTTACAGCATCACAAATTTCTTCTAATACTTCAATAGTCGCCAATGTATCATCTAATACACGACCACCATGATTGGATACTACGATACCATCAGCACCGGCTTCTAACGCTTTTAAAGCACCCTTAACACTCATAATACCTTTAATAATCAACGGTTTATTTGCTTTTTCTTTTACATAACGAATATCAGATACAGAGAAATTAGTAATTCTAGGATCTACATTACGTAAAAACAATAAACCACTGGCATCCACATCACAAGCTAATGCTAAACAATTCGAAACACGAACATGTTCCAAACGAGCATCAATACCCTTTCTTTCCCATGGTTTCATAGTAGGTACACCCATACCTTGATTCTTTTCAACTGAACGTAATGGATCAACAAACGTAGTAACATCCTTACCATCACCAACAAAACTAATCGTACCTGCTAGCAAGCAGCCTTCAACCATCGCATCCGCAAAATCCGTTTCACTAAAATCACTTTGATATTGTTGAATCATACCTGCAATTGGAGCCCCATATACAGGTAAAGACACCTTTGTATCAAAGAAATAACTTTCCGTAGAAATTTCACTATCTTCCATAATGGTATCCAACACCAATTTAACATCATGAATCTTTTGATAATTACGAATAAAACTAGCACCTGTACCTTTACCACCCATACCAGGAATTTGTCCTTTACAAGCTACACCATTACATACGGGACATACATAACAAGTTTTTTGATGTAATTTTGATTGTTCAAACACTTCTTTTAATTCCATATAGTTTCCTCCTAAAGCAAAAGAGAGCTTTATTTAAAGCCCTCTTTATCTTTTACAATAACATCATGTGCTCCACCTTCAACAATACTTGTTGCTGAAACTAGAGTTAAACGAGCCTTTTCTTGTAATTCAGGAATCGTTAATGCACCACAGTTACACATTGTAGAACGAATCTTACTTAATGTAACAGCCACATTATCTTTCAAAGGACCCGCATAAGGTACATAAGAATCAACACCTTCTTCAAATGATAATTTCTTAGCACCACCTAAATCATAACGTTGCCAGTTACGAGCACGGTTACTACCTTCACCCCAATACTCTTTTACATAGCTACCATATAATAAAATCTTATTTGTTGGACTTTCTTCAAAACGAGAGAAATAACGTCCTAACATAACGAAATCACTACCCATAGCTAAAGCTAATGTAATGTGATAGTCATATACAATACCACCATCAGAACAAATAGGTACATAAATACCAGTTTCTTCATAATATTCATCTCTAGCTTTTGCTACTTCAATAGTTGTAGTTGCTTGACCTCTACCAATACCCTTTGTTTCACGAGTAATACAGATAGAACCTCCACCAATACCAACTTTAATAAAGTCAGCACC
>JAFZDT010000148.1 GCA_017561055.1 Erysipelotrichaceae bacterium
CAAATCAAAAAGATGTACCACATTTAGATGAAATGGCAGAAAAATTACATGAAGAATATCCTAACATTTGTTCTATTTTACAAAATGTAAATGGTAAAGATACTAATGTTATCTTATCTGATGAAGAATATGTGTTATATGGAAGAAATTATGTAGTAGGAAAATTACAAGAATTTACTTTCCAAATTGCGTCTCGTTCATTTTTCCAAATCAATCCAGTACAAACAGAATTGTTATATGAAACTGCAATTCGTTTAGCTGAAATTGATAATACTTGTAAAGTAGCAGATGTGTATTGTGGAGTAGGTACCATTTCAATGTTTTTAGCGAAGTATGCTAAAGAAGTAGTGGGAATTGAGATTGTTCCACAAGCCATTGAAAATGCGAAAGAAAATGCTAGAAACAATGGCATTACCAATGTGTCTTTTATGTGTGGTGATGCAAAACATTGTACCGTTCAACTAGCGAAACAAAATCACAAAATTGATGTTGCGGTAGTAGATCCGCCTCGTAAGGGTTGTGATACAACTACCTTGGATTCTTTAATTGAAATGAATCCACAACGTATTGTTTATGTATCTTGTAATCCAAGTACATTAGCACGTGATTTACGTTATTTAGAGGATTGTAGTTACAAGACACAGGTGGTACAACCAGTGGATATGTTCCCACAAACGTATCATGTTGAGACAGTTGCAGTATTAGTAAAAGAACAGTAAAAAAAGTATAAGTATAGCCGAAATATTTTGGTTATACTTTTTTTGTTGAAAAATGACTAAAAATCACTCATTTATTTCCTGAAATTTCCGGTATTTAATTGAATAAAAGGAATGAAAATGGTATATATATAGTGGGCAAACTTCCTGAAAAGGAAGGACGCAAAGCCAGGTATCTAAACAGGAATGTATGATCGACCGGTTGCAACATTTTTTTGTTGTGGCCGGTTTTTATATTACCCGCCATAATAAAATACAAATTTTATATAAAAGTGTATTCATAATGATGAAATAAATAGTTAAAGAGAGGTGCTTATGATGAAAGGGAAAATGTTTAAGAAAATAATTACAACGGTAATTATGATGACCATGATGCTTCAATCTGTATTTGGTAATGCAGTAATTTATGCAAATGATTGTCCTTGTGATTATGATATGAGTAAAGCTATTACTGAGGTAAGTGTTAAGGCTTGGACAGGTGAAGATTGGTATGAGATACCGCAAATATTAATTGAAGATGCGCCTAAAATTGAAAGAGATGCGCAAATTAAAGTTGCGATTTCTTATGAACCTTCTTTATTAACAGAGTCATATAAAGTTAGTGATACAATTACGTATCAATTGCCTAATGGGATTAAAGCGACAAAAGAACAAAGTGGTGATGTATATGATGGACCAACTGTAGTTGGATCCTATAAAATTACTACGGATGGCATAATTAGAATTACAATTACTAATGAAAGTTATGTTGAAGATTCTAATGGAAAATTAAAAAACGGTAAGATTTCTTTTGATGGTAACCTTGATGAAAATGCTTGGAATGAAGGCGGTAAGCAAGAAATTAAGTTTGGTGACGTTAAATTAGAAGTAAATGTTAAGGATAAGGAAGTTGTTACAAAAGCTGTAGTAAATGTTAAGAAAACAATTGTTGAAACTGTAGCTGATAAAAATGATCCAAATAATGCATATATCCTATATAAAATTGCAGTTTCTACTCCTGCGGATAATACGCAAGAAGTGAAAAATATTACTGTAGAGGATACTTTTAGTGCGGGTGCTAGTTATATTAGTGAAGTTACAGTACATACAAAGCCAACTATGGGTACATTTGATGTGAATTCTAAGATTTGGACAGTTGGTAATTTGAAACCAGGAGAAACTAAAACGGTTACAATTAAAGCAAAATTAAATAATAAAGTTTTTGCGGCAGGAAGTACAGTTGGAGATCGTACAATTACTAATAAAGCTGTTGTTAAGGCTAATGGTAATAAAAAGAACGAAAGTTCAGTTTCAAAGAAATTTAACTCTGCTTTAAATATTACAAAGTCAAATGGTACTTATACATTTGATTCAGCAACAGGTAAGGCAAAGATTAATTATACAGTTACTGTAAGTGCGCCTTCTTCAAATAATTGGCCAATTACAAATGTTACGGTTACGGATGCATTTACAGATAATAAAAAATATGTAATTAAATATGACAATATTCAAGTGGATGGTACAACTGCTAAAGAAAATAATACAGACAAAAAGCTTGAGTGGACAATTGGTACAATGAATCCTGGTGATAAGAAGATTCTAAAATATGAAGCAGAAATTGATCAATCTATCTTCTTAAATGCTGGTACATCTGAATTAACACGTCAAGCAAATCGTACATTAAAGAATGTTGCGAAATTATATACAAACAAAACATATCGAAAAGAAGTTAATAGTACAGAAAATTTCAAAAAAGTATGGATTAACAAAGGTGGTACTTTATTAGCTGATGGAAGAATCAAATTTACAGTTAAAGGTAACCAAGGAAATCCAATGTTAAATGGTAAATTAACATTTACAGATGAGTTATCTGGTGATTGGGTATATGATGGAAATGTTTCTATTACAAAATATGCAATCAGTACAAGTGGAACAAAAACACAAGTTGGTAATAAAGAAACTTTTAATGTAGATGGTAAAACAAGTTGGAAAAAAGAAGTTGAAGGCGGATATTATTACGAATTTGTTTATTATGCAAAATATGTTGGCGATATGGTTGGTACGCCAAGTATTAGCAATAAAGCAGGTGTAGGTATTGGTATTGGTGGTACTACTTACAACCATTATGCGACATGGCAAGGAACTTCTAATGAATTTAATGCTTTAGCTAAAGCATTTGTTCACAGAAATGGAAGTATCGCTACTTGGAGAAGTGAAATTACGGCAAATATTCCTGCAGGTTCTGTATACACAGACTATAGAGATTCTGATCATGAATGGACTTTTACAGATCAACAAATCGCAAATGTAGTTGTTAAAAAAGGTAATCAAACTTTAATTAAGGGCACTGATGCGAATGTTGCTGATTATAAGATTGAAAGAGTAGATAGCAGTAGTTTTAAGATTACATTCTTAAAGGCACAATCAGATGTATCAGATGAAAACCCGATTGTTATTTCATATGATACAACATTAAAAACAAGTGATGTTGCATCTGGCCAATCTGCTAAATATGTGAATAAAGCAAAGATTGAGACTCCAGGTGGTGCTATGGATACTGCTCAAGCAGAACATACTTACCTTTCTGAATTAAAAATGACTAAAGATGGCGGGTATTTTAATACGGAAACTGGTGAATTAACATGGCTTATTACAGTTAATAATACTGGTAGTATGAAAGGTGAAGCTGTTGTAGAAGATGTACTATCTCCAGAACTTAAATTTGTAAAAGCAGAAATTACTAGTAGAGGATCTAAGGCTGGTTCTACTAATATTGCGGCAATTGAGGCGCAAGATAATCGAGTTGTTATGAATATTACTGGTTTGAATCAAACGAATGATAAAAACGCGTATATCGTAATTACATTAACAACGATTATTGTAGATAAAGGATTCTTATTAGGTAATGGAGAAAAACAATTCGATAATGAAGCGACTATTCGCTATGAAGGCACTATGGCAACTGGCTATGCTATCCAAAAAGTAAATAATACATCATTAGATAAAGAAGGTGTATATAACGAAAATACAGCTCCTAATGTTGAGTATACAATTCGTATTAATCCAAATGGATTAAATATGCTTCAAGATGCGGATACAATTCGTGTTGAAGATACAATGAGCACAAATATGATGCTTAGATCTGATACATTACAAATTAAAGATGATGATGGTAATGTAATTGAACCAATCAATCTAAAAGTTGAAGGTAATGTTTTCTCATTTAATGTACCAGATAATAAAGCGTTAACAGTTACATATAAAGCATATGTTTCTGGTGAAGTTGGTTCAGAAGTTACAATTAGTAATAAAGTTTCTTATTATGGAATGGCTGAAGTTCCTGGAAAAGAAATTGAAAATAAAGTTAAGATTGAAAAGAGTAAAGCTAGTATCGAAGGTGCTGTAGGATTCTATCTTGTAAAGAAAGATGCTTATGATATTAATAAGATCTTACCTGGAACAGAATTTACATTATATGAATTAGGAAAGAATACTGGAAAAATTGGTGTAGCTAATAATAAAGGTATTGTTTCATTTGTAGGTTTAGATGAAAATTCTATTTATGCATTTAAAGAAACAAAAGCAGCAGATAACTATTTGATTGGTGATAATAGTGAGCTTACTTATGTAGCGTTTAAAAAGGATGTTGTAGAAAGTGCAAAATTACCTGAGGGTGTTGCAATTGAAGATGTACAAATTATTCAATCTGGTATCGCTTTAGAGCGTTACAATGAATACAATACAGATACAACAATTCGTTTTACTGGAGTTAAGACACTTGAAAATGCAAACTATGATTTAAGTGCTAATGAATACCAATTCCAAGTAACAGGTCCAAATTTAAAAGATAAAGATGGAAATTCTGTAAATGCAGTTGTAGTTAGTCATGATAAAGATGGTAAGATTGCTTTCCCAAGTATTCGCTATGAATTAAAAGAATTAGCAGATGCTGGTTCTAAAAATTATGAATATACAATTAAAGAAGTTACAGGAACTAAAGCTGGTATTACATATTCTAAAGATGAATATAAAGTAACAGTTACTGTTTCTAAAAATGAAGAAAATGGTTTAATCACTGCTAAAATTACTAAAGTTACAAAGAATGGTCGTACAGTAACTGCACAATCAGTAGACTTTGTAAATACGTATGAGGCAGATGATATTACTACTACTGTTTCTGGTGTGAAGAAAACTGAAGGTATTGCATTAAAAGAGGGTGCTTTCGAGTTTACATTAGTTGAAACAACAAAAGGTGTAAATAAACCATATACTAAGACAGTTACGAATGATGGAAAAGGTAAATTTACTTTTGAATTACCTAAGTACACAGTAAAAGATCATGGTAAAACATTTACTTATGAAATTTTTGAAGTAAATAAAGGCCAAGATGGAATGACTTATGATGAAAGTGTATATAGTTTCACAGTCAAGATTACTGATAATAAACAAGGTAAATTACAATTAGAAAAGACACTTTCTTTAGGTAATAATGTTGTTGATACAGCAACATTTACAAACCACTTTGCTGGAAGTGTTGAACTTACAAAAACAAATGGTGAAACTGGCGATAGCTATGATACATTAGCAAATGCTGAATTCACATTGTATGATTCTAGAGGGTATGCTATTGGAATTTATACAACAAATGAAGATGGTTATCTAAAAGTTGAAGGATTATCTGAAGGTTCTTATTATTTCATTGAAACAAAAGCACCTGCTGGATATGAAGCAGAATTAGATGAAGATGGAACTACGAAACATTATCCATTTACAATTGGATTAAATGGTACTACAGAAGTTGTTAGAGCTAACATTACAGTAAGCAATGATAAAAAATTAGGTTCTGTAAGCTTAGTTAAGAATGAAACAGATACTAATAATGTATTAGCTGATGCAATCTTTGATTTATACAAAGATGGTGAAATTTATAAATCTGGTTTAACTACAAACTCTGAAGGTAAGATTGAAGTATCTGAATTACCATGGGGTGAATACTACTTTGTAGAAACAAAAGCACCTGCTGGATATGAAATGCAAGTGGAAGAAAATGGTGAAGCTAAACAATATCCATTTGTAATTGGAGTAGATGGTGAAACTGAAAAACTAAGTGCAAATATTACTGTAGACAATGATAAAAAATTAGGATCTGTAAGCTTAGTTAAGAATGAAACAGATACTAATAATGTATTAGCTGATGCAATCTTTGATTTATACAAAGATGGTGTAATCTATAAAGAAGGATTAACAACAAATGCTGAAGGTAAGATTGAAGTATCAGAATTACCATGGGGTGAATACTACTTTGTAGAAACAAAAGCACCTGCTGGATATGCAATCCAATTAGATGAAAATGGTGAAGCTAAACAATATCCATTTGTAATTGGAGTAGATGGTGAAACTGAAAAACTAAGTGCAAATATTACTGTAGAAAATGATAAGAAATTAGGTTCTTTAAGCTTGATTAAGAAAGATGCTATTACAGAAGATGTATTAGAAAATGTTGTCTTTGATTTATACAAAGATGGTGAAATCTATAAATATGGTTTAGTTACTGATGAAAATGGTATGATTCAAGTATCTGAATTACCATGGGGTGAATACTATTTTGTAGAAGTTTCTACTATTGATGGATATTTATTTGATACAACTTCAACAGATATTGTTGTGATTGATGCGACTTATGTAGATGGTGAACCATTAACAGTTGAAAAATTTAATATTCCTACAATCATTAGCTTCTCTAAAGTGGATATTGCGGATGGAAAAGAAGTTGCTGGTGCTTTCTTAGAAATCTATGAAGTTGTATTAGAGGAATTAAGTGAAGATGAAACAGAAGATGAAAACTTAGTATTTGTGACAAGTTGGCTTTCTGATGGTAGTGTTCATGAAGTTTATGCAACACTTGGTGCTGGTAAAACATATGTTTTAAAAGAAACAATTGCACCTCAAGGATATGGATATATTCATGCAGATATTTACTTTACTGTAAATGAAGATGGTAGCATTACAACTGAAGCAACTTTAGCTGAAGATGAAAATGGTAATGCTGTTATCATGGTAGAAGATGAAGCTATCAAATTAGAAGTAAATAAGGTTGATGTTCGTACAAACCAAAAACTTGAAGGAGCAGTATTTGCTGTTTATGATGGTGAAA
>JAFZDT010000149.1 GCA_017561055.1 Erysipelotrichaceae bacterium
CCTTCGAATTTTTTATTTAAATCAGTATCATCTTTACCACATGCAAATGCCATGATTTGAGCAACTACGTTTGCACATAATTTTTGTTGAGATGTACTTCCTTGGATCACTACATCTGTACCACATTGACTTTCTTTGAAACCAATGAATTGGATAGGAATAATATCTGTACCTTGGTGTAATAATTGATAGAAAGAGTGTTGACCATTTGTACCAGGTTCACCAAAGATAACTGGTCCAGTAACATAATTTACAGGCTCACCAAAACGGTTAACTGATTTACCATTAGATTCCATATCTGCTTGTTGTAAGTGAGCAGGGAAACGACTTAATGCTTGAGAATAAGGAAGAACAGCTGTGCAACCATATCCTAATACATTTCTTTCATATACACCAATTAATGCATCTAATAATGCAGGGTTTTCTAAAATGTTTGTATTCTTAGCTAATACATCACCTTCATGAGCTCCATCTAAGAATGCTTTGAAAGCTTCAGGACCAAATGCTAATGATAATACTGCACCACCAACACTTGATGTACTAGAGAAACGACCACCAATGTAATCATCCATAAAGAATGCTGCTAAGTAATCAGAAGAACTAGCTAATGGAGAAGTTTCACTTGTTACTGCTACCATATGTTTAGAAGCATCTAAACCAGCTTTAGCTAATGCATCTTTAACAAAAGATTCATTTGTTAATGTTTCAAGAGTTGTACCAGATTTAGAAACTAATACGAATAATGAATGAGCAACATCAATTGAAGCCAATACAGCAGCTGCATCATCTGGATCTACGTTAGAAATGAATTTAGCTTCCATTTTTAATGTATTGTTTCTTCTAGCCCAGTTTTCTAATGCTAAGTAAATAGCTCTAGGACCTAAGTCACTTCCACCAATACCAATTTGAACTACAGTAGTGAATTTTTCGCCAGCGGCATTTGTAATTTCACCAGCATGTACTTTATTTGCAAATGCTGTTACTTTATCTTGTTGAGCCACATAGAATTCACGTTTATTAACGCCTTCAGCCACAACATCATTACCTAATTGACCACGAGTTAATTGATGTAATACACGACGGTTTTCACCAGTATTAATTACTGCACCATTGTATAATTCCGCAAATTTTTCAACTAATTCAGCTTCTTCAGCTAATTTAGCTAAAGCAGCTAACACATTGTCGTCTACTTGTTTTGCGGCATAGTTATAAGCCAATCCAGCACCCATACCAACGCTGTATTTTTTAACACGTTCAGCACCATTAGCACCAGACATAACTTCTTTTAAGTTTACTTTTTCTACTTTTTTAATTTCTTCATAAGAAGCAAGTGTATCAAAATTATTCCATTTAACCATATAATGAAATCCTCCTCTTCTTTTTATACACATAATTCAACATGTTAATTATACTATTGATTTGGTTATCATTCAATCAATCTTTATATTCAATAATTTCTTTTTCTTATTCCTAATTATTATATTCATTCTCCATTATCACTATCTTCATTGAACTATATTTCTATGTTATAATTTTTAAAGATATTAAGGAGGAAAAGCCCATGAGTGAATTACTAGCTCCAGCAGGAAGTATGGAAGCACTAAAAGCCGCCATCTCAAATGGATGTGATGCCATTTATTTAGGCATGCAAAGATTCGGTGCCCGTGCTTATTCCGCAAACTTTGATGTCGAATCATTAAAAGAAGCAATTACCTATGCGCATCTTCGCAATGTAAAAATATATGTAACTATGAATATTATTGTCTTTGAAGAAGAACTAGAAGACATGAAACAACAACTTCACCTTTTAAATGACTTAAAAGTAGATGGTGTTATCGTTTCTGATATGGCTACTTTCCAATATATTGTAGATAACTTTGAAGATATGGAAGCCCATTGTTCTACCCAAATGGGAATTGATGATTTAGAAGGTACTCTATTATGGAAAGAAAAAGGCGCAAAACGTGTCGTATTATCACGTGAAGTACCAATTGAAAAAGTAAAAGAAATTCGTCGCATTGCCAATATTCCATTAGAAATCTTCGTTCATGGGGCATTATGCGTTTCTTATTCAGGGAATTGTTTAATGTCAGGATTAACTGGTTATCGTAGTGGTAATAGAGGTAGATGTGTAGGTTCTTGTCGTAAACTATATGAACTAGTGAATACAACAAATAACACTTCTCTAGGTACTAGTTATTTACTATCTACAAAAGACTTAAATACCATTGAACACATTGAAGACTTAAAAACAGTTGACTCTTTAAAAGTTGAAGGACGTATGAAAGAGCCAGCCTATGTTGCGAATGTTATCAGTAAATATCGTAAAGCATTAGATGGTAAACTAACAAAACAAGATTTAGAAGACTTAAAGAAAACATTCAACCGTACATACACAAAAGGTTATGTTTTCCATGAAGATAAAAAAGACATTACCAATATCACAAAACCAAACAACTATGGTTATGAAGTCGGTAAAATTACAAACTTCTACAAAGGTATGTACGAAGTAACATTACATAAACCACTTCATCAAAATGATATGATTCGTATTGATAACGAAAATGAAGACATCAACTTATCATTAGTAAAATTATACGATCGTAATGGCAACTTAATTAATAAAGCAGACAAAGTTGCGTATTTCAAAGCCAAGGAAAAATGTGCAATTGGTGATAAAGTATATATCACAAAAGACTATCTATATTACAAAGAACTAGAAACTATGCTAGAAAAAGA
>JAFZDT010000150.1 GCA_017561055.1 Erysipelotrichaceae bacterium
CACCCGACCTATACCCTTAGCAGGGGCACCTCTTCAGCCTCTTGAGTACTACTCCATAGCTAATCATTAGCGTTAAATATAATAGCATAAAGATTATTTTTGTGCAATACCTAAAATTGAAATTCGTATTTCTTTGCTTAAATTGATGAATTGTGAATGAAGATGGTATATTTGCTATTCTATAATAAGGAAAAAGTAGATTTTTGCAAAAGGATTCGTTATAATAGTACGCGAGGAGATTTTTACTATGGAATTCATGCAAACGGAACATTTGAATATTCGTAGAATGCGTCCTGAAGATTGGGCAGATTTGTTTAAATATTTATCTGATCCTGAATCGCAAAAATATCAAAATAAGGGTGCATATACGAAAAAAGAATGTATTGATGAGATTTATCAAATGTCTCAATTTAATATTAACTGGACAGTTTGTTTAAAGTCTAATAATATGGCGATTGGATTTATTACTTTACAACAAGTAGAGCCAATGAACAGTCGCACATTTAAATTACATTTTAACTTTGATGAAAACTATTTAATTAATGGTTTTGTGAAAGAAGCAAATGAGCGTATGTTACAATATGCTTTTGAAGAGATGTCTGCACATCGTGTTATTGGTTTATCTTGTTTACAAGATAGCATGACAAATAAAGAATATGGTAAATTACAAATGCGTAAGGAAGCGGTTTTTCAAAAAGCTTTTACGTATCGTATGAATAAGTACAATAAACCAGTTTGGTGGGATATTGCTTTATTTGCAATTTTAAAAGATGAATGGGTTCAAATCATTCGTTAGAGGAGAGTATTATGGAAAAGAAAAAATTAACGTATACCATGCGTGCTTTAAGTGCATGGAACTTATTACAATTAATTACAAATATTGCATTAATTGCGGTGTGTATTTTTAGTGCTATTACTTATATTTTAAATGGTGGTTCATTATGGCAAATGGTTCCTATTTTATTCATTTGGCCTTTAGTGAGAATGGCATATTTAATTGGAAATCGTTATATTCGTGTTGAAGATGAACGTTTAATCTTTAATGTAGAACAAGCACATTCTTCTATGTTGAGTTTACCTAAGTTCTATACAGAAAAGATTTTATTAAAAGACTTAGAATTCTATGGTGTTTATACAGATTTATATGTTAAGAATGTTAAATTAGCGAATCGTAAAAAAGGACAAAGAGAACCTTTTGATATTATTACGGTTAAAGAAGGAGATATCGAAGTTCCAGTGGGGATGTTGAAGCTTGGTAATCCTTTAGCATTCGTTACTAAGTATAAAGATAGTTATGTTTATGAAGATTCAATCTTTACAACAGAACAAATTGAATATTTATTCTATGTTATTGAACATAACTCTAATAAAAAGGCTAGTGGTTTTGTTGAAGCAAAACAAACAAAGAATATTGCGTCTAAATCAATTGCGTCATTTATCTTTACAGTACTTGTTGTAGCTGTATTCATGGGATTATCATTATTAGTTCCTGCTTTACCTACATTATGGGATGCATCAAAAACATTTAATTTACTTGAGTATTCTCAATTAGAAACGATTTATATTATTTTCTTAGTTTGTGGTCATATTGCTTTAGCGGTTATTGCTTATGCTAAGAAAGTATTGATGAAGAGTAATGCGATTGCGGCTGATATTATTGTATTAGTTGCGGCTGTAAGTATGGCATTGTTCTATGGTGTAGCCATCATCTTATTTATTATCACAGTTATCTAATTACGGCAGAAATGCCGTTTTTTTGTTATAATAGATTAGAGGTGTTTGCGTATGATGGATATTATTAATAAAGTTGTGAATGAAAAACTAGTAAAGGTGATTATGAGTAATGGAACGTATAAAGAATTTCATAAAGTAGTTATGCGTCCGATTATGATTAAGAATAAACATATGTATCAATTTGAGATGTTTACGAAAACGCAAGCATTTCATCAAAATGTGGATGATAAACAAGCAAAAGAGCTAGTTTTAGAGATTATGGAATCCATGAAACAAATGGATGCCTTTATGATCGATGAAGTAAAAACGATTAAACGTACCAAAAAAGGTAAAATTATGGAACATTCGCATAAGCAAATTAATAAAAAAGCGGAAGTTACCCATAATCGTCAAAAACAATATATTTTACAAGAAGGTATTGTGATTCCTGCGTTTGTGGATTTAGGTATTATGAATCAAGATGGAACGATTATTAAAGCGAAATATGATAAGTTTAAGCAAATCAATCGTTTTATTGAGATGGTGGATGATGTATTACAAGGTGAAAATCGTAAGCATTTGAATATTATTGATTTTGGTTGTGGTAAGAGTTATTTAACATTTATTCTTTATTACTATTTAGTAGAGATTCGTAAGATGTCAGTGAATATTGTTGGCTTGGATTTGAAAAAAGAAGTAATTAAGAATTGTAATGCGATTAAAGATCGTTATGGATATGAGAACTTATCTTTTGAATTAGGAGATATCCATGGATATCAACCAAATTTTGAGGTAGATATGGTCATTTCATTGCATGCATGTGATGTAGCTACCGATTTTGCATTAGCAAATGCGATTCAATGGAAGTCTAAATATATTTTATCAGTCCCATGTTGTCAAAAAGAAGTGAATCGTACCATTAAAGAAGAATACAATCCAATTTTAAATTATGGATTATTAAAAGAACGTTATAGTGCACTAGTTACGGATACGATTCGCTCACAAGTACTAGAAGCTTGTGGATATCAAGTACAAGTATTGGAATTTGTAGATATGATGCATTCTCCTAAAAATATTTTATTACGTTGTCGTTTACAAGAGGCAAAACAAGTACAGTTGTCAGCTGAATTTAAGGGTTGGTTAGCTTCTATGCATTTACAACCAACATTATTAAAAGAATTGACGCGTATGGGTTTATATGAAGAGTTATAGTAATGATGTTATAGAAATTCGTTTGGCTTCGCGTTTTAAAAGTGGTTGGATCAATCGCTATGAAACGTATTACTTTGATATTTTGTTGAAGGGTACGCGTACTAGGGTTGGTTATATTGATTTGCGTATGGGGTATTCTGAATTCTTATATTATTTAGGAAATGTTGGTTATCGGATTTATGAAGAATATCGAGGTAATCATTATGCATACCAAGCATGTCAATTGTTGTTTGCGTGTGCTAAGGATTTACAAATACCGTATTTGATTATTACTTGTAGTCCAGATAATGTTGCGTCTAAAAAAACACTGGAAAAATTGGAAGGTAAGTATATGGGTGAAAAGAAAGTGCCGATATCACATCCAATGTATTTACAAGGTGAAAAAATCAAATGTATTTATCGATATGATATTTTATAGTATTATGTTATAATGTAAGCACTATCAAGGAGGAAAACTTATGAAGTTTGGTATTGTAGGAACAAATTTTGTGTCTGACTTTTTTATGGAAGCACAACAATTAGTAGAAGAATGTGAAGTAGTTTCTGTTTGTGATTTAACATTGGAAAAAGCAAGAGCTTTTGCGGATAAATATAATATTCCTAATGCATATGGTAGTTATCAAGAAATGTATGAATCAAATACAATTGATGCTGTATATTTAGCAGTTCCAAATGGTTTACATAAAGAATTGAGTTGTTATTTCTTAGATCGTAAAATTCCAGTAATTTGTGAAAAACCTTTTGGTTCTAATGCGGATGAAGTTAAAGAAATGGTAGAATGTGCAAGAAAAAATAATACATATTTACAAGATGCGATTGTACCATTGTATACAGAAAATTTCTGGCGTACAAAAGAAGCGTTACCTAAGATTGGTCGTTTACGTCGTGCGATTATTTGTTATGGTAAATATTCTAGTCGTTATGATGCGTATTTACGTGGGGAAAATCCTACAACATTCCGTAGAGATTTATCAAATGGTTCTACAATGGATTTAGGTGTATATGCAATTAGTGATGCGATTGCTTTATTTGGTAAACCAAATAGAATTTATGCTTCTGGTATTTTATTGGAAAGTGGTGTAGATGCTTTAGGTACTGCTATTTTCACTTATGATGATTTTGAAGTGGTAATTATGCATTCTAAAGTTACAGATAC
>JAFZDT010000151.1 GCA_017561055.1 Erysipelotrichaceae bacterium
ACGTTTTCCGTTTTTATAATCTAATACTGCTTGAACCTTTTCTTCTATTGTATACTTACTCTTTCTTCCCATAAGAAAAGATCCCTCCTTCCATAAACAACTTTATTTATTTTAGTTGTCTACTTTAGAGGGATCATATCAATAACCTATCATCATTCTTTATTTATATACATGATTACTTTACTACAAACACTATCAGGTAAAACATTTACCAAAATACTTAATATTTTACTTTGCATATTACAATAAACAATTGCTTTATTTTTCAGTAATCCTTGATATCCCTTTAAAGCAACTTCTTTTACGGTAATTGCATACGTTTCCTTCTTGCGTTTCATATTTGCACTTTGTTGAAATTGTGTCTTCACAGAAGGCGGACAAAGCGTTGTCACATGAATATTATGTGGTTTAACTTCTTCCCTTAATGCACTAGAAAACCTCGTCACAAACGCTTTAGAAGCATAATATACCGACATCTTCGGACCACTACACAACCATGCAGTACTTGAAATATTTAATATTTTACCACTGTTATTTTGTATCATATCTGGCAAAAATAGATGTGTTAATTGCATCAAAGACACAATATTCAACTGCACCATATCATATTGACGATCCCAACTAGAATACGCATACTCACCAAAATCACCAATACCTACATTATTCACTAAACAATCAATAGTTAAATGCATTTGTTTACAATCGTTATATACATCCATAGCTGCATCTTTCATTGTTAAATCTTTACAAATACAACTAACAGAAACAGCATAAGCATCTTCGATTTCTACTTTTACTTTCTGTAAATTCTCTACATTTCGAGCCACTAGAATAAGATTATAACCATTAGATGCAAATACTTTCGCTAACTCTTTTCCAATACCCTGACTCGCTCCTGTAATTAAGGCATATGACATAAAATCACCTCAACACTATGATACCACTAAAAAAAGTGATAAACATTACATTTATCACTTAAGCTTCAGCTGCTAACTTTTTCTTAACCTTACCCCAAACAAATACAAACGTTAAAATATGGAAAGTAGCCGTAATAAACCAACTAATTGGATAAGAAATATATACGGTATCAATTATAGGATTCATTGGGAAAATAAAAGCAATCCATACAAGTCTAAATACACACGCACCCATTAAAGACACAAACATCGGGAAAATCGAATATCCTAGACCACGCAATGTACCAACCATTACATCCATAATGCCACATAAGAAATATACCTTACATACATAACTCAAACGAATCATACCCGCTTCAATAGAAGGTAACTCCGTCGTATAAATACCCAACAAAGGCTCCCCAAAATACCATGCACCAATACCTGTAATCAATCCCACAACAATAACTAAGAACTGACAAGAAAATGCCGTCTTCAATACACGATCCATCTTCTTCGCACCATAGTTTTGAGATGTAAAAGTTAAACAAGATTGATAGAACGCATTCATCGCTACATAAACAAAACCTTCAATGTTACTAGCTGCACCATTACCAGCCATAACCGCAGAACCAAAACCATTTACTGTAGATTGAATCACTACATTACTCAAAGAGAACACACTACCTTGAATACCCGCAGGCAAACCAATCTTCATAATTTCTTTTAAACTAGGCCAATCAATCTTCATTTCATCCATAATCAATTGTGTAGGACCAGGTTCATTTTTCAAACAAGTAAATACCATATACGCAGAAATCACTTGAGAAACCGTAGTCGCAATACCAACACCAGCTACACCCATATGAAAGAAAACCACTAAAACTAAATTTAATGCTACATTCACTACACCAGCAATCGCCAAGAAATACAAAGGTCTTTTGGTATCTCCTTTAGCTCTTAAAATACTAGCACCATAGTTATATAACAACATTGCCGTAATACCCGCAAAATAAATTTGTAAATACAAAGTAGACAAATCAATAACATCACTAGGAACTGACATTAATTGTAATAAAGGTCTAGCCATCACAATACCAAATACCGTAAGAATCACACCACCAACTAAACTCATACAAATAGCCGTATGCACCGTCTTACGCATTTCATCAAATTGCTTAGCCCCAATTTGTCTAGCAACCAATACATTCGTACCAACAGACAATCCCATAAACAAGTTTACAATTAAGTTAACTAATGCCCCAGTTGAACTAACAGCCGCCAATGCTTGATGCCCAGCAAAACGTCCAACAACAATAATATCCGCCGCATTAAATAACAATTGCAATAAACTACTTAACATTAATGGAAATGAAAACATCAAAATCTTCGGTAACAAGCTACCTTCTGTCATATCCATACGATACGTCTTTGCCATAACATCACTCCTTAAAGAAAATTGTACTCTTATTTGTTATGAATTCAATAAAAAAATAACTATTACTAGTTATTTTTCTCTCTCAATAAATCACGAATTTCTGTTAATAAAACTTCTTCATTACTTGGTTTTGGAGCAGGCTTTGGAGCTTCCTCTTTCTTACGTTGTAAATTACCCATTACACGAACAATAATGAAAATTGTTAAAGCAATAATTAAGAAATCCACAATATTTTGTAAAAACATACCATATTTAATCGCTACAACCGCATCAGGATTACTTGCATCAATTACATATTGCATATCTGCCAAATTCTTATTACCAATTAACACACTTAATGCTGGCATAACTACATCATTCACAAGTGAAGTTACAATCTTATTGAATGCACCACCAACAATAACCCCAACAGCCATATCTACTACATTACCTTTTAAGGCAAACTTTTTAAAATCTTCAATAAACTTCTTCATATACATATCTCCTATTTTTTATAGTACTTATCGTACCACACTTTCCCCTCATTTTCATCCATAACTACAATACCATGTTCCAAAAGCACATCCGTAGTAAAACCATTACCCTCACAAAAATTACCAGTAAAAGTACCATCATAGATTCTACCCTTACCACAACTTGGACTATCCGATTTTAAGATTGCATACTCAATTTCAAATTCTTGCGCAATATTCAATGCTTCATATGCTCCAAATTCAAATTCTTCCGTAACATCTTTTCCTTCTTTACTCAAAACCAAATCACCAACACGTTCACTTGGTACTCTAGGTGTATCCAATCCACCCATTTGTTCAGGACAAATACAAACCCCAATACCACGTTTTACTAGATCACATACATAATCAACTTTTTGACTTTTGCCATCATAACGACAATTCTTACCTGCTAAACACGCAGAAACCAATACTTTATCTTGCATATTATCACCTATTTCATTATATAAGAAAAAACGGTAGTTTTCACTACCGTTAGAATGTAATTTCTTTTGTTTTTGATACCTTCATAAACAACAACAATGACAATACTGTAAAGATATTCAATACAGTAGCTAAAGCCGCTGCAGGACCATAAGAACCACGAGAAACTTGAGTATAAATACTTAAAGTCAATGTAATTGTCTTATAGTTATAAAGGATAATTGCTGTAGATAATTCAGTAATAATAGTTACCCAAGATAAAATAGCACCAGACAAGATACCATTTGCCATCATAGGAACCGTTACTTTAAAGAATGCTCCAAGTTTACTACAACCCAATGAAATTGCGGCTTCTTCAACTGTAATCGGAATTTGTTGTAAAATCGCTACAGAAGAACGAATGGTATACGGCAAACGACGAATACACAACGCAACAATCATAATAAATGCAGTACCAGTTAAGATAATAGGACCCTTATTGAATGCTACTACTAAAGCAATACCTACTACAGAACCAGGAATAATATACGGTAACATACTCAATGTATCAATTACATTATTCAACAAGCTTCTTCTACGAACAACGATATAAGCAATTAAGATCGCCAAGATAATAACAACAATCAAGGCAATACCACCAATCGTAAACGTATTTTCAATAGAGTTAAATAAATCCTTAGACACTTTCTTATAACTATCTAAAGAATAACCCTCAACGAAAATCTTACCACTCGTCTTTTGGAAAGACGTATACATAACATAAATTTGAGGTAAGAATGCTAAACCAACTACAAAATATGTATAGAAATGGATTAAGACATTAAAGATACCTTTTGCTTTCTTACGTTCAATTGGATGCAACGCATTCATCTTGAAATCAAACTTATCACTAGCATACTTTTGAATCAAGAAAATAACTGCAGTAATAACAATCGCAATTACTGAAATCGCAGCCGCAAAGTTCTTATCCCCACCAACTTCACCAAAATATTGGTTATAAATGAATACTGTGAATGTTTCATACCCTTCACCAATCAATAAAGGAGTACCGAAATCCGCAAACGCACGCATAAATACCAATAAAGTAGAAGCTAAAATTGTAGGCATACATAATGGAATAATTACCTTAAAGAAACGCTTAGGACCACTACATCCCATATTTTCACTAGCTTCCAATAATGAGTTATCAATATTTTTTAACGCACCAGAAACATACATGAAAACAAGTGGGAACAAGTTCAATGATAATACCAATAAGATACCAAAGAACCCATAAATACTAGGCATTGTAAATTCCGCAAAACCAATAGAATGAACAATATTTTCAATAAAACGAGTCACAATCCCATTACGACCCATCAACATAATCCAAGAATACGCTCCAATAAAAGGTGCAGACATACAACACAAGATAATAACAACTTGAATCAAAGTCTTACCCTTAATTTCATACATATTATAGAAATATGCCAAAGGAATACCAATAACCAAAGTAACCAACGTCGCACAAATAGATACTTTAAACGAATTGATCAAAGATCCAAAGTAAACACTCTTACTAAAGAACTTCGCAAAATATTCAAAAGTAAACTCACCATTTGCATAAACCGCACTCTTAAGAATACTAAACATTGGATACAATAAGAATAAAGCATATGCAGCCAAAATACCAAGTGATATCAAAATCCAAACATCAAATCTCTTCTTATTTTTCATTTGAATCACCTACCCTCTATTGCCTTTAACGTATTGTTCTCCATCATTATTAACGCCAGTCAAAATATTTTGACTACCATCTTCTGTAAACACATTCACCTTTTCTGCATTAATCGCTAAATGAATTGTAGTACCCTTAGGAAT
>JAFZDT010000152.1 GCA_017561055.1 Erysipelotrichaceae bacterium
TATAACAATGTCTGCTACACCATTCCTACAGAAAATGACCCCAAAAATTATAGAAATGTTTAAGAAAATACCCCATTTCCAAGTTGATGAAACATTAACAACAATTGTTCATGAAGAACATTATGAAGAAGAGTTAGAGGACCATGTTATTATTGTTGGTTTTGGCGTGAATGGTAAAAACATGGCCAGAGCATGTGAACATTACAATATACCATATGTAATTGTAGACATGAATCCTATAATTGTTAAGAAGGAAAAATCATTGGGCGTTCCAATAATATACGGTGATGCCTCAAATGAAAATGTGTTGAAAGAGCTTAAGATTACCTCAGCAAAATGTATTGTAATTGCAACAAATACATATAAAGCAACACATGAAACAGTAGATACTGCCCGTAGACTTAATCCTGATGTTCATATAATTGTAAGAACAAGATACGTTAAAAATGTGGATGAATTATATGAATTGGGAGCTGATGAAGTAATTCCTGAGGAATTTGAAACCAGTATTGTAATGTTCAGTAAAGTCATGGATTATTATAATAAAGATGTTGATGAAATACTTGAAACAATCGATACGCTTAGATCAGACCATTACGATACTTTCAGGTGCATATCACCAGAGGAAATAACTGCAAAATTATCCGAGAGAATAACAGATTTGAATGTCGATTCAATATACGTGACAAAACCAAAACAATTAGATGAATACGGATTCCATGACTATGATTTAACCGTTACATCAATTATTCGTAACAATAAGACATTGATAGGTTTTAGTCCAAATTTCCCTTTAGAAATAGATGATTTAATATTGTTTACTGGAAATCCAGAGAATATAGAAAAATTCATTACAGATACTTATTCAAAAAAAGAAGAGAATGTTTGAAGGTCTAAAAATCAAGCTGACCTTCTCGTTTTTCTTTCTGTTTAGGTGGGAATTTCTGGTCAAATTTCTCTAGTTCTTCTTTATCAACTTTAAATAGTTCATTATCCTTATAAATACCATTAATGGAGTTTATTTTTTCTTCATCAAAGACTTTGACCATGAAAAATGGTGTGTCCTCAGTTAAGTCATTATACTGAATTCCATATTTAGATGCATCCTCAAATCCAAATTTAGTATAGAAATTTTCAATACCAACAACGAAAACATAAGGAATACCCATTTCTTGTGCAAGATTTAAAGTATGTTCCATTAACTTCCTACCATACCCCTGTTTTTGATAATCGGGATGTACGCAAATAGGACCTAACGTAACTACCGTTTCCGTATTTTCATCCGTTATGAGCTTATTGGATGAGTATACTATGTGTGCTATAATTCTACCATCTTCTTCAATGACATAATCCAATTTATTGATGAAAGATGAATCATATCTTAGATTGTGTACTATGAAATGTTCATAGCATCCAGGTCTGTAAATATTCCAAAATGCTTCTCTTATTAACAGTTCTACTTCTTTGTAATCTGTTCGTTGTTCTAATCTGATATCCATATTTATCATCCTAACAAGTGTTATTAATTAATTATTGTTTTCCCTTGTATAAGTTTTCTTCTGAAACAAGTTTTATTAGGTCGTGTACATGTTCATCATAAGGTATTCTGAAACCTACTGCACCAGGACCTGTTGTTTTTATATTATTTAGTGTGTAATCATCGTCCTTTCTTCCATTATTGATAATATACCAGATATATGATTTTTCAATTATGAATAGTTGTCCTTCACCAAATTCATGGTCATTCAAATAACTATCTCCAGGATCATATACTATTTCTGCTTTTTTTAGTAATTTCTTGAGGAACTTGTTTGGTCTTGAAGCTTCATAGAATATCGATTCAATTTCTCCCATTGCATCGTCTTTAATTTTTCTTTTCTTGTTAAGTTCTTTTTGTGTTTGTTGTTGGTCAAGTCTTTGTTTTTCTAGTGTTTCTGTTATATTTAATATTTTTTCGACTTCAGGTACATCCTCTTCCTTGCACATCCACCCATGAGGATTTCCTTCAATATTCATTATGTTTTTAAAGTCGACTGGTTTATAATTTCTGAAATATTTCAATACCGATTGCTTTTCTTCTTCTGTGATTTCTTTGTTGAATGCATAGAGATTTCCAAATTCCTCGTGGTCAATACACTTCAGGACAAGTTTTAATGTATCATCAGATTCCACAGGAACCACCATTTCCCCCCATTTCCGGTTCCTTGTATGTTTCACCAGAATATTCATTTTCATCAGACACTATTTTTATCAGCTCATGAATATGTTCATCATAAGGAATTTTAAATCCTATAGCTCCACCAGCTCCTTCTATTTCAATATTGTTCATATTCCAGTTGTTTTCTTCTCTTCCGTTATTCATCACGTACCATATGTTTTTCTTCATTATTATAAACAAATGTCCTCCACCATAGTAATTATTATCCCTGAAACTGTTTGTTGGATCATATACTGTTTGGGCGGCTTTAAACAAATTTGATAGTTTTTGTTTTGGCCTATCAGCACTGAA
>JAFZDT010000153.1 GCA_017561055.1 Erysipelotrichaceae bacterium
TCGTTTTCCCGTCGTTTCAGTAAATGATGCTGATTGTAAGCATCTATTTGATAATAGATATGGAACTGGTCAATCTGTCTGGAATGCAATTAATAAAACAACCAACCTTATATCAGCAGGCAAGAATGTTGTAATAGCAGGTTATGGGTGGTGCGGAAAAGGTTGCGCAATGCGCGCAAAAGGTCTTGGTGCAAATGTTATTGTTTGTGAAATTGATCCAATTAAAGCCATTGAGGCAGTGATGGATGGTTTCAGGGTTATGACAATGACAGAAGCAAGTAAAATAGGTGATATATTTATAACTGTCACCGGTTGTAACCATGTTATTCATAAAGAACATTATGTTAATATGAAGGATGGAGCAATTCTTTGTAATGCTGGTCATTTTGATGTGGAAATTTGCATACCTGAGTTAGAGGAATTAGCTGTAGAGATTAAATCTGTCAGAGAAAATATCAAAGGCTACAGAATACCAGATGGCAGATGGATAAATATTCTTGCTGAAGGTAGATTGGTAAATCTTGCTTCAGGTGATGGACATCCAGCAGAAATTATGGACATGAGTTTTGCTATTCAAGCTTTAACAATGAAGTTTTTGGCTGAACATCATGGCGAATTAACTAATAAAGTATATGACGTGCCGAAAGAATTGGATAGTTATGTTGCTAACTTAAAGTTAAAAACTATGGGCATCGAAATTGATCAACTTACAGAAGAACAAGCAGAATACTTAGATTCTGCCGAACACTAAACTGAATGGAGAATTACTTTTGATTATATATAATTTGCCAATTTTACCATTATGTGGAATTATTGTTTTTCCGGGTGTGCAGATTCATTTTGACGTAGAACGCAAAGAATCAATTTCATCAATTAAAGAAGCATTAAATAGAGAGCAGATGGTTTATTTAGTATCTCAAAAAGATCCATCTGTCGAAAAACCTGGCATAAACGACATTTATTCATATGGAACATTGGCTAAAGTTTCACATTTTTTAAAAATATCTGAAAACACCTATCGCGTTGTGGTTACATGCATGTATAGGGTTAAATGTATTGATACAAAGAAATTCAAAAATTTTATGGTTGCATCTATACAGAAAAATATCATGACAAACGATATAGATATGCAGAAACCGGAAGACATTCTGTTATATCGTAATTTCAGAGAAAAAGTTTATTCGTATTTTACTCTTAATAATGTAAATGTGCCGGAAGTAGTTGCAAATTCCTTTGATAAGCAACGCCCACTTGAGGCACTTTGCAATAATATATGTTCTAATTTTCTTGTGGAATATCATGAGCAACAGGAGTTGCTTGAAATAAGCGACATTCGCCAATTAATTCATCGAATGCTTGAATTTTTAGACAGAGAAATAAAAATATCAGAAATTGAATCGGAAATTAATGGCAAAGTTAAGCAAAAATTAGATAAACACCAAAGAGAATATTATTTAAATGAACAGCTTAAAACAATAAAAAATGAATTAGGCGATAAAAATGAAGTTGATGATATATGTGAAGAATATTATAACAGAATTATCAGCTTGTCGTTACCGGATGCATATGAAAAAAAGCTTATAAAAGAGCTTTCCAAATTAGATAATCTTAATCCGAACAATTCAGAATTTGGTGTTATCACTTCATATTTGGACTTAGTGCTTGAACTGCCATGGAATAGATTCTCAGAAGATAATCTAGATATTGAAAATGCAAAAAATGTTTTAAATGAAAACCATTTTGGGTTAGAAGAGGTAAAAGAGCGAATTGTTGAATATATTGCAGTTAAAAATTTAGGTGGCGTTGGAAATGGAAACATCATATGTTTGTCTGGCCCTCCGGGTGTTGGTAAGACAACAATTGCAGAATCCTTAGCAGAAGCACTTAACAGAAGATACGTACGTATTTCACTTGGCGGTCTTAAGGATGAAAGTGAAATACGAGGACATAGAAAAACCTATGTAGGTGCGATGCCCGGCAGAATAATCAACGCATTTAAACAGGCTGAATGTCAAAATCCATTGATTCTTTTAGATGAAATCGATAAAGTGTCTTCTGACTACAAAGGAGATCCTTCTTCTGCATTGCTAGAAGTGCTTGATAATGGCCAGAACAAAGAATTTAAGGACAATTATGTAGAAATACCTTTTGATATTTCCAATGCGATTTTTATTGCAACTGCAAACGACATAAATTCAATTCCTGGTCCGTTAATTGACCGAATGGATATAATTTCTATTCCAGGTTACACTTTTGAAGAAAAAATTCAAATTACAAAAAGACATTTGATACCTGATGAAATTGCTAAACATGCTTTAAAAAATGTTTCTATTACCGATGGTGCAATTGAAAAAATCATTTCATCTTATACTCGAGAATCCGGAGTAAGATCTCTTGATCGTAATATTCAAAAATTATGCAGAAAATGTGCTGTGAAAATTGTATCTGGTACGCAAAAAACAGTAAAAATAACCGAAAACAATTTAACAAAATATTTAGGTACGGAAATATATACAGAAAGCAATAGCATTAAGATTTCTAAAGCCGGTGTTGTAACCGGGCTTGCTTGGACACAATATGGTGGCGACGTACTTACAATCGAAGCAACTTTAATAGAAGGTAAAGGGAAATTGCAACTTACTGGCAATCTTGGAGATGTTATGAAAGAATCTGCCCAAATTGCATTATCTTATGTTAAAGCTAATTGTAAATTGTTTAACATTTCTATTGAGTTATTTGACAAATTTGATGTACATATACATATTCCGGAAGGAGCTGTGCCAAAAGATGGTCCATCTGCAGGAATTACA
>JAFZDT010000154.1 GCA_017561055.1 Erysipelotrichaceae bacterium
GAAACCACACTCCTGTTAACAGAATATGATTCCTCAGGCTGTCCACTTGACACTTTCTTGTTACTCTCTTTCACAAGAAACACCACCTAAAAATTTACTACAAAGCCCACTGAAGTGCCTTGCGTAATTTTATAAGTGATATTTAATTTACACACCCGACTTTAAAATTTACACACCCACCAATTTTGTATCTGCAGTCATATGAGCCTATTCTCCTATACTTTTAACGTATCTGCAGAAATTTAAAAAATTATCCGATTAAGATATTTTTGACACCAAAGCATAAATTCTTTAAAAGTTTTATAAACCACACATAAAAACACCCCTGATTTTTATAAACCAGAGTAAAAGTTTTATAAATCAGATAAGTTATTTTATAAAACCTCAAGACATTTTATAAACCATTTAAAACTTTTGACATGCAAAAAAAGACGCTGTTTCCCTTTTAAAGAAACAACGCCTTTAACTTTACAATTAAATTATTTTAAGCCTTTTTGGAGCAATTTTGAGCCTTTGTAAACTATTTTACATCTGCACATATTGCGCCACATAAAGGTTTTAAATTACCCAACCCACTCCAGCAGAACATTTTTACATTATAATTATCTGCTTCACTAATATTATCAAAGCTGTAATCTATATTTGAAGTTATATCCATAGAATTCATGGCTGCCAACTTCTCATTTTGATAAATAGCCAATACAATTATACCGCTTTCAGATAACAATTCTTCTGATACGGTTGCCTTTACACTTATAGAATTATTTGCATATTCAGCCTTATCAATTGACATAGGAATCCATTTAGCAAATACAATCAGATTCTCAGAAATATCAGTAGGTATAGTAGTAATCTTACTATCAGCATCAAGTGAAGAACTTGTATACCAGCCTTCTAATGTATATCCTTCTTTATCTACTGAATAACTTTCAAATTCTTCAACAGATATAATATCAAGTAATTGATTACCATCAACAAAAGCAACAGTATAATCAGTTAGCTCGCCAAATACAACTTTTTCAGTGTTATTTGCATAGTTTAGTTCCGCACTATCACTACCTGCTTCAAAATTAAGACCATACATAGTCATTTTATCTTCTAAAGTCAAATATTTTTCTGGTATATCATATGTAAAGTCATATGCTTCACAAGAAGCAATATCTGCACATTCAATAGTTGCCAGCACCTCATCTGGATAACTTGCGTCATATATCGATAATACAACATTGGTTGCATTAGAATAACCAGCATTATAAATACTGCCGCTTGCTACTGCGCCATTTTCAGTTCTCTCAACAATTACATCCTGCACGATAATATCAGGGTAGCCAATAGAAGTACCTATACTATTATTATCAAGGTTTCTTTCATCTTCGCTACTTGTTACTGTAACAGTAATATCATATAGTTCTAATTCAGATGGGAGAATATAGTCGTACACTATTGTAGCAGATTCTCCACTGGCTATTTTAGTATTTACTACACCGCTTGAAAGCACAGTACCTTTATTATCAGTTATTGATACATTTAAATTATTAATATCAGTTGTACCCACATTATTTATATCAATATTTAACGGCAACAAGTGAGAAGGAGAAACATTAGTTTCGTTATAATATACGGCGGCAACTTCTAATGCATTTACAGCGGAGGCTTTGCATACTGCTAATTCAGAAGCACCATAGATGCTTTTACCTTCATTTACATCTACAAGATTAAGAGCATAAACAGGTTCTCCAACAGAATCAGTAGTTACAGAATAATCACGAATATATTTATCAAATTCTGTTACCTGCTCCCAATCAGAGAATACACCATTAATACAAATACTCTCGTATAATTCACAGGCAAAGCCATCACTTACCAATGAGTAAGCATTACCCTCATAAATACTGAAATTATTTACACCATCCAGACCTGTTTCCAATAAAGTATCACCTACTGCATCATATGCCATTATTTTACTATCGGACAGATAGTACAGCACACCATTATAATAATTAAGATACCCTCCATCACTTAACATATCTGAATTGTTATACACACTTGTAGAATTATCAGCATCAAGCAGAGTATATGCACAATTCACTGCATCATCAACATAATATAACTCAATTTCGTCAATGGCATTATCAGATTGACTTACCAGTTCCTTTTCACTCCATGAGTCATCATTATATTCTCTAACATAAAGGCTATTTGTACCGCTTGTCATATACGGGTCATTTTCATTATTTTCAGACCACGCAACGGCCATCTTACCATTGTTCTCTATAATATCATAATTTATTTCAAACAGGCTATTTTCAGTTAACACAACGGGCTCAGTAAATTCACCATTGGCATAAGAAGTATAATTAAGTTCAGTATCTGTAATTAAGTCTTCAAGACCAGCAGCATCGGCAAATACAGTTTTAGCCTTACTCCAGATGATATGTACATTTTCGCCATCATTGTATATTGTTGGTGCACCATTATAAGTGCCTGTTTCAAAGAGTTCGCTTGCTTCACTCCATACTTCGCCATTATAAATGCTATACATAAGGGAAGTCTTGTTAATATCATTTTTTGTACCCAAGTCATCTACCCATAAAAGTAACATACTACCATCAGACAAAGTAGTTAGCACAGGGGCATTATACGAGTATATACTTTTATCACTATATAATTTATCTGAATCATC
>JAFZDT010000155.1 GCA_017561055.1 Erysipelotrichaceae bacterium
AAAATATGATAGTAGCATTCATGACATATAATGGATATAACTATGAAGATGCTGTAATATTAAATGAAAAATTAGTAAAAGATGATGTTTATACATCACTTCACATTGATCACTATGATATAGATTGTCGTGATACAAAATTAGGACCAGAAGAAATAACAAGAGATATTCCAAATGTTGGAGAAGATGCTCGTAAAAACTTAGATGCTGATGGAATTATTAAAATCGGTACTGAAGTTAAAGAAGGCGATATCCTAGTTGGTAAAGTTACACCAAAAGGTGTTCAAGAATTAACTAGTGAAGAAAAATTATTACATGCAATATTTGGTGAAAAAACTCGTGAAGTAAGAGATACTTCTCTAAGAGTTGAACATGGTGCTGGCGGAGTAGTTCATGATGTTAAAGTTTATACAAAAGAAAATTCTGATGAACTTCCTGCAGGAGTTTCAAAAGTAATTCGTGTATATATTATTCAAAAGAGAAAAATTCAAGTTGGTGACAAAATGTCAGGTCGTCACGGTAACAAAGGTGTTATCTCTCTAGTATTACCAGAAGAAGATATGCCATACTTACCAGATGGTAGACCAGTTGATGTAATGTTAAACCCTCTAGGAGTTCCTTCTCGTATGAATATCGGACAAATCTTAGAATTACACTTAGGTATGGCTGGTAAAAAATTAGGTGTTCATTATGCTACACCAGTATTTGACAGTGCTACTTGGGAAGATATTCAAGAAGAAATGGCTGAAGCTGGTATGGATGAAGACGGAAAAACAATTCTATATAACGGACGTACTGGAGAACCATTTGATAATAAAATTTCTGTTGGTGTTATGTACATGGTTAAATTACACCATATGGTTGATGATAAATTACATGCACGTGCAACAGGACCTTACTCATTAGTTACACAACAACCTCTAGGTGGTAAAGCACAATTTGGTGGACAAAGATTTGGTGAAATGGAAGTTTGGGCATTATATGCATATGGTGCAGCTCATATCTTACAAGAAATTTTAACAGTTAAAGCCGATGATATAGTTGGTCGTGTTAAAGTATATGAAGCTTTAGTTAAAGGTAAACTTGTAAATCAAGCTGGTGTTCCAGAATCATTTAGAGTATTAGTTAAAGAATTCCAAGCATTAGGTTTAGATGTACAAGTTGTTGATAATAATGATAACGTAGTTGATTTCAAAGATATGGAAGAAGATGAAGATGATACAGAAGCATTTAGAATCGAAGAAATAGAACTTCCAGGAAATGAAGTAGAAACTGCTGAACCATTTGAAGAAATAGAAGATGAAGAATTTGAAGAAGAATCATCTTTAGATGATTTAGAATTTCCATTAGATATCGAAGAAGATAGCGAGGTAGAATAATGATAGATGTAAGTAAATTTAAAGGTTTAAAAATTAGTATTGCATCTCCAGAAAAAATACGTAGTTGGTCTTATGGAGAAATTAAAAAACCTGAGACAATTAATTATCGTACTTTAAAACCAGAAAGAGATGGATTATTCTGCGAAAAAATATTTGGACCATCAAAAGATTTTGAATGTTCATGTGGAAAATATAAAAGATTAAGATATAAAAACGTAGTTTGTGATAGATGTGGTGTAGAAGTTACACGTTCTAAAGTTCGTCGTGAACGTATGGGACATATAGAGCTTGCTGCACCTTGCTCTCACATTTGGTTCTTTAAAGGTGTTCCTTCTAAAATGGGATTAGTACTTGATATGAGTCCTCGTGATTTAGAAGAAGTATTATACTTTGTTAGTTATGTGGTTATTGACCCAGGAAATGTTCCTTTAGAAGCAAAACAAACATTATCTGATAAAGAATATAGAGCATATTATGAAAAATATGGAAATACTTTTAAAGTAGGAATGGGTGCTGAAGCTATCCAAGAATTACTTAAAAGAGTAGATTTAGAAAAAGAAATAGAAGAAGTTAGAAAAGAATTAGAAGATGCAACTAGTCAAAAAAGAATTCGTTTAGTAAAAAGATTAGATGCATTAGTATCATTCTATGAATCAGGAAATAAACCTGAATGGATGATATTAACAGTATTACCTGTTATTCCACCAGAACTTCGTCCAATGATTCAACTTGATGGTGGTAGATTCGCAACATCTGATTTAAATGATTTATATAGAAGAATTATTAATAGAAATAATCGTTTAAAGAAATTATTAGAATTAGGTGCTCCAACTATTATCGTTCAAAATGAAAAACGTATGTTACAAGAAGCTGTAGATTCATTATTTGATAATGGACGTCGTGGACGTAGTATTACTGCAGCATCAAATAGACCATTAAAGAGTTTATCTAGTATGTTAAAAGGTAAACAAGGTCGTTTCCGTCAAAACTTATTAGGTAAACGTGTTGACTATTCAGGTCGTTCAGTTATCGTAGTTGGACCAAACCTAAAAATGTATCAATGTGGATTACCTAAAGAAATGGCTATTGAACTATTTAAACCACATGTTATTCATGGGTTAGTAGAAAAAGGATTAGCTCATAATATTAAAGGTGCTAAAAAATTAATTGAATCACGTGATGAATCAGTATGGGATATTGTTGAAGATGTTATTACAGAATATCCTGTAATGTTGAACCGTGCTCCAACACTACATAGATTAGGTATTCAAGCATTTGAACCTAAACTAGTTGGAGGAAAAGCTATTAGATTACACCCATTAGTTTGTACAGCATTCAACGCTGACTTCGATGGCGACCAAATGGCTGTTCACGTACCTTTATCTGAAGAAGCTAAAGCCGAAGCTCGTATTCTTATGTTAGGAGCAAATAATATCTTAAATCCAAAAGATGGAAAACCAATAGTTACACCATCACAAGACATGGTATTAGGAAATTGCTATCTAACACTAGAAAAAGCAGGACATAATAACGAAGGTAAAGTATATAAAGATTGTAATGAAGCTCTAATGGCTTATGAAAGAAAAGAATTAGACCTTCATACAAGAATTGCAATTCCAGTAAAATCATTTAAACATAAATTATTTACTGAAGAACAAATGGATAAATATTTAGTAACAACTGTAGGTAAAATTAAATTTAATGAAATTTTACCAGATACATTCCCATATTTAAATGAAGGTACTAAAGAAAATATTGAAGGTATCACTCCAATGAAATACTTCTTACCAATGGGTTCAAATATTCCAGAAGAAATTGCAAATATGCCTTTAGTAAAACCATTTATTAAAAAGACTTTAGGTCAAATTATTGCTCAAGTATTTAAAAGATATAAAACAACTGAAACATCTGCAATGCTAGATGCCTTAAAAGATCAAGGATTTAAATATTCTACAGTTGCTGGTATTACAGTTTCAATATCAGACGTTGTAAGAAGTAATAAAAAACAAGAAATCATTGATAGAGCAAAACAAAAAGTTGAAAAAATTAACAAACAATATCAAAAAGGTATTATTACTGAACAAGAAAGATATGAAGGTGTTATTACAATTTGGGAAAATGCTACTGATGAAGTTAAAGATGAATTAAGTTTAATAACTGCAAATAACTATGAAAACCCAATTTTCATGATGATGAACAGTGGTGCTCGTGGTTCAATTTCAAACTTTACACAATTATCAGGTATGCGTGGATTAATGGCTAAACCAGATGGTTCAACTGTTGAAATTCCAATTACATCATCATTTATCGAAGGATTATCAGTATCAGAATTCTTCTTATCAACACATGGTTCAAGAAAAGGTTCTGCGGATACAGCATTACGTACAGCAGACTCAGGATACTTAACAAGAAGACTTGTAGATGTAGCTCAAGATATTATAGTTAAAGAATATGATTGTGGTTCAATGCAAGGTGTTGTTGTATATGACTTACTTAACGACAAAGATAACTCCGTTATTGAAAGCTTAGATGAAAGAATTTTAGGAAGATATGCATCTAAAAATATTATTAATCCAGAAACAAAAGAAATTATCTTAGAAGCTGGAGAAATGATTACGGAAAATATAGTTTCTAAAATTAAGAAAGCTGATATTAAGAGAGTTGAAATTAGAAGTGTTCTTACTTGTAAAACTGAACATGGCGTTTGTCAAAAATGTTATGGTAGAAACTTAGCTACAGGTAACTTAGTTGAAACAGGAGAAGCGGTAGGTATTATGGCAGCTCAATCAATTGGTGAACCTGGTACACAACTTACAATGCGTACATTCCATAGTGGAGGTGTTGCGCATGGTGGTGATGCCGATATTACTCAAGGGTTACCAAGAGTTGAAGAATTATTCGAAGCTCGTATTCCTAAATTTAAAGCAACACTTGCTGAAATTACAGGAAAAGTTATTAGTATAGAAGAACAAAATGGTAAACATTCAATTGTAGTTGAAAACGAATCAGGTGTTAAAGAACATATTACAAATTACAATATGAAAGTAAAAGTATTTGTTGGAGATGAAGTTAAAGCTGGAGATAAATTAACTGAAGGTGTTATTTCACCTAAAGAATTATTAGCTGTAACAGACCCACAAACTGCTCAAGAATACATTTTAAAAGAAATTCAAAGCGTTTATAAACTACAAGGTGTTGATATTAACGATAAACACATCGAAATTATTGTTAAGAGAATGATTAATAAAGTAAGAATAATGGATGCTGGAGATACAGAATTTGTTGAAGGATTAACAGTAAGTTTAAGAGAATTTGCTGAAGGAAATAAACCAGTAATCTTAAATGGTGGAATGCCTGCTAAAGGTAATCCAATTATGTTAGGTATTACTAAATCATCATTAGAAACAGATTCATTCTTATCAGCAGCATCATTCCAAGAAACTACAAGAGTATTAACTGATGCTGCAATGCGTGGTAAAGTTGATAATCTAGTTGGATTAAAAGAAAATGTTATTATAGGTAAATTAATTCCAGCAGGTACTGGTGCTAAACAATATAGTGACATTGAACTTATTTTAGAAAAAGAATTTATGGCTGATGATGATGCTAGCGAATTCTTAGAAGAAAAATTAATGGATGAAACAGAAGAAGTAGAAGTTACAGCAGAAATCGAGGAAACTG
>JAFZDT010000156.1 GCA_017561055.1 Erysipelotrichaceae bacterium
ATCTATATTTAAAAAGAAAGGCGTTAATATTGTTAATCTTGATTATGATTTAGGAACTCCTGAAACTGGGTATGATGTATTGGTTTATATGAAAGAGAATAGTATTTATCCTAAAGAAATCATTGTACATAGTTCTCATTTAGAAGGTGTCAAAAAGATGGAAAAGTATATTCAAGATAATTTTAAAGATAGTAAATATTACAGAGTTTATTGTGATTAGTGTTTGATCGAATTTATATTAATTAAAGGATGTTGTTTTTTGGTATAAAAATATAAAGGCATTTATACAATATAGTTCCAATGAGCGAATATTGCTTATAGTAGTTCCATAATTTTTAGAAGTCTTACTTGTGCTTGTGCTATTAAGTTTTGGAGTATTTAATACGTAATAATGTAATTTGGTTGTGGCAAAAAGTAATAGTCATTGTGATAGCACGTCCATACCAATACATACATTTAGGTATGTATAAATATCTATGAATAAATGTGTCTATAAAAGGTCTAAAAAGTGTCAATGATTTAATAAAATATAGTATGTAATTATTTATAAAAGTAATATATTTGGTGGATACAAATTAAAACTTTTTTGACTATAAATAATAGAGTGGTTGGTATTACGTATATCCCACCATCTCCACCATTTGTAAAAAAAGCAAATGATAATGTATTAAATGTACAATCGCTGTATATACAACATATTTCATGTAAAATATAAATAAATACAGACCGGTTAATTGGCACATATAGAGTAGCCGGTTCATCGGTTTCGTTTTTAAAGATGTAGGAGGAATTATGATGTTAAATGAATTATTGGTTAAGATTAAAGCAAAGGAATCTACGCAAAATAAATTAAATGATTTAATTCTTCAAAAACAAGATTTAGAAGGGAAACTTAAAGATCAAAGAAAAGTATTAAGAAAAGAAAATGATGATGTTGAGAAATTAGAATATGGAAATCTATCTTCTTTCTTTTATGAATTAATGGGAACAAAAGAACAAAAATTATCTAAAGAAAGAGAAGAAGCGTATCAAGCTAAATTAAAATATGATTCCTTAGAATATCAATTACAAGATGTGCAAAAGGGTATTTCTTATTTTGAACAGGCTCTTGAAGAAATTGAAAAGTGTGAGAATCAGTATCAAGAATTATATGCATCAAAATTAGATGAATTAAAAACAAGAAATCCAAATGTATCTGCAATAGAAAATGATTTATTAACTTCTGCAAATTATAAAAAGGAGCTAGAAGAAGCAATTGGTGCTGGTGAAATAGCATTAAAGACCACGGATAAAATTCTTAGAAAATTGGATAAAGCTAAAGGTTGGTCACAATATGATTTAATTGGTAGAGGTGGATTTGGAGATTTTATTAAATATAGTCATTTAGAGGATGTGCAAAATTTAATTAATGAATTACAAGCACAATTATCACGTTTTAAGACGGAGTTGTTGGATGTGAAAATCGATTTGAGTACGAGTGTTAGTATCGATTCTTTCTTGAAGTTTGCGGATTTTTGGTTTGATGATATTTTCTCTGCTTTTGCGGTGTATGAACGTATTAAAAAAGCCATTGTGCAAATTACTTCCACTTATGAATCAATTGAGAGTGTGTTGAATTCTTTAAAAGAGTCATATATAAATGAACAAAAGAAGGAAGCTCAATTAAAAGAGAAACTTGATAAAGTTATTTTAGAATCATAGAAGATATTCATCTTTACTATTATAAAAGAAGCCCTTAGTGATAAGGGTTTTTCTTATTCAAAAAGAATAAAAATATGAGATAATAATCACAAGGTGATTATTTATGGAAGATAAGAATGTTAAGTATTGTATCTATTGTGGTACAAAGTGTACAGATGAGATGGCAATTTGTCCAAATTGTCAAAAGTATTTAGATCCTAAAGAGAATTTATTTGTTGAATATTTGATAAGTAAAACAAAGGATAAATATAAAGGTGATTTAGAGGATTCTATTATTGATGCGATTATTAATTTTATTAAGTCACATTTATATGGATTTATTTTAACGATTAGTATTGTTAGTGTGGCTTTTACGGGTGTTGTTAGTGGTGATGGCTATATTAAACGTGTTACTAAGGAGCCTGGTAGTGAAACCATTGAAGTGAAACCTCATTATTCAAATGATCAAAAGGATATTATTGAAGTAGTTGATGATTATTTCTATTATGCGAGAAATATTGATAAAAAGGCAAATGCTCAAGAGAAATTAAAAGCATTAATGTCTCCAATTATGACAACTGAGGTTATGCCTGGATATCCTGTAACTTCTATTCATGAAGCAGTTGAAGTGGATGGTGTAGATTCTGCTTCATATCAATATGCATTTGTGGATAGTGATATTGATCATCCTACAACAATCATTTCTGCTGAATATATGGCAAAGGGTTATCGTGTAGCGGAAGTATTTGTACAAGAAACATTGAAGAGTAAAAATGAAACTACAAAAGTGAAATTTTTAGTTACTTTGATTCAAGATGGCAATAAGTGGACGGTTAATGAATCGCTTTCTTCTTTCACTGATTTTAAATTGGAAGATTATGAGCATGATTATTTATCTGCTTTATCTGAAGATGTTCTATGGCCATATAATGAACGTTATAGTGTAGAAGAGATTGAAGCATCGAATAAGAAATATGCTATTGATAATGCAAATATTACCATTATAGCTGGTGATAATTACTATTATTGGCTTCGTAATCTAGAGTTTGGTATGCATTATGAAACTGCTTTGGCTAAGAAATTAAATAAAAAGGGCTATCGAATTGCACAGGCAACACTTATGTGTAGAGAACATAATGTTGGTGATAAAGAAGGTGTTATTACTTTTGTGAACATGAATGGCATGTGGTATGTTGCGGAAATGACAATGGGAGAATAGTGTATGAAGTGTAAGAATTGTAATGAGAAAAATTTGTATAAAGCTCACTATTGTCAAAAGTGTGGGTATGCTTTTACTGAAGAGGATCGAAAAGAAGCGTATAGTCAAACTATCTTTGGTTTCTTTGATAAGATAGAAGAAATGTATAAGAAAATTAAATTGGATCATATTACGGGTAGTATGTATTTTAAGGTGCTTAGTATTTTGTTTGTATTAGCTATTGGAGTGTTTAATGTTTTATCCAATGGAAATGCGTTTAAAGTGTTAGATAGTGAACAATATGATGTGCAATATAATACAAAGACAGAAGAGTATTATTTAATTAGTGAAGAAGCTGAAATTCAAGTGTCTTTGTATCTACCAAAAGAAACGAAAACGATTAGTGTAATGGAATTTGATGATTCTGGTAATGAAATTCAGCAATTCCAATATACGATTGAAGATGCGATTGTGTTAAGAAATAATGGCAATGTCTATAAGATTGAGGCTGTATATTCTGATGATATTTGCCAAAGGTTAATGATTCGTATATTTGAATAGTCCTTCAATTTGAAGGGCTTTTTCTTTGTCAAAAAGATGTAAACGTTTACTTATAAAATGTAAACGGTTTACTAAAAAATATACTTGTGATTTTATTCACTATATTGTATTATCATTATCGGTGATAAGTTAAAAAATTCACAAGGAGGAAAAGTTATGGCTAAAAATGAAAAAGTAATGGAAACAAATGTTGAAGTAAGCCCTGCAGTGCAAGAAGTTAATGAATTGGTTGCGAAGGGTGTAATTGCATTAGAAGAGTTTAAACAATTAAATCAAGAACAAGTAGATTACATTGTAGCGAAGGCTTCTGTAGCTGCTTTAGATAAACATGGTCAATTGGCATTAAGTGCCGTTCGTGAAACTGGACGTGGTGTGTTTGAAGATAAAGCGACAAAGAATTTATTTGCATGTGAACATGTAGTAAATAATATGCGTCATTTAAAAACGGTTGGTGTAATTCGTGAAGATGAGTCTTTAGGTATTACAGAAGTAGCAGATCCAGTTGGTGTTGTGTGTGGTATTGTTCCAACAACAAATCCAACATCTACAGCAATCTTTAAATCATTAATATGTCTAAAGACAAGAAATCCAATTGTGTTCTCATTCCACCCATCAGCAATC
>JAFZDT010000157.1 GCA_017561055.1 Erysipelotrichaceae bacterium
GGTGCTGAAGTTTTAGCGAGTGTTTGCCAAGTAGGGTATGCAATGGCATTTGGGTATTTAGCTGTTATGTTATTTTATAAGTCTAAGAGTTTGATTGCCTGTATTTTAGCTCATGGTGTCATGAATGCATTAAGTGTTTTTGCTAATACAGATATAATGAATACTTTCGAGGTGCAAATTGGTGTATCTCTAGTGTTGTTTGTTGTCTCTATTGTGTATGCGGAATATATTCGAAAATCTAGTGAAAACTAGGTTTTTTTATTAAATTTATCTATCAATATTTTCTATGATAATCATAATAAACATCAATGGTATAAATGGGTGGAAATTATTGATTCTTAAAATGAAAAAGTTTACACTAAATGTAACAAGATTTTCATGGAGGTATTTTTATGAAGAAACTATTTAATTTATGTCTATGTGTATTTGTATTATTTTCTTTATTCGGATGTGGTGAAGGTTCAAATACGGATGATGGAATGACTAAAATTGGCGTAATTCAATTGGCTGAACATCCTGCTTTAGACCAATCATATGAAGGGTTTATGAAAGCTTTAGAAGATGGTGGTTTTGTAGTAGATACCAATTTAAAAGTGGATTATAAAAATGCGCAAGGTGAAGTTAGTAATTGTGAAACAATTGCGACTAAGTTTGTAAATGATAAAGTAGATTTAATGTTAGCGATTGCGACAAATGCAGCACAAGCTTGTGCGAATGCAACAGATACAATTCCAGTGGTTTTAACAGCGGTAACTGATCCTGAACATTCTGGATTGGTTGAATCTAATGCTTTACCTGGTGGAAATGTTACTGGTACTAGTGATTTAACGCCTGTTGAAGCACAAATTGAATTATTAAAAGATATTTTACCAAATGCGAAGACTGTTGCGGTATTGTTTAATGGTGCTGAAGATAACTCTATTATTCAAGCGGAAATGGCAAAGAATGCAATTAGTAAACATGGTATGACTGCTAAAGAAGTTAGTATTTCTGAATTGAATCAAATTCAATCTGTTGTTGAATCTTTGGTTGGAAAAGTGGATGCGATTTATATTCCTACAGATAATTTATTAGCGGAAGGCATGGCTACTGTTACTATGATTGCGAATGAAAATAAGATTCCTACAATTGTTGGTGAAGAAGGTATGTGTTTAAATGGTGGTATGGCTACTTATGGATTATCTTACTTTAATTTAGGATATAAAGCTGGTGAAATGGCTGTAGCGATTTTAAATGGTGAAAGTGATCCTGCGAATATGCCAATTGGTTATTTACCTGCAGAAGATTGTACATTAACTATTAATATGGATACTGTACGTGAATTAGGTATTACGATTCCTGATAGTGTAATGTCTAATGCGACTTTAATGAATGAATAATTATGGATATTTCTAGTTTATTGACGGCTATTCCTGGAGCAATCAGTCAGGGGATTCTTTGGGGTGTGATGGCTTTAGGTGTTTATACTACATATCGAATTTTAAATATTTCAGATTTAACGGTAGATGGATCTTTCGCAACTGGTGGTTGTGTAGCTGCTGTTTGTTTGGTGAATGGTTTGAATCCATTTGTATCTTTGCTTATTGCATTGGTGGCTGGTTTACTTGCTGGTGCAATTACTGGTTTTTTACATACTCGTTGTGAGATTCCTGCTATTTTGGCTGGTATTTTAACACAGTTGGGATTGTATTCTATTAATTTAAGAATTATGGGTAGAAGTAATACTCCATTATTAAAAGTAGATACGTTGTTTTCTAAGGGAAAAGAATTATTAAATTTACCTTCGCAATATGTTGCAATTATAATTGGTGTTGTATTAATTGTATTATTGGTTGCTTGTATGTATTGGTTTTATGGTACGGAAATTGGTTCAGCTATACGTGCAACGGGTAATAATGAACGTATGGTAGAGTCTTTAGGTGTAAATACCAAAACTACCAAGATGTTAGGTTTTATGATTGCCAATGGTTTAGTTGCTTTAAGTGGTGCTTTAGTTACGCAATCTCAAGGTTATGCGGATGTTAAGCAGGGTACTGGTGCCATTGTTATTGGTTTAGCTTCTATTATTATTGGTGAAGTTGTTTGTGGTAAGCGTCGTAATTTTATGGTTCGTTTATCTACGATTGTTGTGGGTTCTATTTTGTATCGCGTGGTTGTGGCTATGGTTTTACAAATGGGATTGAGTACAGATGATTTAAAATTATTAACGGCTGTATTAGTTGCGATTGCTTTAACGGTTCCTGTTATGTTGGAAAAGCGTAATCAAAATGCTCGTTATAAGGCACATATTGAAGGGTAGGTGTTTGCGATGTTAGAAATTAAACATGTGAGTAAAACATTTAATCCGAATACGATTAATGAGAAAAAAGCTTTAAAGGATATTAGTTTAACTTTAAATGAAGGTGATTTTGTTACAATTATTGGTGGTAATGGTGCTGGTAAAAGTACGATGTTAAATATGATTGCGGGAGTATATCCAATTGATAGTGGTACAATTGTTTTAGATAATGAAAACTTATCTTTGCAACCTGAATATAAACGTGCTCGTATAATTGGTCGTGTTTTCCAAGATCCAATGATGGGTACAGCTGCGGATATGGAGATTCAAGAGAACTTAGCATTTGCTAATCGTAGAGGGCAAAAAAGAGGCCTTGGTTGGGGTGTTCGTAAAGATGAGAAGGAAGATTTGCAGAAAGCTTTACATCGCTTAGGATTGAATTTAGAAAATCGTATGAGTGATAAGGTTGGTTTATTAAGTGGTGGTCAAAGACAAGCATTAACTTTGTTGATGGCTACATTAAAGAAACCGAAATTGTTACTTCTAGATGAACATACAGCAGCATTAGATCCTAAAACA
>JAFZDT010000158.1 GCA_017561055.1 Erysipelotrichaceae bacterium
ATACAAATTGAAAATCATAATTCATCTTTTGCAATTCATCTAAAACAGGTTTTATATTACAAAACGAAGCACTCATACCCACTAATACTTTCATACAAGCACCTCCAATAAAGCTTCATAATAAGTTTTAGCACTACTTTTTATACAATAGTGATCAGGCAATGCTTTCGCATAATAAATAACAATATCTTCATCTTGTAGATTCTTAGTACCTACAAATTTACTTGTAATATCAATAATGATAGGTTTACCACTTCTTAGTACCCATGCATGATCAAAAATGCAAACATCTGCTGTTTGAATCACCCATTTAGCTGGCTTCTTAAACAAATACTCCTCAAAATGCATAACTTCTCTAGTATATTTTTTCACCTGTTTAACAATCACTCGACACTGAACACCTAGTGCATCTAACAACTGAACAATCGCCTTACCACAACGCCCATATCCAATAACATCAACTACAGTTTCATTCAAACACTCTTCACAAGATTGCAATAAAATAGCCAAAATACCCCATGCAGTAATTTGAGCATTCTTTACTAAAAAGTCTTCAGAATTTTTTAAACACACTACACGAAATTGTTCTTTCATGATTTCGTAATCATCATAACAAACAAAAATAACTGTATTTTTAAGATTAGATAAATATTTTCCATCAAAACTATGTTCATCAAAATAGTCCATTCCCATTACGATGACATCATAATCAAAACAATGATCATCAAATACTTCTGTTTCATAATCATTTTTAACCATTTCATATACATATTTCATTCTACCTTCTTTGTGCATAAAACCAATTTTCACTGATACCACCTCAATGTATGATATGCACAAAAAAAATAGTGGTTAATAAACCACTATTCAAAAGATAATACGAAGTAATTCTTTTTCCCTTTACGGATTGTAACAAAACTATGATCAAATGCCATTTCACGATTTAATTCATAATTTCCATCAGTAATACGTTCACCATTTACTAAAACACCATTTTTCAATAAATCTCTTGCTTCACGTTTACTACTTGCAATTCCACCAGCAACCATTGCATCAATTAACAATGTACCTTCAACGATTGTTACTGTTTTCGCATCTGCTAAAGCAATCTTAATTTCTTTTGGATTTAATGTACGAATATCTCCACCGAATAATACACTTGTAATTTTCTTCGCTGTTTCTAATCCATCTTCACCATGAACTAAAATTGTTAATTCTTCAGCCAATGCTTTTTGTGCTTCACGTAAATGTGGAGCATCTTTTAATGATTGTTCTAATGCTTCAATTTCTTCTTTTGTTTTGAAAGATAAACGTTTTAAGTAATCAACGATATCCGCATCTGGTGTATTCAACCAGAATTGATAGAATTCATAAGCACTTGTACGCTCAGGATCTAGCCAAACGTTCTTACCTTCACTCTTACCAAACTTACTTCCATCACTCTTAGTAATTAATGGTGAAGTAATACCAAATACTTTAGAATTTTCTTTCATTTTACGAATTAATTCACATCCACTAGTTAAGTTACCCCATTGGTCACTACCACCAATTTGTAATTCACAACCATATGTTTCATATAAATGCAACCAGTCTAATGCTTGTAAAATTGTATAAGTAAATTCAGTAAAAGAAATACCTTTTTCTAAACGAGAAGCAACAACATCTTTGTTAATCATATAACTAACATTGAAATGTTTACCATAGTCACGTAAGAATTCAATAACATTGATTTTACTAATCCAGTTATAGTTATTTTCAACAACAGCCGCATTTTCAGCATTAAAATCTAAGAACCAGCTTAATTGTTTTTTAATGCATTCAGCATTATATTGAACTTCTTCTAATGTTAATAATTTACGTTCAGTTGTAGGTCTAGGATCCCCAATCATCCCTGTAGCCCCACCACATAAAGCAATTGGTTTATGACCAGCTTTTTGGTAACGACGTAATAATAAAATTTGTTGTAAATGTCCTACATGTAAAGAATCTGCAGTAGGGTCAAATCCACAATAACAAGTAGCAGGATTTTTTAAACGTTCTTTTAATCCTTCTAAATCAGTAACATCTTTAACCAATCCGCGCCATTGTAATTCTTCAATAAAATTCATTCTCTTATCCTCCTATAAATAAAAAAAGCGCCCATCCAAGGACGCTTTTGCGTGGTACCACCTTAGTTCAATTCTCAAAACGAGAATCACTCATTCATTGTTAACGCCAATGTACGTCTTTTTCTCAAAAGAAGCTCCGAGGTGTATTCCCAAACTATCCCTCATGATTTGCACCAACCATCATGTCTCTAAAAAGTCTTTGTAAGGTACTCTGTCTCTTCAACGCCTTTTAATCATACAATTTATTTTGTAGATTGTCTAGGTGTAAATAAATAACTTAATTCAATCTCTTTATCACCAATATCATCATGATTCAACATTTTTGTCATAATACGCATAGCAACAGCACCTAAATCATAACTAGGAACACTGAAACTAGACAATTGTGGACGAACCATATCATTATACTTAGAATCACCCGCACAGAAAATTTCAACATCTTCTGGAATACGAATATTCGCTTCTTGCAAGCAATTTGATACAGCTAATGCTTGTGAATCACGATTCGCAATAATTAAACGATGATTATGATTTTCAATATACTTCTTAAAATATGCATATGTTGTACGATATTCAGCAGGAATTAAAATTTCACCAGTAAATTCTTTCCCAAAATCACGATATGCTTCTTTTGTACCCGCTAAAATTTGTTCATACGCTAAAGGATTCTTACGGTCTTGAATAATACCAATATCATCAATACCCTTATGCAAATAAGAAGTAACCAAATCATAAATTGCTTTCTTCATATCAACAAATACAGAACAAATATTATCACCACTCATACGATTACCAATATAAACAATAGGGATATTATAATTCTTTAATGCATTTAAATCCTCAGTCTTTAAATGATCATTATACACAATAACACCATCCGCATGAGACTTAATAATATTCTCAATGATTTCATTCATTTCATTAATACCAGCAGTCGAAGTATGCAAAATAATATTATATTTGTAAATCTTAGCTACATTTAAAATACCATTAATAATTTTACCAATATACGCAAAACTAGATTCAGGCACAACTAATGCAATTGAAGTTGTCTTTTGCAAAGCCAAACCTTGCGCAATCGCATTTGGTTTATACTCTAATTTCGCAATTGCCGCTTGTACTCTTTGACGAGTATCTTCACGAACAACACTAGAACCATTAATTACGCGAGAAACCGTGGCCAAAGAAACCCCAGCCTCATGGGCTACACTATATATCGTAACTCTTTTCATGTCATCCTTAGGTCTTTCAGCCATAATTTATCACCTATTCTTTCGTATCTTCAGCCGCTTCTTCTTTTTTAAATAATTTTTTTAATTGCTCAGTAGCTTTTTCAGCCACATCTTTAGCACCATCTTTTAAACGATCTACAGTTTCTTGAACCTTAGGATCATTCATTTTTTCTTTAACAGCATCTACACCTTTATCTGTTACTTCTTTAATCTTACTAACTACTTCTTGTACTTTTTCTTCATCAGTAACTTCTTTATAAACATCAACAATCTTATCCGCTACTTTTGCGGCAGTTTCTTTCACAAACTCAGATGCATCAGTAAGTTTATCTTTTAATTCTTGATTTTCTTTTAAAGAATCAACCGCATCAACTACTGCTTTAGATGCCTTTTGATAACCATCTTTAACTTTTTCACGATATTCAGCTACTTTTTCAGCAACTTTTGGATCCTTAGCAAGTTCATTAATACGTTCATTTGCTTGATTCCATACTTTAACTACTGCTTCACCAGCTTCAGAAACTTTTTCTTTCACCAATTCTACATTTAGTTTGTCCTTATTTTCTTCAATTACAGACTTCATATTCGCAATTAAACGAGCAGTTTCATCTGTCGCATTATCCAAAAGACGTTGAACATCTTTTTTCCAATCTTTTTCTTCTTTAACTTCTTCAACTACTTCTTCATTTGTTACTACTTCATGATCTAACATATTATAAGTCTCCTTCATCCTGTGTATCAGGTGTAATTGTTACCACTTCAACATTTGTAGCATCTTTTTTAATTTGAGATAAACTATCCCAGAATTTTTTAATCCAATCAGATAATTGTTGTAAATGTTCACTAATAGATTCACTCATACGACGAGCTGTATCTTCACTAGCTGCACGTAAAGCTTCAACACTCATAGAAACATTCACTAATACTCTTACAGGCACTTTCAATTCTGTTAAATAATCATTTACCATATCAACTGTACCATCCACTTTTGTTACTGTTTTATTTACATTTCCTAATAAAACAATCAAACGAATACATAAAATTATAATTAAAATCAATACAAGAACTGTTAAAGCCGGAATGCATTGATTTAAAAACTGATTTACTGTTTCCATATCCTAATCTCCTTTTTTACTATATTACTCCAAAATGAAAACATTTTCAAGATTTTTGATAGCGCTTTACTTTTTCTTTAAAAGGATATATATCTTTAGAACTCATAAATACATACACACAAGGACTCATACTTGCTAAAAGCATAGCTTCCTCATCTGTTTCATGAAATACATAACACCCTTCAATACGATCCGTTAAATATTGAATCGTAATATCCGTACCATCATCAAAATCATCAATACTTGTAAAATCACAAACACCAACAACATCCGCTTTGCTTAAAGCATCCGCAAATTCTTGAGCAAAATAACGAACACGACTTGCACGATGTGGCTTAAATAATGCTACTACTTTACGATTTGGATATCGCATTTTTACAGAATCTAAAGTAACAGAAATCTCTGTTGGATGATGTGCATAATCATCAATATAAATATCTCCTTTATATTCTTCAATCACAAAACGACGTTTCGCACCCGTAAAGCGACATAATCCTTCTTCAATCACTTGAGGTTCAACACCCTCTAACATTCCAATCGTAATAACACCCAAGGCATTCCATAATAAATGACGACCTACCATAGGTAAATGGAAATGTCCAAAGAAAGAACCACGAACCATAACATCAAAAGACATATCCACAGAAGTTTCAACAATGTTCACCGCTTGTACATCATTACCATCTTCAACGCCATACCAAACAACATTATTTGGTAAACTTAATTTTCTAGCTCTAGGATCATCTCCAAACACCGCAATATGTTTTTTCACCTGTTTTGCAAATTCTTCATATGCACTACCATAATCTGCTTCATCTTTAAAATAATCCACATGATCAATTTCTACATTTGTAATGATTGCATAATCTGGATGATATGCTAAAAAGTGACGACGATATTCACAAGCCTCTAACACAAAATAATGGCTATCCTTTGTAACATGACCCGTACCATCACCAATTAAATACGCAGTAGGCATCACATTATCTAACATCTTACTCATCATAGTTGTCGTTGTTGTTTTACCATGGCTACCAGCTACACAAATTGAATGATAATCCTTCATCAACATACCCAAGAACACATGATAACGATAACAAGTTACATTTGGATTATTTAATGCAACTTTCACTTCCTCAAATTCATTAGAAAACGCATTACCGATAATAACTGTCATACCATCTTTAATGTTACTAGCATTAAATGGATAAATTGGTATATTTCGTTTCACTAATTGTTCTTCTGTAAAGAAATGACGCTCAATATCAGAACCACTTACTTCATATCCCATATCATGAAGAATCGAAGCTAATGAAGCCATTCCCGTTCCTTTAATTCCAATGAAAAAATACATAGAACCCTCCATTATTGTTCATCATCAAACAAACTTAAATTTACAACATTCACAGTCTTTGTTTCAGGTTTCTTAGTTTCCTTTTTATCTAAAAAATCATCAACCTTCATATCCACTAACTCAGGTTCAACTTCAACTTCATGAACCATCGGATTTTCTTCATAAACACCATACATAGGACTTAAAACTGTACCAATTGGACTTTTCAATGCACTTACCTTTTTAGGATTCATCTTTTTCACAACTGGTTGTGTTTGATCTTGAGTTGATTTTAATCCATAGATAGGACTAATTACTTGTGTAAACTCATAATCTGCTTTTTTACTAACATTTAAATTCGTTACCTCAGGTTTTTTCACTGTAGGTTTAGATTGAGAAGGTTTTGGTTTATCCTTACTAGGCGCAATCGTTAATAATTCAGACTTTTTAGGTTCCACTTTTTCTTCAACCACTTCTTCAACTACCGCTTCCTCTTTTTCTTCTTTATCCAAACGAATATCTTGGAAAACAGGTTCAACAGCCACTACTGGTTCTTCTTCAATCCCATCATCAACAATTTCTTCATACTCTTCTTCTTCAAAGAATAAATCTTTAAACTTTTTCAATGCATTTTTCATAACATTTCCTCCTCTATACAAAATTACCTTTCGTAATACATCTTCATATTTTAATTATACGCTATTCTTCATCCATCTCCAATAAAGTACCTTCCTCAGGATATACTTTTTCAAAGATATCTAACGTTTCTTTTTGATAATTAATCATCTCTTTTTGTGAATATGCACTAACAACCGCTTCTTCATCAACACGACATCCACGAATCAATGTCATCATTTCAGAACTCACATTATATAC
>JAFZDT010000159.1 GCA_017561055.1 Erysipelotrichaceae bacterium
TATTATATTCATATACTATTTTCTTTAAATATGTTTCATCATCCTTACGTTTATATTCAACGTATTCCACTACATCAGTAGTTGTTTGTGTACCATCTTCTTCTGTGATAGTAATATCCATATATTCGGTCTTAACGATATTACCTTCTACATCTTGGCTAGCTATGACTCTACCTTTATCATCATGCTCATAACTCGTTCCAAAGCTTTCCATATACAATTGGATATTATCAAATGTAAATTCACTTACTTGATAAGCAAATCTCAATACAATTTGTACAGCTTCATAATCCACAGAAGCTTTTATACTTCCACTTGTGTATTGCCATTCATTACTCATTGATGTGAAATACACATCATGCGTTTCCAATGTATTTCCATTGGAATTTAAGAAATTTATTGCAATTGTTGTTTTTCTTTCTTCTGTATTACCTGTTACTGTATTTTGTAGATTATATCGTGGCATAGGATTTCCTTTTCCCCATCCACTTAATACAAATACATCTCCTTTATTACCTTTCATTGGTATAGTTTGATACAAACTCTTAAACTTTGATAGATTTCCAGCTACATAATATCCATTTCCTACATATCCTACAGCTATCTTATCATTACTTGTAAGAGATGCATTTCTTGACCAATATGATATACTTGTACTTCCTATACCATTATAGAAATTACAATTCTCAATAAAGTTATATCGATTAACTACTGTACCTTTTTCTAATTGAATATTCTTAACCAATACTTCCCCTGTTATATTTGTTGTACCAATTTGTATTGACCAATTATTATTTGTTATATCTGTATCTGCAGTATACGTATAACTAATACGTTTCCATTCATTTAGATCATTGTACAGATTACTTGCATGTAATTCAGTATCTTTAATACCCACATACACACCATAATCATGTGTAGTATCAATTGGTGTCAAACTTTTTACTTTTACATACGCACTTATTGTATAACTTTCATTTTGTGTCACTGAATAATTAATATCTTGATGAATACTATCTACATCTAACAATTGAAAAGCTTTACCAGTAAACTCTGGTTTTGTCTCATTTTCTACATCTATTATTTTTAATGTTGTACTACTTGTCCACGCAGTTGTGGCTTCTAAGATAGGATTATGATTCATCGCTAGATTAACAACACTTGTTTGTAGTTTTGATTCAAATGATAAACTATGTTTATTATCATCATCACTATTTTCATATTGCCCATAGATTGCATTACCTTCACTATCTTTCACACACACTGTATGTCCTGATAAATCAAACATATAGGTTAATGCATATCCATCTTCATCGGTTACTACTGTATCTCCAGTATTATAGGTAAAACTTAGTGAATCACCTTCAGTATTGTTTTTGCCATATCTAGTAAGCTTTACAACACGTCTAGGAGATACACTTAAGTATTCTACTTGTACTTTTCCTTCATTGACATTAGATACAGATTCTAATAAATCTCCATTATATGTAAAAGTGATTACATTTCCATCAGGTTGAGTAATTGTAGCTAATTGATTATTTGTATAGGTATAACTAATAACACGATTATCTGCATAAGAAATACTTGTTAGATAATTATCTTCATCATAAGTAAATGTAGTTTCTCTATTAGCTCCATCTGTTATCGTTACTAATTGATTATTTGTATTATAGGTATATACTTGTTTTTTATTACTTACTTTATCTTGTACTTCTGTTATTAATCCAGTAGTCTTATTAAACAATATTCTTTGGCTTGCATTATCGATTGTATAGTTATTTTCATTAACAGTTATTTTTACTTCTGTATCATACTCTTTTAGATATTTACCACTTGTACTATCTTTATAAAAATAATGCACTGTTCCATCTTCGTCTGTAAGTGTATAGTAATCATTGGTACTATTGTATTCAATTTTCATTGATACATTTAAGCACATACCTTTACCATATTTCATATTACTAGACACAGTATCTTCTTTTGATCTTTGGTGATGATTATATACATGGGATACTCCTACAGGCATATGATTACCTGACATACTAAAATCATTATAGGTATAGATTAAGTTACCATTAAAATCACCTACATTAAAAGATCCCATACTAACGGTGTTCATTGTTTGATAGGTAAGATATGACTCTAATCCATCTTGTGAGATATAGGTTACTGATGCATACGGCCATCTAGATGACAACCCACCATTTCTTGTAGTTACAAATGTGGCATATTTATAAGTACTATTTTCATTCGAACTGGCCAACATTAATCCATAGTTTTTCCCTGTGGTATACCATTCTCTCACTATTTTCGTAACATCAAATGAAAACCATTTTCCTACTGTTGATGCTCGTACATTTACATAGTCCAATGTCCATCCGGTTTTTCCATTCAATTTATTCCAAGTTAAACTTGATAAAGGCAAATTTTCATTTATAGAAGCTACTCTTACATATACATTTCCACTACCATAATAATTGAGTTGACTTAATGTAATAGAAGAAGAAATAACCATATTACTTTCATCAATGGTTGGTAAAGTAAACTTAAAAGCTCCTCTTAAATTATTATAACTGCTTGATTCTCTTCCTACATACAAAGCTCCATACTGATACATAGCATTACTAGTTGGCCTAGCACTATTTACACTAGTATTATCAACACTACTATTCGTTAATTTCTTCTTAATGGTTGGATCGACAATTACTGGATACACTCTATCTTCAGCTAATAACCATTCAGAATCTAGTTCCATCTTCACTTGATTATTTTCATAAGACAAAGTAATTCCATCATGAAAAACACCATTATTATCCATCATATATGGTGCAGCGATAACATAGTCTTCTTTATTATCTTTGCTTAATACAATTTGATTATCTACTACACTGATATCATAACCATTGGTATCTAAGTCATAATAAATAATATGTTGTGCTTCTTTTGATTTAAGTATTACATTTTCTTTTACTTTTTGATGACTCAATTGATATTGGACATCAATATTATCTAAGATATTTTCATATACAACTACTGCACTGACTGCTTTATTCGATAATTTAGTATATGGTTCATCATCAACTAAAAAAGAAGCTTTTGATTCATTAAAGTTCGCAATACCCCATTTGATATTCATATTGTCTTCATGGATATGCACTAATGTTTTCTTAGCTTCTTTTGAAAATTTAACTTTCCATTTATCATTCTTTGTATTTTCAAATTCTATATTGTTATTATCACTTAACGTATTATCAATTTCTTGATAAACACCACTATCATCTAATTCATGTACTTGGGTTTCATAAACTACTGCTTGAGTAGTACCATCATTCATCACAAAATGTTTTACATATTCTTCTCTTAAGGATTCATCTTCATAATCAATATCTTCTTCATTATAGGAATCATACTGATTATCAAAGATATTTACATAATCTTTTTCATAATCTTCTGCAGTTGTATTATGTACTGTTTGATTATTATAAGAAACATTAGTATCCAATGCATATGTTGGTTGATACAACATAGAAATCATCATAGACACACTTAAAACAACAACTAATAGATTCTTTAGTTGTTTAAACATTGGATATTTATTATTCTTTTTCATACAAACAGTCCTCCTAAATATATTATTTATCTATACTTAATAGTAACATATAATTCATATAAAAATACAAACAAAAAAAAGCGATATCCATCGCCTTTATTTGTTATCTTACTTTTGACCGCATTCACAAACGTGGTGAGGTAATTTATATTCACCACATGATGGACATTTCACCAATGTTGGTGCTGCCAACTTGAAATGTGTTCTACGTTTTGCTTTTCTAGTTTTTGAATTGCGTCTTTGTTGAACTGCCATACGTACACCTCCTAATCCTGTTGTGGTTTAAATTCTTTGAGTTTAGCGAGTCGAGGATCCATCGCTGGTTTCTCCTCTTTGCGATAGTCCTCTTCTTTCATTACTTCCCAACCATCGCCCTTTGGATAAGTAATGTTACCCGGTTTAACTACTTTCAATGGAATTTCCATATAAATCAATTGGAAAACCACAGGAAGTAATTCAACCACATCCCCTTTCGCTTCATGAACATCAATATCTTCATCCTTATAGAAAGAGAAGATTTCACTAGATGTTGTTTGAAAAGGTAAGGTTACATCTTCAAATGTAATATCACATGGAACAACCATTTCACCACTAATATCTAAATCGATGTAAAGACGTTGAGCGGTATCATCATAATGACCAGATCCAATTACTTTTACATTTGGTAACTCTTTAATACGAGAGTTTTTCTCAAACGTGCTTTTGTCAAATGAGAACTCTTCTTCAAAGTTCAAATACCCATTTGGTAAACGTATCAAATCAATTTTTGACCATCTCAAAAGAATCACCTCATTAACAAGCGTACCTATTATACGCAATTTTTCTTATAAAGTCAATAAAATCATGCTTACAAAAGATTATTTTACCATTTTATCAAAAGCATCTTTTGCAGCCATTTGTTCTGCCTTCTTTTTACTACGTCCTTCACCTTTTCCTAAGACAACATCATCCAATTTTACAACCACTTCAAATAATGGATTGTTGCTAGGACCAAAGGTATGAACTAACTCATATGTAACATTTTTACGAGAATCTGATTGTACAAATTCTTGTAATTGGGTTTTGTAATCAATAACACCTGTAATTTCAGGATGTTCAATAATTGGAGCAATCACTTGATTTAAAATCTTATCTACTGCATCCATACCTGCATCATAGTAAACAGCACCTAATAATGCTTCAAAACTATTAGCAATAATGGAATCACGATCGCGACCACCAGATTTTTCTTCCCCAATTCCTAATTTTAAGAATTGTGGTAATCCTAATGAACGTGCATAACTTGCAAGAGACTTTTCACAAACTAATTGTGCACGCGTCGTTGTCATTTTTCCTTCATGTAATGGAGGATCCAAACGGAACAAACGATTCGATACCCAAATTTGTAAAACCGCATCCCCTAAAAATTCCAAACGTTCATTATCATGTTTTTCTTTTTTATGTTCATTTAAATATGATGTGTGAATAAAAGCTTCTTGATATAAGGTTTCATCTTTATATTGAATGCCTTGTTCAGTTAGCCAATCTAGAATCGTCATTATTTTAATTCCTCTTGAATCTTAGCTAATACCTTTGTATCCACAAATGTATATAATTGGCGAATAGCATTATATAACGCAAATGCATCACTAGATCCATGACCCTTAACTACAGCACCATTAACACCACTAATTAATGCTCCACCATATTGTTTAGGATCCAATTCTGCTTTCATTGCTTTAAGAGCTTTCTTAGATAATAAAGCACCAATCTTGCTAATTATACTAGACATCATCTTTTCTTTTAAAGAACCAGTCATAAATGCTGAACAACCTTCAATTGTTTTTAATAAAACATTTCCAGTAAATCCATCACATACAACAATATCCGCTTCTGAACATAAAACTTCTTTACCTTCTACATTACCAATGAAATGAATCGCTTCATTTGCTTCAAGTAATTTATACGTTTCTTTACGTAAATCATCACCCTTTTTCGCTTCGCTACCAATGTTCAATAATCCTACTTTAGGATCTGCAATCTTACGAACACCTTTCGCATAAGCACTACCTAACACTGCAAATTGATTTAATTGTTGTGGAGTATTTACAGCATTTGCTCCAATATCCAATAAAATCACCCCACGTTTTGTACTTGTTGGTAATACTGTAATAATGGCAGGACGATCCACATGTTCCATAGTTCCTAAAATTAAAGTTGCACTAGAAAGTAAAGCACCTGTAGAAGCACAAGATACAACACCATCTACTACTCCATTTTTTAAATCTTCCATTGCACGAACCATAGAAGAATCTTTCTTACGACGAACCGCTAACGCTCCATCCGTCATTTCCATTACTTGAGTTGTTTTCACTACATGAATACGTTCTTTGCCTTCTAAAGATTGTAATTCATCCGCATTACCATAAACATACAATTCCACATTAAAATCTTTTACAAATTGTAAGCTTGCTTCAATCGCAATAGAACTTCCTTTATCAGAACCCATTGCATCAATTGCTAATTTAATCATAACGACACCTCAATTCTGTTTAATCATAACACACTTTAATCAAAGTAGTTGCTATATTTTTTGCTATTTTCAATTAAATATTTTTGAATACTTGGATAGAGTTCTATATGATTCAATATATGCACTGCATCCTCTTTACTTTGAATTAAAATTCGATGGTCATCAATAATATTCCCTAATACGAAGGAAGGAATACCACTTTGGCGATAACCCAATAAATCACCAGGACCTCTTAATTTTAAATCATATTGTGAAATATCAAAACCATTACTATACTTCACCAAGACATTCAACCGTTCTAGACTACTCTGTTCTTTACTATTTGTCAACAAATAACAATATCCCTGTTGACTTGAACGTCCGACACGACCTCTTAATTGATGCAATTGACTCAATCCAAAACGATGTGCATCATATATAATCATCACATTCGCATCTTTAACATCCACACCAACTTCGACAACCGTAGTCGTAACTAATACATGAAACTCTTTATTTAAGAATTGATTCATAATCTCATCTTTTTCTTCACTCTTCAATTTACCATGAACCAATCCAACTTTATATTTACCTTCCCATGCTTTTGATAGATTCGCATGTAACTCTACCACATTACGCGCATCAAACTCTTCATTTTTATCAATTGCCGCACAAACAATGTAGACTTGATTTCCTTCATCCATCAATTGTTCCAATTCATCTTTAAAACTACGCAAACTATTCTCTTTAACTAGTTTAGTTATAATTTCCTTTTTACCTTTAGGAACTTCTAAAATGGTAGATACATCCATATCACCATATAATGCTGTAGCTAAGGTACGAGGAATTGGAGTTGCAGACATCATTAAAACATCTACCTTATCTCCTTTAGAAGCTAGATTTTGTCTTTGTTGCACACCAAAACGTTGTTGTTCATCCGTCACAATCATTCCTAGTTTCTTAAATACAACATTTTGTTGGAATAATGCATGAGTTCCTACCAAAATATCAATTTCACCAGTTGCTAGTTTAGTATATACTTCGTTCTTCTCTTTTGTACTCAATGAAGAATATAAAACACCTATACGCACACCAATCGCATCAAACAATTTATATAAATTCTTCGCATGTTGTTTAGCTAGAATTTCTGTAGGAGCCATAAACGCAGCTTGATATCCAGATAATACATTGGCATACATCCCAAGCATTGCAACCATTGTTTTACCACAACCAACATCACCTTGTACCATACGATACATTACAACTTCACTAGATAAGTCAGCTAAAATATCTTGTATAGCTTTCTTTTGATCATTTGTTAAAGTAAATGGCAAAGTATCACATAACTGCCAAATTTTACTTTCTTCAAATTGCTTTGCACTACCAATTTGTACTGTTTGATTACTCTTTCTTCTAGCTTGCATCACAATTTGAAAACGTAAAAATTCTTCATACTTCATAGTACGAATGGCTTGTTGTACTTCTTGCATATACTTAGGAAAATGTAATAAGTACAATGCCATTTTACGTGTCATTAATTTGTACTTATCAATAAACTCAGTTGGTACAAAATCATCAATTTCATCACGATTTAGCATCCAACTTTGTTTCACTAAATCTATATAATACTTTTGTGTTAAACCATCTTTCAAATGATATACTGGATGAATTCCTAATTGCTGTTCTAATGGTACCTCATTCATTTGTATCGCAGTAACTCTTTGTTTACCTTCATATTTACCAAAAATAGTTACTGTATTACCAATAGGAATACTTTTTAACCAAGGACGATTAAATAAAGAGATTTCATAGACATCATAATCCGTTACCACCGAAAAACGAGTCACACTTTTATTTCTTTGATAACGAACTGTTTTTAAACTAGAGGCAATCTTCCCTTCAAACACCACTTTATCGTCTTTTTGCCACAATTCAAAAGGCTTAGTTTCCACCGTTTCATAACGAAAAGGATAATTCATCAGAATATCCATTCCATCATATATTTGCATACTATTTAGTATTTCTTTTTTCTTTGGTGTTAACCTTGGTGTTTGAATCATCTTATAACCCCTTTTCAACTAAATAATCATACCATACTTGACATCCAAGCAACACTTGCTCATATGTCAAATCAAAATTCCCAGAATACCATGGATCTGCGATATCACCAGGATGTTCTGTTTTATCTAATAATAAATATAATTTATCATGATATTTACTTGGTATCATACGCTTCATATTGTACATATTCCAATCATCCATACCAATCAAATAATCATAATACTCAGCATCCTTAACAGTTAATTGTCTTGCATACTTACCTGCACAAGAAATGCCAACTTCAGCAAGTTTACTACGTGTACCATAGTGAACTGAATTCCCAATTTCTTCTCGACTAGTAGCACAACTTGCTATTTCAAAATACGATTCTAATCCATTCTTTTTTACTATATCTTTCATTACAAACTCAGCCATCGGACTACGACAAATATTCCCGTGACAAATAAATAGTATTTTAATCATATCATCACCCTTTACACAGATTATCGATAATTACATGCAACTATTTAAATAGTTTAATCATTTTAAGCATGAATTCAATAAACGTATTACGACATTCCACCGCAACATCAAAAGACATATATCTTGTATGTGCAGGAGGATTTCTAAACGTATTACGGATATTTTCACCAGAAATTTCAGCAAAGAACCCTTCATTTGATTCTAATTCTGTTATACCATCTTCAGTTAATATATCATAAAAATGTTGTCGTATAAGTGTAGCTATAGGATCATTTGGATTATATTGAAAACCTATATAACTAAAGAAAACATATAATTCACCTAAAGTAAAGCTTTGAAGATCTTTATTCTTATTATGATATTTCTTATACTCATCAATAATTTTTGTCCATTTATTTTTAATATTATTCGAGCATGTATCTAATTCATTACAATGTGCTTGAAGATATACAATTGGGTATGAAAGATGTGTATCCTCTAATAATTTATTGTCAAACAACTTTTTAACTTCATCTTCACCAATTGAATTCATGATTGGAATAACGAATTTATCTCTTAATTCAACTTCAAAGATACGTGAATAACCAAAAGCAATCATTCCAGCATCTTTACCTCCATAATTTTCCTGTTTACTTCTTGAAAAATTCCATTCTGCTGATTCTAGCGCCGTTTTTCCTTTTGGAGTCAAAAATTGATAAATACGATTCAATTGAACATCTTGAATTAAATCGTCTTTCATTTCTTTTTCAATACGTCCTTTTAATTTATTATTACAAATACCCCTTAATTCATTTTCAATATAAGCAAACTGTAATAATTCATTAGCACTATACTCATTTCTATTGTCTGCATAACCTACAAGTAAGTCATAATGTGTGTCAATTAAAGATATGAAATCATCAATTTGACCTAAACGATAGCAAAGCATAAATGCATCTTTAATATCATCAAAATTACCATTTGGGTTATTATATAGTAAGAATGTTCCGATAGAATCTACAATTTCTTTTTTATACTTATCATAATCTTCATCGGAAATATCTTTAACAAAATCATAATCTATATAATCTTTATACTCCACATTAAATACTTGAATTGCACCATGTAATTGATCCAATCGATAATGCACCTTTTTTGGTAAAGTAAATGTATAATTTGAATGATATAACAAGCGCATCTCATCTAAAATTTCAAAAGCTTCCATAAAAACTCTTGCGGCTAAAGAAATACATAATCTACTATAAATTTCAGATGTTTGATTATTATTAATTTTATCATCCACTTTTATTAAGAAGTTATCTATTTTTGCTAAATCAGCTTCCTTTAAATGCAATAACAAACACATTATTAAGTAACGAAACGTGGAAAGATCTATTTCCTCAAGACTCATCATGCACTCAGTAAATCCGTTAAAATCCCCTGCATTAGCATATGCTTTCAATAAAATCTTCAATGCATCACCATACTTATTAAATTCTTTCGAAACTCTTTTAGCATAATGAATACATGTTTCATAATTATCAATTTTATCGTAAATTATCGCACGTAAATAATTTAATGTATTTTTATCCAAGTTTTTACCTAAGGATCCCAATAATATTAACGCTTCATTAGTTTTATTTTCACTAATTGCTCTTAATAAGCGAAGTTCAAGAGCTCTCACAGACAAATCTTGCAAGTCATCATCATAATAAGTAGCTTCATTGGCTGCCAAATCCACTAACCATGTCTCAATTAAAGTATCATTACTTTCTAAAAAATCTTCTAATAAAGCATATTGATTATTAATATTATATAAAGCAACTTCTTCAGCATCTGTTAAAGTACTTTGCTTTTTTTCTAATTTAACTTTTTGATAATGTAAATATACAAATAATTCAATACAATAAACATATTTAGGGTATTGTTCAGTAAATTGAGAATGCGTGATACCAATATGAACATTTGATTCATAATCATTATTTACAAAATTTATATAATTTTTAGTTGCGTGTTCATAAAATCCATCTAAATCAACAAAGTCATCATAAATGAAAGATTTCATATCCTCTTCCACATTTTGAATAAATGTTCTATGGAATTCATCTTTTACATCAGCATAATAAAAAGCAAGTATTTGATCGTAAAAAAATGAATTTGATAATAAACATTTCATATATTTTTTCATTTATAATTCTCCTCAAACATATTCTGTAATTTAAGCCCCATTTCATAGCCTTTTTTATAAAATTCAACTACATTCATTGTTACATACTCATTTTGATATACCAACTCCAACGTAATCGGACCTATATAATGACATGCATATAATTTTTCAATTAACCATTTCCAATCCAATGTTCCTTCGAATGGTAATAAATGCGCATCTTTATCTCCATGATTATCATGTAGATGTACAGCAAAAATCTTATCTACAAACTTCTCAAAAGGAAATTCATCTTTAAAATGTGCATGCATATGTCCCACATCTAAACAAATACCCGCATCAGGAATATAATCAACTATATATTCTAAATATCCTTTAATTTTCGTATTTTCAAAAGCAACTTTTACACCTAATTCTTTCGCATATGCAACGATTTCCGTTAATCGTTTAATACCAGTCGCATTTGGACCAGGTGCTTCTGATTTACTTGTTACATGCATAACCACTAAATCAAAGCCATTCTCTTTACATATACGAATATCATTCTTAAAGCGAGTAACCAGCGCTTCACCCTCATCATTTTCAAGCCATAAATTATTAATACCTTGATAGCCTAAATGCGCAAATATCACATCCAATCCCAACTTACGACAATAGTCCAATTGTGCTTGCTGTGATACTTCCCAAGACTTGTTATACCATTCAATAAATACATTTTCAAAACCGGCTTCTTTAATAGCATCTATGCTTTCTAATGGATTTACATTTTGATTAGCATTACTAATAGTAACTACAATATCACGCATATTCTACCTCCTAAATAATCTATCTAACCACGTTTTTTCTACAACTTCTAATACTGGTGTAAAATATAAAGAAAAATCATAGTCATTTTGATATTTTTCATAATATGTTCTACCAGCCTTGCACATACGTAAACAAAACTGTTCGATATCAATACGAATTTCATGTTCATTTGAATCAAAATGACAAACGGATGTACCACAATTCACACCCAAATGAAATTTAACTTCTTCCTCATCATTTTGAAATCCCTTATTTTGATGTAAATACTCACAACGTAATTGCCAACATCTTTGACCACATATATACGGTTTATCATCATTCATAAAATGCATAGATGCATGTTCATCAAACCAATGAATATATTGGGCCCCCACATCTCTAGATGTTCGTTTCTTACTATCATATTTAATACGACCATCACGATAGCGTTTAACTAAATCAGGATATGCGATTCCTCCACAAATATCAGGAATGGTTAAAGCTAACGCTAAAGCAGATTGCCAACGTTTATCTTTAATATTCATTTCTATTTCATCTATACGACTTATAAATGTAAAACTTGCATCCATAAAATCCATAAAAATACCTCACCATTCTATTTGCAATCCTACCCCTACTTCATGTACAGGTAAAAATTTCATCATTTCTGCTTTCACCTTTAAAGATACACAGTGACATGGATAAAGTGATGCTATTTGATTTTCTTTAAAATAAACAATAGTATTCATGCTTTGTTCATTTAAATCAAACATATGAAATCCACCAATCACACCAAGAATACACGCATCCTTACAAACCTTTTTCGCATATTCAATCATATTACAAATACCACTATGCGAACATCCAGTAATTACATAGATTCCTTCGCTCGTTTTATACGCTAATGCAGAATCATCGTATAGATAATCATCAACTCTTTGATTATCAATCATTTGATATCCAATTGGTTGTCTATTTTCAAAGGAAGTCACTCTAGGAATTTCTCCTAAATATACCAATTCTGGAGTAATCCAGTATGGTTCTTTACTAAAATTACATTCCCATTTTTGTTCTAATTCACTTTTAGAATACGGCATACCAATATAGGTATCATGTACATGTTTAGGCATGCAAACATCAGGATGAGCCAATATTGTAGTTTTTACGTCCTCTAGATGAATCAATCCTAATGTATGATCATTATGACCATGGGATAATACGATATAATCTAAACTTGTCAAATCAATTCCCATTTTTTTAGCATTTTCTTTAAAAATATGAGAATATCCAGTATCAAATAGAACCTTTTTATTTTGTAATTCAATATAAAAACTAACCCCTGGTTCACCTACATAATATTGATCAATATACGTATTATTATCAACAAGTACGGTTAGTTTCATATTGTTACCTCCTATAAATTACGATAATTTTGTTCTTTTACCTTATGATATGTATCTAAATAATGGAAAATTTCTTCCATATCCTCTAATACAACAAACAAATCACGATTTGATGGACTCATAAAATCCTTTTCAATAGCTTCTTCTAACATCTTTAATAAAGTATTATAATAACCATTAATGTTATATACCACAATTGGTTTATCAAATTGACCTAATTGTTTTAATGTGAATGCTTCAAAGAATTCTTCAAAAGTACCTACTCCACCTGGAGTAATTACAAAAGCATCCGCATGTTCTTCTAATAATTATTTACGTTCTCTCATAGATTCGGTATAAATCATTTCTGTGCATTCTTTAAATAATACACCATCCACTTTCGCAAAAAAGGTTGGCGCAATACCCAAAATTTCACCTTTTTCAGCATATACCCCTCTAGCTGCAGCACCCATTAAACCACTAGCACCACCACCAAATACTAAACTATGACCTCTTTTAGCCATTTCTTTTCCAAATACTTCTACTGTTTCTAAATATACGCTATCAATCTTATTACTAGCGGCACCATAAACTGCAATTTTCATTTTCAATTCCTCTACTTTCTAAATTCATATATATGATACATAGAACTCGCTGTTTTCCCAGCATATAGTGTCTTAAACAACCATTGATCTTTAGATGGTAATTGCTCAATATATGCTGTTGGAGTCATTTCTAATTCTTGTATATATTGTAATTGTTCATTTTCTAAATACGTTGGATTATTTAAACCATAAACAGTATGAACACCTACATCATTGATTGGATTTTTATATTTTGAAGCTTTAGCCGCAAACTCACTATACACATCCACTAAAATTCGAACTTCTTCAAAATAATCCGTTAACTCTTTAAATAATTGTTTACATGCATCATTAGTTAGATACATACTAATACCTTCCATCACTACAAGTGCTTTACTACTGTTAATTTTGTTTAACCATGAAGTATCTCTAACATCACTAGCTACCATATGATAGGTATTACTTTCACTAAAATATTTATTTCTTTCTTTTATAACCTCATCAAAATCTATATCATACCATTCACATGATGCATTAACTCTTAACACACGACTATCTAAACCACACCCCAAGTGCAATACTACAATATCTTCATTTACATGTTGATTTACCCATTCATCAAAGACTTTAGCACGCATTGCCATGTAATAAGCTAGCCATTTAGATTTTGATTTCCCTTTTAATGAAATTTGACATTGTTTCCATATTTCAACTGCTTTATTATCTTTTAATAAAATATGATTTTCAGTAGCATAAGCCTTCCCATATAACGGAATATATAATGTTTGGTTTACATTATTCATACTGCACCTTCTTTTCTTTTTCTATAGTTTATCATATTCCAAAGAAAAAGACTCATTAAGAGTCTTTATTTTGATAACATCATACGGTCATTCGCAAATTCTTCACCACTTGCTTGTTCAAATTTAATTAACAAATCTTCAACCGTTAAGTTTTTCTTTTCTTCACCTTGTACATCATAGATAATTCTACCTTCATGCATCATAATTAAACGATTACCAATCGCAATGGCATCACGCATATTATGGGTAACCATCAAGGCTGTTAAATGTTGTTCTTCAACAATTTCTTTTGTTAA
>JAFZDT010000160.1 GCA_017561055.1 Erysipelotrichaceae bacterium
AAACATTTTAATGGTAGGAAATGATGTTAAAGAAGATGGAGCTATTCAACAATTAGGTGTGGATTTATATTTAGTGGATGATTTCTTATTAAATAAATACAATTTAGAAATTAACTGTAAATACAGAAGTAATTCTGAACAATTCTTAAACTTTGTAAAACAATTACCATGTATAGAGCAAAAAATAGGGAGCTAGTTGCTCCCTTTTACTATATTCATTATCTCCTCTAAATTATTATGATATACAATCGCATCCATTCCAAATTCTCTACTAGCCTCAACATTTTCCAACTTGTCATCAATAAAAAGACACTCTTCTTTGTTTAATTGATACTTATCCATTAAATACTGATAGATTTTTGAATCTGGTTTGGCTATTTTAATACTTCCACTAAAAACACTTCCATCAAATAATTTCACAAAAGAATAATTCGTAACATACTCTTCAAAAATCACAGGCGCATTCGATAAAATATACAAATGATATCCTTGATTCTTCAATTCATCAATCCATACTAGCATCTCATCAATTGGTTGTAAAACACGAAACCAAGTATTAAAAAAATGAATTATTGCATCATAATCATCCTTTGAAACATGATTTAAAACATTTTGAACATATTCCTCATTAGAATATTTTCCCTCATCAAAGCCATTCCAATCAAAGAAAATACAATTTTTCAACGCTTGATCGCATCTACCAAAACATCGAATCAATAAATCATTCATATCAAACGTTGCTAATACATTACCAAAATCAAATATAATGTTTTTATACTTTTTCATTTTATTTGTCTCTAAATAACTCCATCAAAATTACATCATGAGATTCACCCATATGATATCTAGCCTTATGCCATCTACCACACTCTTTAAAACCTAACTTCTTATAAACTTCTAAAGCATGTGTGTTATAACTAAATACTTCAATATGAATTGCATGATATCTTTGGGTATTAAACATAAAATCAATGACTAGTTGCATAGCTTCTTTGCCATATCCCATATGACGATACTCTTTCGCAAGATAAATACCTAAAGTAATATATTGTTGGTGAGAATCTGCATTAAACAAAGACACATGCCCCATAAATGTATCTGTTTCTTTATGAACAATTGAAAATAAATATGGTCCTTCATTCCATTTTGTTAATAATGCTTCCACCTTTTCTTCACCCATCAAACTATCATAGAAACCATTAAAATGCGCAATATCTTCATCTTCATTCATCCATTTTGTCATTATTTCTACTTCATTTTTTAAATCCATTGGTGATAAATATACTTGTTTACCAACTAATTTCTTATAATACATACCCTAACCTCCTAGAATAATTTATTCCCACATTTTGGACAATACTCAAAATCTTCTTTTGTTATATATCCACAATGCATACAGCATTTTTCTTCTCTTCCTTTTCTAAATGCTAAATCAGAAATTTCTAATCTTGTAATTTCCTTACGTTCAATTTTAGCACCCAATTCTTTATCCAATTCACAAGTACTACCACAACATGACATTTGTGCATAATAGCGCTTATTCCATTTAAATAGAGGAATAAAGAATAACATAAAATAGGAATACACCATTATGATTTGAACAGTAGAAAAAGTAGAACAATTACCACATTGCATGACTTGTTCAAAATCAAGTATCTTTTCTTTTTGTCCACTTCCCATGACTATAAACATACATTACCTCTTCTTAGCATTTTCTAACAACCATTTCGCTACCGCATCTTCATAATTATAACCAATCACATCTGTCGCAATTTCTTTCAATTCTTCTACTGCATTACTTACTGCATATGCTTCATCCGCCATTTTAAACATATTATAATCATTCATTGCATCACCAAAAACAACAACTTTATCACAATGATACATTTCTTTTAATTGTAATACTGCATTAGCTTTCGATGCATTTTTAGGCATAATTTCAAACCAAGTTTCTTTAGAATAAATGTCTTCATAACATACACAATGATAGATATCTTTATATTTCTCATACAAAGGCATTAATTTATCCATTTCATCAATACATGTAATATAAAACAATTTTCCATTAGATAACTCTTCTAAAGTTTCTACCGGCATTAAGCGATCATCACCTTCACGACTTTGAATATACGCATCCAAACCACGAGTATTATATTTCTCAACATAAGTCATCTTTTCTTCATTGTTACGATAGCTATAAGTAACTGGATATACTTCATGTGCTAATAAATCATCAATAACTTCATAAATGGAATCATCAAAATAATTACCTACAAGAACTTCACCTGAAACATTATCTTTAATAAAGGTTCCATTATATACAATGACTGGTATTTTTGCTTGTATACCTTCCGCAACTTTTTTTGATGTATTAAATGAACGTGCTGTCGCATAAGAAAATAAAATTCCATCATTAGTTAATTGATTAATAACATCATTGGTAAAAGCAGAAGTAGTAATTTCTTTATTTAATAAGGTTCCATCTAAATCTGATACATATAAAGTCTTCATTATTCCACCAATTTATAAATCCTTTCAAATACTTCATCTCCACTATATTTGCGCATCATATGTTCATATTCTGCATATGTTACCTTTCCTCTATAGGATAACATTTCATACACTACCCCATATTCTTCAGTTTTAAAACCACTTTTTTTGTAGCCATTATTCACATAAAATTGTTTACGTTTCACCGTTTCTATTACATACATATCCACTTCTTCAATATTCAAAATCAAGCGTTCAGAAGCAAATTTATTCGCTACATCATGCAATATTTGACTTCCATAACCTTGGCCCTGTAATGACTTTTCAACCGCTAGATACCACAAAAATACGATATCCGCATCATACACCGTACACAACATACCTACAAAAACATCTGTATCAAAAATTGCATAAATATCCGAAATATCATTTTTTGATTGTTCTAATAAAATCTCAAACGGTACTTGTTCATCTTCCGGAAAAGATGATTCATATAACAATTGCACTTTATGTATCAAATCATTAGAATCATGGATATCCAAAAATAGCAATTTACGATTATCTATTGATTTCATACACACGCAATGCATTCTCCGTTGCTTTTTCAATAACAAAATCTTCACTTACACCACGCAATTTCGCAATAATCGAAACCACATTCATTGCATGATACGCTTCACAACGTTCATCTTTCATCTCAAAAGGAGCCGCATATGGACAATCTGTCTCAATTAATAAACGATCCCAAGGTGTTTCCATTAAACAAGCAATTGGCGCCGCATTCCAATCAGGATATGATAAATCATTGTTATAACTAACATACATGCCAATTGCTAATGCTCTTTTTAAGATATCCACTGGACCAGAATAACGATGTAAAACACCCTTTGGTTGATACTCTTCTAAAATTTCAATCACATCTTCATGCGCATCACGATCATGAATAATAACTGGCATATTCAATTCCATAGCCAATTCTAATTGTTCTTTAAAAATACGTTTTTGTAAGTCTTTCGGTTCATCCCAAAAATAATCCAAACCCATTTCACCAATCGCAACAATCTTAGGATGTTGAATCTTGGCTTTCAAAATATCCATATAATGATCTGGTGTTTCTAATACCCAATGCGGATGAATACCCAAACTACCATAGGCAAAATCATATTTCTCACAAATATCCAATATAGTGTCAAATACTTCAACATCACTACAGCAATTTAAAATATACCCAATATTAGTATTCTTTAAATGCTCTAAACGTTCATAACGATCTTTATCAAACTGTGCATCCTCATAATGCACATGACTATCAAACAACTTCATATTATTTCCCCTTTACTACCGTATGAACATGTGTAGGCCCAAAACTTTGTGCTGACTTATATCCATACTTTTCTTCTGTTTCTAATACCGCAACATTCACCGCTTTAGCCATAACATGTGAAGCTAATGTACCAAC
>JAFZDT010000161.1 GCA_017561055.1 Erysipelotrichaceae bacterium
GCAAAATAGGCATCCAACCACTTCTCAACACGGTTAAATACTTCCAAATCATCATTAACTATACAACTTTTACTATTCTTATAATTTGGAAAATGCAATTCACACAAATGAACACCATCACTAATCAACACTAATATTCCAATTGGCGATTCATACTCTGTTTGATAAAACATAACTATTTACCCAAATATTCTTTCAATTGTAATAATTGTTCTTTAGCACATTGTACACCCAAATCATATGCTTTTTGTAAACGATTCGGATTCTTTTCTACTGTTTTCACATCAATTGTGTGTGGAGGACGAATTACAAATATTTCACCCTTTTGTTCTAAATCTAACATATATTCTCGATTATCATTATAACGTGTATGTAACGTTTCCATCGTTTGAATGAACTTAGGATACTTACGATACTTCATTCCAACAAGTTTCATCATACCACTAGGAAATGGTTTTCTAACAAATTCAAATGGACGTGTTAAAATTATAATAATTTTGTCATATCCCAGCTTTTGACATTGTTTTAAAGGAACACTATCTGATACTCCACCATCTAAATACTTTTTACCATCAATTTCTACTAATTTAGAAAAAAATGGAATTGCGGATGTAGCACGAAGCATCTCCATGTCATTCACAATATCCCTCATCTGTAAATATTCAGCTTCCCCTGTTTCAACATTGGTAGCTGTCGCATAAAAACCAGTATTATTTTGAATAAAGGTATCATTATCAAAAATGTCATATTTTAATGTGACATCATAAAAAGCAAATTGTTTATTTACAATATTTCCTGTTAAAAAATAAGATAATAAGCTCATATTTCTTGGTTCTTTACAAAAACGTTTAGTATATCTTAAAACCCTGCCTTTTTGTTTTGAGAAATAATTTGGAGAAAACAATGCACCGGCAGAAACACCAATAAAACAATCAATATGAATATTTTCTTCCATCAAAATATCAAGTACCCCTGCACTAAATAGACCTCTATAAGATCCTCCTTCTAACACGAGTCCTACTTTCATATAAACACCTTCTTTGTTAACTATTGTAACAAAAATGTGTAACAACAGTTACACATTTTCAAAGATTACTTCAACTTTTTTCTTCTTTTTAAATTTCTTACTTATATACAAAATGATTATAAAATATATAATCAAAAATACACCCAATAAAGCTTCTTCCAAAATACGATCTGCATCTTGAATATCAATATAGATTAAACCAGAACCAATCCCCATACCTAATAAAGATGCCCAAGGTTTATTCTTCAACAATAACCAACCAATCAAAACCAATAAAATAAAACCTAAAATGAACATGACAGGATACTTCATCCATCCACCAAACAAGCCCAAAAAAGCCCATATAGCCGAAGGCACAAACGATACAATCCGTTTAATTATTGCTCTACGTTTGATACGAGATTGTTCACTAGAATCCACAAAATCATCCGTAAAATCTTCTACAATTACTTCTTCAACTACTGGTACCACTTGTTGTGTACTTGTAAGCAAATCTTGTTCTTCTTGCATCGTATTTGGCATATACAAATTCCATGCACACATAAGTACAGCAGCTATCTTTTTAAAGCCCTTTTTCATATCCATCACACTCTTTAATTCTTACAATTCCTATATATACCACTTTTTTAAATTAATCAATAGGTATGTATATACATTCGACTTGTTCCACCACTATCTTCTATTACATCACAATAATATTGCCAACCATAACGTTCATAAAAAGAAGTATGATCTGTAAGTAAATACAAGGTATCAATACCTTTATCATGCATTTGGTCACAAACATGATTTAACAATTCACCTGCAATTCCTTGATTACGCATATCCTCTTCTACATAAACTGCACATACATTCGGTGTTAAATCCTTACGCATATGAAAATCATTAGCAATAACACCCAATCCACCAACTATTCTTTCATCATCAAGCATTACATACCATTGTGGAACACTATTTCCAAGTAAACATTCCTTCATACTTTCTTGATAAGCTTCTAATGGAATACCCCACTTTTGTGAAAACCATACAGCCATTTCATCTAATAATTCCGGATAATCATATACACTTACAATTCTCATAATTTCCTCTTTAATTTCACTAAATATTCAATCGTATCTTCTTCAAATTTCTTCTCATCACTCACAAAAAAGCCATGACGTTTATAAAAACGAATGGCATTCACATTCTTTTCTAATGCCCATAAATATTGAATTTGATGATACTCAATGGCATATTTCACTAATTGAGAACCAATCCCTTCATTTTGAAAAAAACTATCCACATACAAAGTAACTAATTCATGTCCATCAATCTCCATAATCCCTTTAATAACACCATCATCATAAACATAAAAATGATAATAACTATCTAATAATTCACTAGCTACATTCATGACATTCAATTCTTTAAATGAATATTGCACATCTTGAAAAATTGGAAAGAAATTCAATCTTTTATTAAAAACTAAAATTTCAGCAATTCTTCCAACATCTTCAATTCTTGCTTTTCTAATCATGTGTACTCTCCTTTGCGAAAGATTGCAATGTATCACCAGTTAGACGATACACACTCCAACCATCCATAACTCTAGCACCCAAGCTTTTATAGAAATCAATACTTGGCGTATTCCAATCCAAACAAGACCACTCCAAACGTCCTAAATCTTCTTCAACACAAATTTGTGCTAATTTCTTTAATAAGCCTTTACCATATCCTTTGCCACGATATGATTCTAATACAAACAAATCTTCAAGATAAATACCTGCTTTACCTAAAAACGTAGAGAAATTATAAAAATATAAAGCAAAACCTACTTCTTGATTATTATCTAATACAAATAGCACTCTAGCTACCTTCTTAACAAATAACCAATCATACAATAACTCTTCATTAGCTACTACTTCATCTAACATCTTCTCATAAACAGCTAATCGCTTAATGAAAGATAAGATTAATGTTACATCATTTTCATTTGCATAACGAAATTTCATACTATCACCTATTAATAAGATACCATAAATACAATAAAAAAAGCCCAATGAAAATTCATTGGACTTTATGTAAATACTACTTAGCTTGTTCTAATGCAAGAGTAACTGTTGTAATATCGCAAACTTCAGCTGGTCCATAGTATTGGATAGCACCTGGATATACATAAGCAGTTTCAACAGCCCAAGCTTCTCTTCTTTCTTCGAAGTATTTGAATGGAGCACCGTCTAATTCAACTAATGCTTTCTTGATTACTGGTTTATCTTCACCATGACGACGTTCAATGTTCATCATCTTAGTAATTGGCATACCACCAGCTACCCATTCAGTAGCAGGTTTAGAAAGGTTAGAAATCTTAGATAAGTAACCATTATAACCATATTGAATTAACATGAATGCATTGTAACCTAAAGAATAGCAGTAGTCAGCATCAAAGTTAGATGGGAATGCACAACGTCCTTCATAACCTAAGAAGTGGTGTAAAGGATTGAATTTACCTGTGTAAGTACCAGCAACTTTTCTTTCAGCTAATTTAGCAGCAACTAATGCTGAGAATAATTTTTCAGATTCAATTAATGAAACTTGTACGTTACCATGAGGGTCACGTTCTAAGAATAATTGTTGTTGAATTGATTGAGGTAAAATAGCAAATACTGCCATTGATTCAGCTGTTAAACCTTTTTCAATGAAAGCATATTTATCTTCCCAAGTTGGTAATTCATTGATTTCATGAATTAATACTGAGAATTCAGGAACGAATTCAACTACACCTTCAGGAATAATAGCTACACCGAAGTTCATACCATTAGCAGCACGATTAGCTACTGAATCAGCGATATAATCAGCTAATTGAGATAAAGATAATTTCTTAGCAGCAACTTCTTCAGAAATTAAACATACGTTTGGTTGAGTTTTTAAAGCACA
>JAFZDT010000162.1 GCA_017561055.1 Erysipelotrichaceae bacterium
AATGAATTCTGGCGCTTGAATATCCACAAATTCTTTATATGTTTGTCCTTTAATACTTACGCTTAAAGGTAGTACAGTAATTCCTAATTCTTTTCCTTCGCTTGGCGAAAATAAAGTTGATGTATCTGTTACAATTTTCATATGGCCTCCATTATTTTTATATCTCTAGTTGCTTATAATCTATATGGTAAATCTTTCTTTGTCAAGAGTTTTCCAATAACCCCTTGAATGGAAGTTGAAACTTGGTTATAATTTTTTTGGAAGTAGGATACGTATATGGCAAATACATTGAATAAAGAAAAAGAAACAATTATAAATTTAAATTTACCAAAATATAACGAAATACCGGATGTAGGTTTATATTTAGAACAAGTGACTAAATATATCAATAGTTTATTAGAAGATTATCCAAATATTAGTATTACATCTTCTATGGTATCTAACTATGTAAAACAAGGTTTATTACCAAAGTGTGTGAAGAAACAATATTCTCGTGATCAAATTATGCGTTTGATTTTAATTACATTTGGTAAAACGGTTTTATCTATGGAAGATTTAAAACTATTATTTGAATTACAAACCAAAGCATATCCAAATGAAGTTGCGTATAATTATTTCTTATTAGAATATGAAAATGTAATTAAATACATCTTTGGTATCAATAGCCAAATGGAACAAATTGGTACAACAAATACATTAGAAAAACAATTATTGAGAAATGCAATTATTTCATTTGCTCATAAAATGTACATTGAATTAACACTAGACGCAAAAAGAAAAGGAACTATTTAGTTCCTTTTTTGTTATTGATCAACTTTTTCTAAATCGCCATAACCAATTTCAGTTGGTGTTTCACGACCAAATAAAATAGTTAATACTGTTGCTGATTGAGCATCATCATTCATTTCATCGATTGTTCCTTCGATATCTTTGAATGGTCCACGTAAAATCTTAACGCGATCTCCAACTTGGAAGTTCACAATTAATTTACGTTCACTCATACCCATACGTTGTAAAATACTTTCGATTTCATCAGCAGCTACTGGGAAAGGTTTTGCTCCTCCTCCACTTGATCCGATGAATCCTGTAACACCTGGAGTATTACGAACTACATACCAAGCATCATCTGTCATAATCATTTCAACAAATAAATAACCTGGGAATAAGTTTCTTACTTTTTCTACTTTTTTACCTGTTTTTGTGTATTCGATTTCTTGTTCTTCCGCTACTAAGATACGTAATAAGTTATCTTGTAATCCCATAGATTCTGCGCGGCGTTCTAAGTTATCTTTTACACGATTTTCATGTCCAGCATATGTATTTACAACATACCACTCTTTTTTAATTTCATCCATAGTACTAAGCTCCTATACCGATTAATTTTAAGATTCCAGCAACTCCAACTTCACATAACATAAAGAATGCAGCGAATAGAGCACAGAAAAATAATACTCTTAATGTTTTGCCTACTAAATCTTCTTTCTTTGGCCAACGGATTCTTTTTACTTCCGTCATGATGCCTTCAATACTAAACCACTTTAACATATAAGCCTCCTATTTTGTTTCTTTATGGACTGTTTTCTTTCCACATTTTTTACAATACTTGTTTAATTCTAAACGCTCTGTATGCGTCTTTTTGTTACGTGTTGTCGTATAATTTCGACTTAAACACTCAGTACAAGTTAAAATAACTTTATCATTCATACGAACAACTCCTTTTTATGCGTTATAACTTTATCACAAAGGTAATCGTTAGTCAAACCTACGCTGTAGTTTTCTTCGTACCCTTTGCACAGTATTATCCACACTTTTACAACTCAAATCTAATAATTTAGCTATTTCTTTATAGCTATATCCTTCAAGTCGTAAATAGCAGATTTTTCTTTCCATTTCATTCAGCATTTGCATATATTCATTAAGCATATATTCCGCATTGCTTTTTTCAATACACCAAGTTGGATTATATTCTGGATAATGATTTTCTATCGTATCTACTAAATAAATACCTTCACTTTCACGAACTTGTACTTGGTCTAATGAAACACTTCTATAATGAGAGGATAACCCTTTACTCCTCTCTTTTCTAACCATCGAACGCACTTCTCTTTCCGCACACATTTTCGCAAAGTAGCGAAAAGAAGAATCTTTATCAGGCCGAAAGGTATCTACCGCAGACAAACAACCAAGCCTCACAGCCTGTTTTGCATCTTCCACCTCATAACACCCTAGTCTTTTAATAATACCTTCTATCGTTGATAATACAGCCTCACAAACCCTATCCAACAGTATCGTTAACGCTATATCACTATTCGCATGTATCATATATACTAATTCTTCATCTGTGCATTCTTTTATCATTTTGTTTCCTCCTACTTAAGCAGGAAAACGTTGTGAATAAATTTGGTAAAGTAAGACAGCCGTCGCAATGGAAGCATTCAACGAACTCACTTCACCAACCATTGGAATACTTACACAATAGTCACATTCCTTTTGTACTAAGCGACTAATACCAAATCCTTCTGAACCAATAACCAATACAACTGGCATATTGTAATCCACTTTACGATAATCAGTAGCTTGATATCCATCCGCACCAACTACCCAATAACCTAGTTGTTTTAAGTCCTTTAATGTTTGTGTTAAATTCGTTACTTGTGCAACTTTAACCGTATCAATCGCTCCAGTAGAAACTTTCGCAACCGTTGGTGTTAAAGAAACTGAGCGGTGTTTACCAATAATTACACCATCAACTCCAACACAATCACAAGTTCTTAAAATAGCTCCCAAGTTATGTGGATCTTCTAAACCATCTAGCATAACCAATAATGGTTGTTTACCACTAGGAATTGCGGCCAAAATTTCTTCCATAGAATATGTTTTATATTCCTTAATTTGAGCAACCACACCTTGGTGTTTCCCATTTTTAGCCATCGCATCCATTTTTACTTTTGGTACAAAAGAAATCTTAACACCATTCTTTTGCGCTTCTTTTTCAATTTCAGGATTCTTCGTTCCACTTACTAGATACAATGTTTGAATCTCACTTTGATTCTTCAACATTTGCATCACAACATTTTTTCCATATACATATTGTGCCATATTATTCACCTACTATCGTCTTAATTATGTCCCATAATTGTCCTAAACGTTCCACATTCTTACTTAAGTACAAATACCCCCACAATGCCTCAAATCCAGTTGACATATGATAGGTTTGTACATCCGTATTTTTAGGAACATTATTTGTTTTTGCATTACGACCACGCTTATAAATATCCATTTCTTTTTCTGTCAAAATTTCATTTTCCATAAAATAAGAAATAAAACTTGCTTGCGCTTTTGCAGAAACATAATGAGTGGAAATCTTTTGTAATTGTTGAGGCTTCGCATCACTTTTATTAACCAAATATTCTTTAACAGTTAATCCAAAATGGGCATCACCAACAAACGCTAATGATAAAGAACTCATTTCTTTTACATCCATATTTTCACTCCTTCTACATAATTTATACACAATTTTTGTGGAAAAGAAAAGAACACGAATATGTGTTCTTCACTTCTCTATTATAGTAAACCTTTTTCCATTAATTGCAAGCGATATTTATCAGCTTCTTCAAAATCTTTTGCTTTTTTCGCTTCATTCCACTTGTTATACACTTCTTTATCTTCTTCTGTTACTACAATCTTATCAAAGACAATACCTAATACATCCAACATCTTATCTAATGTAGCTACCCATTTACCAACTAATACCCAATCAATTTCACGAACACGTAAAGCTTGATTTAATAATTTTGTGACTTCGAAGATTTCTGCATAAGCATTTGGTGTATTCATATCATCACGCATAGCTTCCATGAACTTTTCAAAATGTTCTGTATCTACTTCATTACCTAATTCCGCATTTGCCATAGCTGCTTTAATGATTGCTTGTTTCCATGGAGTATAAATCTTTTGTAATTCTGTTTCAGCAGCCTTCATTGTTTCATCAGAATAATTTAATGTATCACGATAACGTACACTTAATAATAACCAACGAATGACATTACTACCTTTTTCCGCAATAATATCTTTTGCCCATACTGTATTACCTAATGATTTACTCATTTTTCCACCATCAAGATTTAACATACCATTATGCATCCAATAGTTTGCTAGACCATGATTATTTACTGCATAAGATTGAGCAACTTCATTTTCGTGGTGTGGGAATTTTAAATCCTTTCCTCCACCATGAATATCAATTAATTGACCATTAAATTCTTTACCAATCATTACTACACATTCTGTATGCCATCCTGGACGACCTTTACCCCATGGTGAATCCCATTGAATACCTACATCTGTTTGTTTCCACAATGCAAAGTCTAATGGATTTCTCTTCTTTGTATTTTCATCAATACGCGCACCAACTTGTAAATCATCTACACTTTGATGTGATAAATTACCATATTGTTTTACACTTTCAACACTAAAGAATACATCACCATCTACTGCATACGCATGACCTTTAGATTCTAAATCACTAATAAAACCAATGATATCATCCATTGTTTCTGTAACTTGAGGTGCTGCAGATAATGGAATTGTGTGTAAAGATTCACGCACCTTGTTATAGGCATCCATGTATCTACCAGCAATCACTCTTTCATCCACACCTTCTTCAAGTGCCTTTTTGATAATCTTGTCATCTACATCTGTATAGTTAGAAACATATTTTACCTTATAGCCATCTGTTTCTAATACTCTACGCAATGTATCAAAGACAACAATTGGACGAGCATTCCCAATATGAATGTGATTGTATACTGTAGGCCCACATACATACATATTCACTTCATTTGGATTCACTGTTTGCATTTCTTCAATTTGTAATGTTTTCGAATTATATAGTTTCATAAGTCCTCCTAAATAAAAAACGCCTCTAACAAGAGACGTATCAACGCGGTTCCACTCTATTTGAACATTAATATGTTCCACTTTACATGTTAACGCCATCAACGTCTAATACTACATATCGTACTAGCCCTCCAAGGTGCATTCCTTTAAACAACACAAGCGACATTTCCACCAACTAGTCTTCTCTTACAAGTTTGTTTAAACTCTTTCCTTTTCATCAGTTTCATATATGATATCAAATTCTTCTACTTTTTTCAATGAATATACCTATGATATAATACAACAAAGAAAGAGGTATCTTATGAAAGACTTAATTGACATTCACACACATTCCATCTCTAGTGGACATGCATATAGTACATTACAAGAAAACTTACAAATCGCAAAAGAAAAAGGATTAAAATACTATGGACTAAGTGATCATGCGCCTGAATTAGAAGGTTCCGCAACTTGGTTACATTTCTCAAATATTAAAAACTTCCCAAAAGAAGTATATGGAGTTAATTTCTTAGCTGGTATTGAATTGAATATTATGGACTTTGAAGGCAACGTAGATGATATGCCACCATTTGTATTACCTGAATTAGATTATGCAATCGCATCTTTGCATACCATTTGTTTAGACCCAGGAACAAGAGAAGAAAATACAAATGCTTATTTAGAAGTATTAAAAAATCCTAATCTAAAAGTACTAGGACATCCAGATGATGCTAGATACGATTTTGATCCAGAACCAGTAGTAAAACAAGCAAAAAAATATCATGTCGCAATTGAATTAAATAACTCAAGTTTAAAACCAGGTGCATTTAGATCCAATGCAAAAGATGTAATTGTACCAGTATTACAATATTGCCAACAATATCGTGTACCAATTATCATGGGTTCTGATGCTCACTATTCATTTGATGTAGGTAATCATGAATATGCTGAAAAATTATTAAAAGAAATCAATTTCGATACAGATTTAGTCATCAACTATCATGAACACTTAATCGAAGAATACATTCTGGATTCACATAAGCAATATATAAAGGGGATTGAATAACAATCCCCTTTATTTTACTTCTTCATATCCTACATTCGGATAATATGCACTCATATATTTTTCAAAAAGAACTTTTGTTTGTGTCTCATCTATTGCTTTGTTATATACCCATTTTCGCTTTATCAAAGACAAATCTCTAAAATCTGTTATTTCTCTACAAATAATATATCCATCATTATTCAATGGTTCTAATGAACGAAATTCAACATCTTCTTGATTGCAACGATATGCGACCATCTCATGTTCCAAATACTCTTCTACACTCATATGATAGTACCGTTCAATATCTTGATGAGAAATATATTTATTCATCTCAACCATTTCAACAAAATCATTTTTCACATACAAAATCACTACATAATCAAAACAAAACGTTTCGCCACTTCCCATGGTGCCAGTCATCTCATAGCCAGTATAAATCACTCTGTATTTTTTATACATATTTATCACCGTTAAAATTTTATCATAGAAAAAGGTGGATTTCTCCACCTAGTTATTATGCAATTACTTTATTTGTACGTAATGTTTCTTCAATTTTTTGAATGGCTTCTTCTTCATCTTTACCATCACACTTAATAACGATATCTGCTTGTGAAGGAATCCCTAAAGACATAACGGCCATAATAGATTTCATATCAATTTCTCTATTTTTATATTCAATTGTAACATCACAGCCAACTTTAGTAGCAGCACTTACAGCAATTGTAGCAGGACGAGCATGTAATCCTACTGGATCTGTAACTCTAACTGTAATTTCTTTCATATTTTAACCCCCTTTATTTTCTTAAAAAAGGAGAAAATAACTTTATATTATCTTCTCCTGATTTGTTTTTCTTAGAACATACTATCGTATAATTCAAAGTATTTACGGCAACTAGCTTCCCAAGAAACATCAGCTTTCATTGCATTCGCAACCAATGTCTTCCAGTCTTCTTTTTGCATGTAATAAACATAGATACAATATTTGATCATGTTCATCATTTCATCCGCATTGAAATTAGCGAATGTGAAACCAGTACCTTCTTTAGTGTATTGGTTATAAGGCATAACTGTATCTTTTAATCCACCAGTTTCTCTTACGATTGGTAATGTACCATAACGCATAGAGATTAATTGTGATAAACCACATGGTTCAAATAATGAAGGCATTAAGAATGCATCACAACCAGCATAGATTTGGTGAGCCAATTCTTCATTATATCCACAATAGTAAACTGCACGACGAGGGAAACGATATTCAATTTGTTTGAATTCGTTTTCGATGTTTGTTTCACCTGTACCTAAGATAACAAGTTGAACATCTTGACCCATCAATTCATACATTTTTTCAACTAATAAATAAACACCTTTTTGCCATGTTAAACGAGATACCATACCAATTAATAATACGTCATCCGCAACACGTAAACCCATAGCTTCTTGTAAAGCACGTTTATTAGCTTTTTTACCACCAACAAAACTCTTCACATCATAGTTTTTAGCTAATAAGCTATCTGATTTAGGATTCCATAAATCACAGTCAATACCATTAACGATACCACTTAAATCCCAAGCACGACTTTCTAATACACCTTCCATGTTTTCACCAAATTCTTTAGTTAAAATTTCATGAGCATATGTATCAGAAACAGTAGTTACTTTATCAGAGAATAAGATACCAGCTTTTAAGTAGCTAATACCATTATGGAAACGAACTGTACCATCGAAATAATACTTCATATCCATACCTAAGCAAGAATGTAATAAATCAGCAGAGAAGTTACCTTGGAATGCTAAGTTATGAATAGTCATAACATGCTTCATATTTTGATAACGTTCATCATGAGCATAATGATCTTTACACATTAATGCTAACATACCTGTATGCCAGTCATGGCAGTGAATGATATCTGGGAAATAATTAATTTGATTCAACATTTCTAATACAGCTTTTGTAAAGAATGCGAAACGTTCACCATCATCATCATAACCATACAATCCACCACGTTCAAAGTAACCTTGATGTTCAACAAAATAATATGTTACACCTTCTCTAACAGTAGTATAGATTGTAGCAACTGTATGCAAATTACCAGAATGCACATCAAATGTACATAATTTATCTAAGTTTTCTTTATGTTGATTAACAATCTTTAAATATAAAGGCATAATAACGCGAGCGTCATCACCTTTACGAACTAATTCTTTAGGTAAAGAACCGATTACATCAGCTAATCCACCAGATTTAATAAATGGCAAACCTTCTGAAGCGACAAATAATACTGAACTCATTGATTCACCCCATTAGATACGATCTCTACGTTTGATGTAAACTAAACGATCTTCATCACCAACGATTGATTTAACATTTTGAATGATAACTTTTTTATCAACAACAGCATGTTTAATTGTTGTATCTTCACCAATAAATGTTTCAGGTAAAATGATAGAATCTTTAATCTTACATCCCTTAGAAATAGTTACACCACGACCGATAATACAGTTTTCAACTTCACCTTCAATCTTACAACCGTTAGCGATTACACAGTTTTCAACTTCTGCATCTTTACCATAGTAAGTAGGAGCAGAGTCATTTGTTCTTGTATGAATAGGCCATTCTCGAGTAAATAATTGTTTAGCAACATTGTAGTCAGCTAATTCCATATTTGCTTCATAGTAACGTTCTAAAGAGTTAATGCATGCACAATAACCTTTATATTCGAAACCTTCAACTCTTAATGTAGCAACTGAACTAGATAATACATCTTTAAATGTATATAAAGAACTAATTTCAGCAGCTTGATTTACTAAATCCATAAATAATTGTCTAGACATAACATAAGTATCTAAAGAAATATTACGAACTTTGTCTTGACCCATATTTTGAGAAATAGCACCAACACGGTTTCCATCAAATGCTAATGT
>JAFZDT010000020.1 GCA_017561055.1 Erysipelotrichaceae bacterium
TACCTGATTGTACCCTACCCAATATTTCTGCCATAACACTTACTTTAAATCCTAATCCCAAAGACGTTTGTAAAGCTGCTTTAAGATACGGAGAAATTAATGGTAAATATACTTTACGAATTTTATAACTAAAACTAGTAGGATACACTTTAATTACATCGATATAGCCAGAATCAATTGCTAACACACCTTGCTTTACATTGCCAAATACTACAGGAAATAAAACAAGAAAACTAACAACTGTTACACTTGCTTCAGAACCCAGCCAAATCAAAGAAAGAATAATATATGATATGTTCGGTACTGTTTTTAAAATCACTTCTATTGGATAAAAGAAAGCATCAAACCATTTCGATAACCCACTTCCCAACCCAAAAGCAATACCTAACACAAATGCTAAAAACAATCCCTTCAACATTCGATATAAGGTAATTCCAACACTACTATAAAATACAGGATTCTGCAAATCACCAATCATTCGCAATAACACATCTTGAGGCATTGGTAATAACACCTCATTTTGCAAAGAAAAAGAGATGACAAACCAAACACTAAATAAAGCAACCAAAGTGACCCATTTAGCACTCTTCATTCATCATCCCTCCTAAAATACTAAGCTAAAGCAGCTTCTAAATCCACAATTGCTTGTTTTAAACGAGCAACCGTTTCTTCTTTACCTAATAATACTGCAATTTCCACAGCACCACCAGGAGTACGAGCTTTATTTGATAAAGCAACACGAGCAGGATACATTACACGACCATTCTTAACTTCTTTTTCAACAGCTAAGTTCATAAACACATCATGCAATACTTCTTCTGTGTATTCTTCACAAGCTTCTACTTTTTCTAAAACCCAACGTAAAGCTTCTAATGAATTTTCAGGTGTAGTTTTCATTTTCTTATTTTGATATAAGCTTGCATCAAATGCATGAGCTTCATCTAAGAAATCAACTGCTTCTAAAATATCCACTAAAGTTTCAACACGAGCTTGAATTGTTTTACTTAAATACATATGATCAATATCACGTTTAATTGCTTGAGCATAATATGGCATCGCCTTTTCATTAAACTCTTCAACACTTAAATTACGGATATACATACCATTCATCCAAGTTAACTTATTAATATCAAAAATCGCTGGAGACTTATTAATACGTTCAGCAGTAAATCTTTCTTCTAGTTCTCTTAAAGTAAAGATTTCTTGTTCATCTTCTGGAGACCAACCTAATAATGCGATATAGTTCAAGATAGCTTCAGCTAAATATCCTTTAGCTAATAAATCTTGGAAAGACGCATCCCCATTACGTTTACTTAACTTATGTTGTTCATCTTTCATTACAGGTGGAACATGCACATATGTAGGGATTTTCCAACCATAAGCATTATAAATTAAGTTATACTTAGGAGTACTTGATAAATATTCATTACCACGTACTACATGAGTAATGTGCATATGATGGTCATCAATTACATTCGCAAAGTTATATGTAGGATATCCATCAGATTTTAATAATACGTTTTCATCTAAAATAGAATTTTCTACTTCAATATGACCATATACTTCATCATCGAAAGAAGTTGTTCCATAGCTAGGAATTGTTTGACGAACAACATATTTTTCACCATTAGCAATTCTTGCTCTTGCATCTTCTTTACTAATTGCATGACATGGATCCATGAATTTAAATGCTTCACCATGTTCAGCAGCTAAATCTCTTTGTTTTTGAATGTCTTCTTCAGAACAGAAACAATAGTGAGCACCACCTAAATCAACCAATTCATCCGCATACTTTTTATACATAGGCAAACGTTCAGATTGAATATATGGTCCACAATCACCAGGTTTATCTGGTCCTTCATCATAATTTAATCCAGTTTTTTCTAATACATCATAAATAATATCTACTGCACCTTCAACTTCACGTTCTTGGTCAGTATCTTCAATACGTAAAATGAAATCTCCACCATCATGCTTAGCAATTAAATATTCATATAAAGCTGTACGAAGGTTTCCAATGTGCATATAGCCAGTTGGACTTGGAGCAAATCTCGTTCTAATTTTACTCATATTTTTTCCTCCTCATATATATTTACGCAAAAAGCGTAGTACATTCGCTGTGTTATTATAACACTTTTCTATTAATAATACATAATAATTTTAATTATTTACCAATGAATTTCAAGATATCTTCATATATTTCGATTTTATTCTTTTCTTGTAAAATTTCATGACGCAATCCTGGATATAAAATACCACTCACATCATGATATCCTAATTCTTTTAAGAACTCTTGAGATTCCAACCATTTCTTTTTAGATAAAATAATCGGATCATCTTCACCTGCTATAAACAAAATTGATACATCCTTATTCTTTAGTTGAAATAAACTCTTATCATATGTTTTATACATTAAAGTAAATAAGTTTTTATAGCCATTGTTTGTAAATAAAAATCCACAATCATCAATTTCATTATACGCTAATACACTATCTAAATTGGCGCATAACCAACGATTCGTAACATTACCTTCAAAACGACCGTCATTTCGTCCTAAAACAATTTGACGCAACCATCTACCACGATGACGTTTCCCCTTTAACATACGCATAAACATTACAAGGGCAATACCAGCTTTTGCTGTAAAATTTTGTTCACTTACAGAACCACAAACAATTAATTTATCTAAAATATCATCATGCTCTTGTAAATATCTACGAACAATCATTGATCCCATACTGTGTCCAAATAGATACAATGGTAAATCTGGATACTCCTTTTTTATCATACATCCTACTTGATAAGCATCATCAATAATTGCTTGACCGCTATCATCATAAAAATAGCCCCAATCCTCTTTAGATTTCACACTTTCACCATGTCCACGATGATCATGACAAACACAAACATATCCTTCATTTGCTAGATATCGCATAAATTCATAATATCGTTTACGATTTTCTGCCATACCATGACATATTTGAAAAATCCCTTTAGGATTTGCATTAGGACCAATAATTTTACCAACAATTTGTAAACCATCAAAATTAGATATTAAGGTAAACTTCTTTTCAATCATAATAGCCCTCATTTCATAAATTATATTATACAATAACAAAATTATGTTACATCAAAAAAGAGTCATTTTTATTAAAATAACTCTTATATTTATAAACACATAAACAATACTATAACAATATCCTAATTATTCAACACTTCGACTCTATCAAAAATACTAACTAACGCATCAATGTTTTCCTTATTCATCAAAATATCACTATCTACATCTAAAACTAATACATAATTTTCTTTAGACAAAACAACATCATACCATCCCATAGTTTCACTAACTTCTGTATGATAATCAAATGAAGAATATCCAATATCTACATTCCAATCTTTTAATTCCATCCAATCCTTAATTGCATCTTCAAAAGTAATTTTTCCAATATAACAATCACCAATACAAGAATTCTTTAACATAGATTCTTTCTTTTGAATAAGAATCGTTTCAAATAAATTTCTAGCAACAGTAACATTCTCACACTCATACAAATACATCTTCAAAAAATCTTCAGTTTCACTATTCACATACAAATAATAAAATTCATATTCTTTACCATTTATATAATCCACATCCACAAAAGATCCTAAAGGTTTGGAATCTTTATATCCCAATTCTTCCATAGAAAAAATAATAGGTGCATCTATTGTATTCTCTTTCTCAATGGTCTTAAAACCTATATATAAAGAAATTAAAAATAACAACAATGTAAATCCAAGTTTTAAAAATAATCTTGCTTTAACCTCCATGAAATCACCTCTTATTTTTCTTATTATTACATCTTCATTATAACATACATATCATAAAATACAATTTATAAAAAAAGCGATATTCAAACGAATACCACTTAATTAAAATACACTAAAGGATCTTTTAAAGCTTCACAAGAAGAAATATCCGCATTCACAAGCGAAATATAATCCATATTACTTTCATCATCATAATCCACTTGAACACGTCCTGATACAACTACCCAATCTCCATCTTCAATACCAGAAGTATCACCATCTAATACTCCAATACCAATAAATGAAGTATCATCTTCACAACAAACCATCGCATATCTACCTAAAGCAATGATTGGTTTTCCAAATTGTTCTGTATGAAATGCAATTCCTTTAATCGTTAATTGCTTATGTTCATATTTAGTTGGATGTTCCAAAGCATCCATATACCATAGACCATAGTCATCATCTTCAATAACTAAAGCATCTTTACTTACATCAAATGGTAAATCATCTTCAGCCAATTGATTGACATTACCATAAATATCTTCATAGATGATTTGCGCATTGCGATTCATTGCTTTGATATTACCACGCAAGAAACTCTTCTTAGTGCTTTCATCACAACGATTGAAAATAATCATTTCCGCATGTACCAATTGTTCATACATCAAAGACTTCATATTTGCAACATAATTCATAAATGTTCCCGCATCAACAGTTGCCACAATTTGCACAACCATCCAATCCAACGGCATTTCCATATCTAAGAATTGCGTAACCGGCCAAGTACCATTAAATTCAACAATCACTCTATCAGGCGCATACATTGTATCTAACTGTTCTAAAAACTCCAATGTAACTTGTTCAAAACTATCTACATATACTACATCTGTATTACAATGTTTCTTTAAATACAAATGATCATACTCCACTTCACCTTCTTCAAAGCACAATAACAAATTACGTTCCCCTTCATTAAAATCAGGATCACGCAATGTATCATTAATAAATGTACTCTTACCACTTTCTAAAAAACCAGTAAACAAATACACTAAGACATTACGATCGCTTAACATTATTTAAATACCTCATGCAATCTTTCTCTATCTAACTCCGTACCAATTACACAAATACGACTCATATGACTTGCTTTACCTTCACGAACTTCCACTTCTTCAGGCACTACATCAAAATATAGCCATGTTCCATCAACCGTTTCAACAATACCTTTAGCACGAATTACATTTCCATATTGACTAGAATTAGCCAAATCATCTAAAACCGTTTTTATAGTTTCAGACTTAAATGCATTTGCCGTTTCTAAACCCCAAGTTTCAAACACTTCATCCGCATGATGATGGTGGTGATGTTCATGACAACAACAATCTTCATCAAGGTGATGATGCTCATGACAACAGCATTCTTCATCATGGTAATGATGCTCATGACAACAACATTCTTCATCATGGTGATGATGCTCATGACAACAACATTCTTCTTCATGGTGGTGATGCTCATGACAACAACATTCCTCTTCATGGTGATGATGCTCATGACAACAACATTCTTCATCATGGTGGTGATGCTCATGACAACAGCATTCTTCATCATGGTGATGATGCTCATGACAACAACATTCATGATCGTGATGATGATCTTCATGCATATCAAACACCCAATCCTCAGCATCTACTAAATGCAAAATATCTTCTGCATCAAGTTTATCCCAATCCGTAGTAACAATTTTCGCATGATCATTGTGCTCACGAATTAAGGTAATCGCTTGTTCTAATTTTTCTTGCGATACATTTTGGGTATGACTCATTAAAATCACTTGCGCTTCTTCTAATTGATCATTATAAAATTCCCCAAAATTCTTTTGGTACATCTTTACCTTTTTCGCATCAACTACTGTTAAAGCTCCATCAATATGCAAATGTACATCATCGTGTACTTTTTCAACTGCTTTAACAATATCACTCAATTTGCCTACACCTGATGGTTCAATAATTACACGATCTGGATGATACGTATTCACTACTTCTTTTAAAGACTCTTCAAAATCTCCTACCAAACTACAACAAATACATCCAGAATTCATTTCCTTGATTTCAATGCCAGCTTCTTTCATAAAACCACCATCAACACCAATTTCTCCAAATTCATTTTCTATTAATACCACTTGTTCATTCACAAATGCTTCTTTTAATAATTTCTTAATTAACGTTGTTTTTCCTGCTCCTAAAAAACCAGAAATGATATTTACTTTTGTCATAAACATACCTTCTTTCTGTTAACTAGTATACCACAAAAGATTATTACAAGCATATTAGATGAATAAACCTACATGCATTGTTACAATATAATCAAAGAAAGGATGATTATATGAAACATATCGTTATTCTAGTAGGATCTTTACGAAAAGATTCCTTTAACAAGCAATTAGCTACAATAATTAAAAATAAACTACAACATATTCACGTTGAAATCATAAATTTAAGTAAAATTCCATTTTTTAACGAAGATGAAGAATTTCCAACACCAATACAAGTAAAAATGATTCGTAATGCCATCAAAAAAGCAGACGGTATTTGGATTATTTCACCAGAATATAATGGAGAAATACCAGGTGTATTAAAAAATGCATTAGACTGGTTAAGTAGACCTGAAATTAAAAATGATTGGGAAACAGGTTCCGTATTAAAAAACAAAGCAGTTACTATATCATCAGTAGCTGGTAGAAGCAAAGGACTTCATGTACGAACAGCTTTATCTAAACTATTACAAAGATTAGGTATGAATAATGTATACGATTTAGGAACAGGTTTTTCATTCAATCAACAAACATTCGAATTATCCAAAGAAGATGAAGAATTACTTCAACAACAAATTCAAATATTCATTGAACCACATAAAAACAGCTGATAACTCAGCTGTCTTTTTTAATTCATTAATAACTCCATAATTTGAATCGCATTGGTTGCGGCACCTTTACGAACTTGATCTCCACAACACCAAAGAACAATACTTCTATCTGCACTAATATCCTTATGAATACGTCCAACCTTAACTAAATCTTGATTTGTTGTATCTAATGGCGTTGGATATGGTTCCATAAGTTCAACACCCTTCGCTTTTTCCAATAATTCCTTCACTTCATCTACTTCCATATCTCTTGTAAGTTCAAGAGTCATACTAATAGAATGCGATTGAATCACTGGAACGCGTACACAAGTACAATTTACTTTCAAATCAGGACTATTTAAAATCTTACGAGATTCGTTTTGAAATTTCATTTCCTCTGAAGTATATCCTAATTCATTTTCACTACCGATTTGAGGAATCAAATTACATACAATTTGTCTAGCAAATGCTTGCGGAACAATTTCATTATTTAAATATAAATCTTCTAACTGTTTTAATAACTCATTCATCCCCGCAATGCCCGCACCACTTACTGCTTGATAGGTTGATGCTACAATTCTTTGAATCGGATTCAAACGATGAATTGGAGCAATTGCTGTTAAACCAATGATTGTTACACAATTAGGATTGGCAATAATTCCTTGATGAACATATACATGCTCAGGATTTACTTCAGGTACTACCAAAGGTACATTGGGATCCAATCTAAAAGCACTACTATTATCAATATAAATCGCACCTGCTTCTTTAATAAAAGGCGCAAAATATTTTGACATATCATTACCAACAGCACCTAATACAAAATCTAATCCTTCAAAAGACGTTTCAGTCGCTTCCTCAACAACCAAAGTTTCTCCATTAAAAGTAAATTCTTTACCCACACTGCGTTTACTAGCTAATAATCGTAATTCTACAGGCAATTGTTTTTCTTCCATCACTTTAAGCATCATTTGACCAACAACACCTGTAGCTCCTAAAATACCAACTTTATATATTTTCATGATATTCTCCTAACTAAATTCATTATAAATAACTTGAATCGCTTTCTTGAAATCTTCATTTTCAACACCAACGATAATATTAATTTCATCACTACCTTGGGCAATCATACGAATATTAATATCATGATCCCCTAAGGTTTTAAATACACGTCCACTCATACCACATTGGCTAGCCATATTACGACCAACAACCGCAATCAATGAAATATTACCCGTAATCTTAATAGAATCTGTTTGACACACTTGTTTTAGTTCACTAGCAATATCATACATACATCTTTCAATACTACTTGTTGCTACAACAATTGAGAAGTTATCAATACCACTAGGTACATGTTCAACTGATACATTATATTTTTCAAACACTTCCAACGCTTTACGTAAGATACCAATTTCATTACTAGAATTATGACGATACATTGTAAATACTGTAAAATCACGTTTACCTGAAATACCTGTAATCTTTTGAGACTTTGGTTCATTTTCAACTACATCTACAATCTTAGTACCTGGATCATCTGGGGCATTGGTATTCTTAATCATGATTGGAATATTCGCTTCCTTAACAGGGAATATTGCATCTTCATGTAATACATTCGCACCCATATAAGATAATTCTCTAAGTTCACTATAGGTAATAACTTCAATCCATTTCGGATTATCAATAATTCGAGGATCCGCCATCAAAATACCAGAAACATCCGTCCAGTTTTCATATACTTCCGCCTCTAAAGCTTTCGCAACAATACTACCTGTAATATCACTACCACCACGACTCATAACGCGTACACTACCATCAGGTAAAGCACCATAGAAACCTGGAATCACCATCTTTCCATATTGAGCATACTTTTGACGAATCGCACGTTCACTTTCTTCCATATCTAATTTACCATTGTAACTAAAGCGCATAACATCTTTCGCATCCACAAAAGCAAATCCTAAATATTCAGCCATTAATAAACTTGTTAAATATTCTCCTCGAGAAACTAAATAATCTTGAGAAATACCCTTTTTCAACTCTTTATGCAATTTTTCTAATTCTGCTTCAATATCATAAGTTAAACCTAGTTCCTCTTTAATATTCACAAACTTTTCAACTAAGACCTTATATAAATGTTCAAATGATACCGAATACTGAATATGAGCAAATAACAAATATAACAAATCCGTTACCTTATTATCTTCACTATTCTTCTTCCCAATCGCACTACTAATCACAATTTGACGATCTGGATTACTCTCTATAATATGCTTAACCTTTTTAAATTGTTCGCTACTTGCGACAGAACTTCCCCCAAATTTAGTAACAATCATACAAATCCCCTATCTTACTACTGCATAGAAGAAAGAATTATCTTTCTTACTTGCTTCATTTACTAATTGACACTTCGTTTCATTATCCAAATCCACGGTCCAACCATAATAACGATGACCAACTTGTTCTTTTCGAACTAAATAAGTATCAAATACATCCAATCCTTCTTCACTAGTACAAATACATAAACGAGTATTTGCTAAAGAATTATCATACGTCAATTCTTTTTCCATTTGAATATTTGACCACTTTTCTTCATATACATCTAAAATGTCTTGTACTACCGCATTCGCAGTTGGATAACGACCAGCACCTTGACCAACTAATTGTAACACACCTAAAGTATCATGGTACAAAATAGTTAAATTATGATTAACACTCACACACGCTGGTTGTGTAGTTTGTTCAAATAAAGTTGGTTCAACACTTCCAAAATATTTACCATCTTCAACAAAACTAGTCGCAAAATAACGACATCTAAATCCATACTTTTCAAAATATAAAATGTCAGATAATTGAATATTACGCATGCTAGCTAAAGTAAATTTTGTCATATCCACTACCGTTTTATAAGCTATACTACTAGAAATCATTAATTTTCTTTGAATATCATATCCATCTACATCACTACTTGGATCACTTTCGGCATAACCCAAACTTTGTGCCTCTTTTAAAATTTCACTATACTCTTCATGACGGGTATGCATTTGATCAAAGATATAATTAGTCGTTCCATTAAAAATACCCTCAATACGATAGACATTACCAATTCGTATTTGTTGTAATAAAGAATGAATCCATGGAATACCTCCACCAACACTTGCTTCTAAGCGCAATTGTACATGATGCTCTTTTGCCAATGTTAATAGTTCTTGATAATGAGCAGCCATTACTGCTTTATTACTTGTTACAACATGTTTTCCTCTAAGTAAAGATTCTTTAATACAATAATATGGGAAATCTATACCACCCATCATTTCAACTACACAATCAACACTATCATCATTTAAAATACCTTGAATATCTAATGTTGCTACAGCTAAAGGACACTCCTCTAAATTTCTAACCAATATATGTTTAATATTTACTCTAGAATCATTGGTAAACATTTCAACTACACCTTTACCAACAACCCCATATCCTAGACAAGCAATATTCATAAACTTCACCTCTGTTTTTGTGTGAAATACACTTGTATTTCCACGAGATACATTGTATCATAGATGAATAGAAGTAAACAAGGGGGAATTGTTTATGAAAACATATCACAGTACTAGAAATTTACATATTCAAGCAAGCTTCCATGAAGCGGTTTTACAAGGAATCGCTAGTGATGGAGGCTTATTTGTTAAAGATGATATTCAAAAAGATAAAATAGATTTAGATACATTATTACATGCATCGTATCAAGAAATGGCGATTGCCGTGTTATCTAAATTTTTAGATGATTTTTCAAATGAACAAATAGA